>NZ_JBHVGZ010000003.1:0-15013 GCF_042800355.1 Streptomyces sp. NPDC057623
CCCTCCGCGAGAAGTCCACGCCGAACATGTGAAGTTGCGAGCCGTCGCGTGAAATGAACGGTCAGACACCAGTCCGGAAAACGCGAGGCCCCTCAACTCCTCGGACAGCGTCCTGGGCTTGCCGAGCTGCGGAGCCGCGTACTTGTGGAACTTCGGGTCGTCGTACGGGTTCGGGTGGTCGTACTCCTCGGCCAGGTAGACGAACAGCGCACGGAGGTTCCGCTGCGTCGTGTTGACCCCGCCCGTGTATCCGCCTTTCCCGTCCTGGCTCTTGGGTACGTCCTTGGTCTGGTACCACCAGCGGAAGAACGCGTTGGCTGTCGAGACATCCACGTCAGTGAACGAGGTGACTTCCACACCCACCGCGTTGACGTGCTGCGATGCGCCGATCCATGCACTCAGTGCCTTGCCCGCGTTGACGTAGGCGTTGATCGTCTTCCGCTGGAACGGGCGCCCGTGCTTGTTCGTCGTGGTCGACAGGTGCAAGTCGAGTTCGCTGATGAGCGCTGCCCTGACGTCCTCGGGCGACGTGAGCGCATGTACGGACGCCGCTGAGTGCGCACGCGTGTCTGTGTCTGTCGCGCTCTCGGCGACTCTCCTAGGAGCGCGTAGCGCGCTCTTGCGCGCACCCCTCTGTACTGCCTCAGCCATGGTCTATGGCTCCCTCGGTTCGAGGAGCCAGAGCGTCAAGCGACTTACCCGGCTCCATGACGACTAGGAGTCACAGAGCCGGGAGGCGCTGACTGTTCCGCGTTTGCGCAGATCAGACCACGTATAAGAGGCCGTGGCGGGATTCGAACCCACGTAACTCGCTTTGCAGGCGAGCCCCTGAACCACTCGGGCACACGGCCTTGATCGATGGTTCGACCGTAGAGGCGGGTGCGGGAAGGGAACAAGGGGACCCTCGACCCTGCAATGGGACTGCCACACCCCGTTCATGAAGCACGGCGGTCGTACGACCAAGGTCCGAGGGCAGGGCCCGTCTCCCGACAGGGGTCAAGGGCGGTTGTGGCCCTTACGCTGGCGGCCATGACTGTCCTTGAGCCGCGTGACACCGGTGTCGCGAAGAGAGCCGACGCCGCCCCCCTGGTACCCGGGGCCGAGGAGACCGTGCTGAGCCGGGCGTACCGGGCTCTCAGCGTCGGGATCGTCTCCGTCGTGCTGCTCATCGCCTTCGAGGCGACCGCCGTCGGGACGGCCATGCCGGTGGCCGCGCGGGAGCTGGACGGGGTGTCGCTGTACGCCTTCGCGTTCTCGGGGTACTTCACCACCAGCCTGTTCGGGATGGTGCTCGCGGGGCAGTGGTCGGACCGGCGGGGGCCGCTCGGGGCGCTGACCACGGGGATCGCCGCCTTCGGTGCCGGGCTGCTGCTGTCCGGGACCGCCGGGGCCATGTGGCTGTTCATTCTCGGGCGGGCCGTGCAGGGGCTCGGGGGCGGGCTGGTGATCGTCGCGTTGTACGTCGTCGTCGGGCGGGCCTACCCGGAGCGGTTGCGGCCGGCGATCATGGCGGCGTTCGCGGCGAGTTGGGTCGTGCCGTCGATCGTGGGGCCCCTGGCCGCCGGGGCCGTGACCGAGCACCTGGGCTGGCGCTGGGTGTTCGTCGGGATACCGGTGCTCGTGGTGTTCCCGCTCGCGCTCGCGCTGCCGCAGATACGACGGCGGGCGGGAGGGCCGGTCGACCCGTCCGCCCGCGCCGCCTCCTTCGACCGGCGTCGTATCCGGCTCGCCCTCGGTATCTCCCTCGGCGCCGGGCTGCTCCAGTACGCCGCCCAGGACCTGCGGTGGCTCTCCCTCGTCCCCGGTGTCGCCGGCGCCGCGCTCCTCGTGCCGGCCGTGCTCGGGCTGCTCCCGCGCGGTACGTACCGGGCGGCGCGCGGACTTCCGTCCGTGGTGCTGTTGCGCGGGGTCGCTGCGGGGTCGTTCGTCGCGGCCGAGTCCTTCGTGCCGCTGATGCTGGTCACCCAGCGGGGGCTGTCGCCGACGTCGGCCGGGTTCTCGCTCGCGGCGGGCGGGGGGACGTGGGCGCTGGGATCGTGGCTGCAGTCGCGGCCGCGGGTGGAGCCGTATCGGGAACGTCTGATGACGCTGGGGATGGTGCTGGTCGCGGCCTCCATCGCCGCCGCGCCGAGTGTGCTGATCGACTCCGTGCCCGCCTGGACCGTCGCCGTGGCGTGGGGGTTCGGCTGCTTCGGGATGGGGCTGGTCATCTCCTCCACCAGCGTGCTGCTGCTCCATCTCTCCGCCCCCGAGGAGGCCGGCACCAACTCCGCGGCGCTCCAGATGTCGGACGCGCTGTCCAATGTCGTGCTGCTGGCCGCCGGAGGCGCCGCGTTCGCGGCTCTGGGCGGTGGCGCGGTGAGCCATGGGACGGCGGGGGTGTCCGGCGCCGGGTCGCATCCGGCGGCGTTCGCGGCCGTGTTCCTGCCGATGGCGGGGGTGGCGTTGGTGGGGGCGTGGGTGACCACGCGGTTGCGTGAGCGGTGAGTTGAGGGGGCGGCCGCCCCCTGGACCCCCGCTTCGGCCCGCAGGGCCTCGTCCTCAAGTGCCGGACGGGCTGAAAGGCGCGGCCTCGTGTGACGTCGGTCCCACCCGTGCGTGACCCGGCCTGGTCCGCGCCTGGGCACCGGTGGGGCGCCGGTAGGGTGGCCCGGTTGTCATACGTAGCCGAGCCCGACCCCTTACGGAGACCGTGACTACCACCGCCGCCTCCTCCTCGCACCACCTGTCCCCCGCCTTCCCCGGCCGTGCCCCCTGGGGCACCGCCAGCAAGCTGCGTGCCTGGCAGCAGGGGGCGATGGAGAAGTACATCCAGGAGCAGCCGCGTGACTTCCTCGCGGTCGCCACGCCCGGCGCCGGCAAGACGACCTTCGCCCTCACTCTGGCGTCCTGGCTGCTGCACCACCATGTCGTGCAGCAGGTCACCGTGGTCGCGCCGACCGAGCATCTGAAGAAGCAGTGGGCGGAGGCGGCGGCGCGGATAGGCATCAAGCTCGATCCCGAGTACAGCGCGGGGCCGCTCGGCAAGGACTACCACGGTGTCGCCGTCACATACGCCGGTGTCGGCGTGCGGCCCATGCTCCACCGCAACCGGGTCGAGCAGCGCAAGACCCTGGTGATCCTCGACGAGATCCATCACGCCGGCGACTCCAAGTCCTGGGGTGAGGCCTGTCTTGAGGCATTCGAGCCCGCCACCCGGCGGCTCGCGCTCACCGGTACGCCCTTCCGGTCCGACACCAACCCCATTCCCTTCGTCACGTACGAGGAGGGGAACGACGGGATCCGGCGGTCCGCCGCCGACTACACCTACGGGTACGGGAACGCGCTGGCCGACCATGTCGTGCGGCCCGTCATCTTCCTCTCCTACAGCGGCAACATGCGCTGGCGCACCAAGGCGGGCGACGAGATCGCCGCCCGGCTCGGCGAGCCCATGACGAAGGACGCGATCAGCCAGGCCTGGCGTACGGCCCTGGATCCGCGGGGTGAGTGGATGCCCAGCGTGCTGCGCGCCGCCGACCAGCGGCTGACCGAGGTCAGGAAGGCCATCCCGGACGCCGGTGCCCTCGTCATCGCCTCCGACCAGGACTCCGCGCGGGCGTACGCCAAGCTGATCCGTGAGATCACCGGCAGCAAGGCCACCCTCGTCCTCTCCGACGACACCGGCGCCTCCAAGCGGATCGACGACTTCAGCGGCAGCAACGACCGGTGGATGGTCGCGGTGCGGATGGTGTCCGAAGGCGTCGACGTCCCGCGGCTCGCCGTCGGGGTCTACGCCACCACCATCTCCACCCCGCTCTTCTTCGCGCAGGCCGTCGGGCGTTTCGTGCGTTCACGCCGGCGTGGTGAGACGGCCTCCGTCTTCCTCCCGACCGTCCCCGACCTCCTCACCTTCGCCAACGAGATGGAGGTCGAGCGCGACCACGCCCTCGACAAGCCGAAGAAGGAGGGCGAGGAGGACCCGTACGCCGAATCCGAGAAGGAGATGGAGGAGGCGAACAAGGAGCAGGACGAGGACACCGGCGAGCAGGAGCAGTTCTCCTTCGAGGCGCTGGAGTCCGAGGCCGTCTTCGACCGGGTGCTCTACGACGGTGCCGAGTTCGGCATGCAGGCCCACCCGGGGAGTGAAGAGGAGCAGGACTACCTCGGGATTCCGGGGCTGCTGGAGCCGGATCAGGTGCAGATGCTCCTCCAGAAGCGGCAGGCGCGGCAGATCGCGCACAGCCGCAAGAAGCCGGACGCCGAGGCCGACCTGCTGGAGCTGCCCGCCGAACGGCGGCCCGTCGTCTCGCACAAGGAGATGATGGAGCTCCGTAAGCAGCTCAACACGATGGTCAGCGCCTACGTCCACCAGAGCGGCAAGCCGCACGGGGTCATTCACACCGAGCTGCGGCGGGTGTGCGGGGGACCGCCGAGCGCCGAGGCCACGGCTGGGCAGTTGCGGCAGCGCATCGCCAAGGTGCAGGAGTGGGCCACCCGGATGCGGTGACGCTGGGCGCTGTGCCTGGGCGGGGGTTCGGTGGCTGGGGATGCCTGTCGTGTCTCGACCGCGGGCCGGTGGGGGTTTGTCGCGCCCGCGCGGCGGAGCCGCATATCGACACAGCCCCGCGCCCCTGGGGACGTATCCGCGCCGTATATCGGGACGAACGGGCGTGGTCCGTACCGGCCGCTGCCCGGATTCTGGACGGAGCCTTCCGCTCAGCGAACCGGCTTCGCTAATGTCCCGCTACGCACACGCCCCGTGGCAGCGCCGCCGCGGAGCGCAGCCGTGAAGCGACGCGGCTCGGGACAGCCCGGGCCGCCGGCCGATCGGCGGCCTCTGAAGCGCGTCACTGACGGGACTCGGTGACGCATCAGCCGCGAGGGGGCTGCCGACCTCACCACTAAGGAGTGGGCGTCGTGACCGCGGAGACCTCTCAGACGCTCGACCGGGGACTGCGCGTCCTCAAGCTGCTGGCCGACACGGACCACGGGCTGACCGTCACCGAGCTTTCCAACAAACTGGGCGTGAACCGGACCGTTGTGTACCGGCTCCTCGCCACGCTTGAACAGCACGCACTCGTACGCCGTGACCTGGGCGGCCGCGCCCGGGTCGGGCTGGGCGTGCTGCGACTGGGCCGACAGGTGCATCCGCTGGTGCGGGAGGCCGCGCTGCCCGCGCTGCGCTCGCTCGCCGAGGACATCGGGGCGACGGCCCATCTGACACTGGTGGACGGTACGGAGGCACTGGCCGTCGCCGTGGTCGAACCGACGTGGACGGACTATCACGTGGCCTATCGGGCCGGATTCCGGCATTCCCTGGACCGCGGGGCCGCGGGGCGGGCGATCCTCTCCGCCCGGCACCAGCCGCTGCACGACCCCGGATACACCCTGACCCACGGGGAGTTGGAGGCGGGAGCGAGCGGGGCGGCCGCGCCGCTGATCGGCGTCACGGGCGTCGAGGGCAGCGTGGGCGTGGTGATGCTGGCCGACGCGGTGCCGGAGCGGGTGGGCCCGCGGGTCGTGGACGCGGCGAGGGAGGTGGCGGACGCGCTGCGGTGAGGTGCCCGGGGGAGCGCGGCGGATGCGCTGACGTGTCCTGAAGGACGCCGAGGTGTCATGAAGGACGCCGACGCGTTGTCCGGGGTCTGGGCGAAGAACCGGCACCACCTCGACACTCGGAGCATGACCTCACTCACCGTCCGCACCGTCCACGACGTCGCCGGGTTCGCCGCCGTCGCCGACTACTTCAGCGACGTATGGCACACGCCCCGCAGCGCGCCGCCCGTCCTGCCCGAGACGCTGCACAGCCTCGCCCACGCGGGCGGGGCGGTGCACGCCGCGTACGACGGGCAGCGGCTGGCCGGCGCGAGCGTCGCCGTGTTCGGGCCGCCCGCGCTGCGGGAGACGTACTCCCTGATGGCCGCCGCCGAGCAGGGGCTCGGGGTGCGGGTCAAGCAGGCGCAGCGGGCCTGGGCGGTGGAGCTCGGGGCGCGCACGATGCGCTGGACCTTCGACCCGCTGGTCGGCCGTAACGCCCGGTTCAACCTCGTCAAGCTGGGCGCCGTCGGCGCCGAGTACCTCGTCGACTTCTACGGCCCCATGGCGGACGGCGTGAACGACGGCGACGAGAGCGACCGGCTGGCGGTGGCCTGGGACCTGATCGAGCCCGGACAGCCGTACGACTCCGGCGGCTCCGACGGCACCGGTGACCGTGAGGCCGCGCCCGTCACGCACCCGGCCCCCGACGGCGGCCCCCTCGCTCGTCGCGACGCGGCCGACCGGTACGTCTGGTGCCGGGTGCCGGACGACATCGTGGCGCTGCGGGCCGCCGATCCCGAGCTGGCGCTGCACTGGCGGCGGGCCGTGCGCGAGGTGTTCACGAAGGCATTCGCCGACGGCTTCACCGCGGCGGGTATGTCCCGGGACGGTTGGTACACGCTCGCCCGCCCGGAGGCCACCTCGTGAAACTCGCCCGCGTCGAGATCGTCCACGTGGCGATCCCCCTGGTCACGCCCTTCCGTACGTCCTTCGGCACGATGACGACGAAGGACACCTTCCTGCTGCACGTCGTCACGGACACGGCCGAGGGCTGGTCGGAGTTCGCGGCCGACCCCGAGCCGCTCTACTGCTCGGAGTTCGTGGCCGGCGCGGAGATCGTGCTGCGCGACTTCCTGCTGCCGCGCGCCGCCTCGCTGCCCGTGCTCTGTACGGCCCACCTCGCCCCGGCGATGCGGAAGATCAAGGGGCACGAGCTGGCGAAGGCGGCGCTGGAGACGGCCGTACTCGACGCGGAGCTGCGGTCGTACGGGATGTCGCTGGCGACGTATCTCGGGGCGGTGCGGGAGCGGGTGCCGGCCGGGGTGTCGGTCGGGATAAGGGAGAGCGTCGCCGAACTGCTGGACGACGTCGAGCGGTATCTCGCCGAGGGCTACGTCCGGATCAAACTGAAGATCGAGCCGGGCTGGGATCTGGAGCCGGTGCGAGCCGTGCGGGAGCGCTTCGGGACGGACCTGCCGCTCCAGGTCGACGCCAACACGGCGTACACGCTCGCGGACGCCGAGCATCTGCGGCGCCTCGACGCGTTCGGGCTGCTGCTGATCGAGGAGCCGCTGGCGGAGAACGACCTGTACGCCCATGCCCGCCTCCAGCAGCGCGTCGCGACGCCCGTCTGTCTGGACGAGTCCCTGCACAACGCCCGCGACACCGCGTCCGCGATCGCGATGGACGCGTGCCGGGTCGTGAACGTGAAGCCGGCGCGGGTCGGGGGCTATCTGGAGGCGCGGCGGGTGCATGACGTGGCGTACGCGCACGGGGTGCCGGTGTGGTGCGGCGGCATGCTGGAGACGGGGATCGGGCGCGCTGCGAACCTGGCGCTCGCGGCCCTGCCGGGCTTCACGCTCCCAGGGGACACGTCAGCCTCCAGCCGCTACTTCGCCGAGGACATCACGGAGCCGTTCGTGCTGGTGGACGGCCACCTCCCGGTCCCGCGGACGCCGGGCATCGGGGTGGAGCCGCTGCCGGAGGCACTGCGGCGCTTCACCAAGGGGCGGCGAGACCTGTACGTGACCTGAATGGGGCACCCTGGGCAGCTCCGACCTGCGACCGGCCGGAATCCGCCACCACGTTAGATTGATCCCGTGTTCTCTCGTCTCACGCGCCCCCGGGCCGTCGCCGTCTGCGCCCTGCCGGTCGTGGCCCTGCTCGCCACGGCGGCCTTCGCGCCCCTGCCGTTCTCGCTGACGCAGCCCGGTCTGACGGCGGACGTGCTGGGCGAGAACAAGGGCGAGCCGGTGATCACGATCTCGGGTGCGCCGACCCGGGACACCAGCGGTCAGCTGCGCATGACGACCATCGAGGCGACCTCCCCCGACACGGACGTGCGGTTCGGTGACGTGCTCGACGCCTGGTTCCGCACGGACGAGGCGGTCATGCCGCGTGACTCGGTCTATCCGAGCGGGCAGAACACCCAGGAGATCGAGCGGTACAACACCGAGCAGATGAAGGAGTCCCAGGACGCCGCGACCGAAGCGGCGCTGAACTACCTGGACCGCGACGACAAGGGCATCAAGGTCACCCTGACCCTCGCGGACGTGGGCGGCCCCAGCGCCGGCCTCCTCTTCTCCCTGGGCATCATCGACAAGCTCAACGGCGACGGCGCGGGCGGCGACCTCACCGGCGGCCGCACCATCGCCGGCACGGGCACGATCGACGCCGCCGGCAAGGTCGGCGCCGTCGGGGGCGTGTCCCTGAAGACCCAGGCCGCCAAGCGGGACGGGGCGACGGTCTTCCTGGTCCCGAAGGCGGAGTGCTCCGACGCCAAGGCCGAACTACCGAAGGGCCTACGGCTCATCCCGGTGACCACCCTGAAGGGCGCGGTCACCGCACTGGAGGCACTGGGGTCGGGGAAGGGGTCGGTTCCGGGCTGTTAGTGCACCAGTACCGGCCGGGGTGTGGCGATGCGGAGGCCGACCTCCACCAGCGTCCAGCCCAGGCGGGTGCGAAGGCCGTGCGAGGGTTTGGCCGGTCGGGCCAGGCGGTAGGCGCCGGCCTGGGCGCGGAGGTCGGCGGCGCGGGCGTGGTGCAGGGCGAGGCGGGTTTCGGGATGCTGCATCGGGCTTCGTCCTCTCAGTCCGTGCTCATGGGGAAGGTGCGGCTCTGCACGCGAACGGTGCTCGCCTCGGGGTCGTCCGCGACCTCTGGCCGATCGCGGTAGCTGTCGATCAAGTCGTGCATCTTGTGGGCGAGTTCGCCGGCGAGTCGTGGGGTCAGACGGAGCGTCCAACTGCTCATGTCCGTGCTGCGGGTCCACGCGTCCGACCACTCCCCTCGCGTGCCGAGCCAGGTCGACAGCTCGCGGGTCTGCGTGGTGGCGACCTCGTGGAGATACAGGTCGGCGGCCCCGCGTACATCGGGGCTGGGGTCACGCAGGAGGGCGTCGTCGAACTTCAGGCCCTGCACCGCCGCCTTCCACCACCGCTCCCGCCCCTTGCCCCGCTCGGGGTCGTCCTCGACGAAGCCGTGCGCGGCGAGCTGTCGTAGGTGGTAACTGGTGGATCCGCTCGACTCGCCCAGTTTCTCGGCGAGTTGGGAGGCGGTGGCCGGTCCGCCGAAGCGCAGGGCGTCGAGCAGTTGCATGCGCAGGGGGTGGGCGAGCCCGCGCAGGGAGCGTGCGTCGAGGTGGTGCACCTGGTGCTGTTCAGGCTCCGTCATACTTGCAAAGGTATTCTTGCAAAGAACCCTTTGCAACAGGTTCTTCGGAACCCGCTACTGCACGAACCCCTCCTCCTTCATCCAGTCCAGCGCCACCTGATGCGGGTCCTCCCCGTCCACGTCCACCTTCGCGTTCAGGTCCTGTGCCACGGAGTTGTTCAGCTTTCTGCTGATCGGGTCGAGGATCTCGGGGATGGCCGGCCACTTCTTCAGGGCCTTGGAGTTGACCATGGGGGCGGCGTTGTAGTTGGGGAAGAAATTCTTGTCGTCCTGCATCACCACGAGGTTCATCGACTTGATGCGGCCGTCCGTCGTGAAGACCTCGCCGTAGACGCAGCTGCCCTTGGCGACCTGGGTGTAGATGATGCCGGTGTCCATCTGGGTGACGTCCTTCGCCGGCACGTCCATGCCGTACGCCTTCTCCATGCCCGGCAGTCCGTCCGCGCGGTTGGCGAACTCGACCTCGACGCACAGCGTCACCGCGCCCGGGTCGGACTTCGACAGCGCGGCGACCTCGGACAGGGTGTTGGTGCGGTACTTCTTGTGGTTCGCCTGGTTCATCGCCAGGGCGTAGGTGTTGTTCAGCGCGGACGGCTCCAGCCAGGTCACCCCGTTCTTCGCGTCCGCCTCGCGCACCGCCTCCCACTGCGCGTGCGGATCGGCGATGGGCTCGCTGCGGCCCAGGTACGTGATCCAGGCGGTGCCCGTGTACTCGTACCCGGCGTCGGCGTCCCCCTTCCGCACCGCCTCGCGGCTGCCGATGGAGCCCTGGATGCCGGTGCGGTCGAGCACCTCCGCGCCCGCCGCCTCGAAGGCGATGCCCATGATCGCGCCGAGGATGAGCTGCTCGGTGAACGACTTCGACGTCACCGTCAGCTCGGCGCCCCTGAGCGGCTCGCCCCGACCGATCGTGCCGGGACGCACGTCGTCCGCCATGGGGGAGCCGCTGGTCAGGCCGCAGCCGGAGGCCGCAGCCGCCACCACCAGCCCCGCCGCCAGGAGCACCCGCGTCCGACGCCTCATGTCTCCAGCCCCCGCGGCCGCAGCAGCACCTCCGCCAGCGAGGCCAGCCAGTCCACCAGCAGCGCGAGGGCGACCGTGAGGACCGAGCCCAGCACCAGGACCGGCATGCGCTGGTTGGTGATACCGGCCGTGATCAGTACGCCCAGGCCGCCGCCCCCGCCGAAGACCGCCAGGGTGGCCGTACCGACGTTCAGGACCAGAGCCGTGCGGACGCCCGCCAGGATCAGGGGGACGGCGAGAGGCAGTTCCACCCGCGTCAGCACTCCCGTCGCGGACATGCCGATGCCGCGCGCCGCCTCCAGCAGCGTCGGGTCGTTCGCCTCGAGGCCGGCGATCGTGTTGGACAGCACGGGCAGGACGGCGTACGCGATCATGCCGATCAGAGCGGCCTTCCGGCCGATGCCGAGCCAGATCACCAGCAGGGCGAGCAGGCCGATGGCGGGGGTCGCCTGGCCCATGTTGGCGAACGCCATGGCCACCGGCGTCGCCTTGCGGAACGCCCGCCGAGTGAGCAGGATCCCCAGCGGGATCGCGATGACCAGCACGAAGAAGGTGGAGATCACCGTCAGTTCGACGTGCTGCCACAGGGCCTTGGAGACCTGACCGCCCGACAGCGCGTTCTCGGAGACCGCGTCCAGGTCGGCCTGCTGGAACCACAGCCAGGTCGCCAGCAGCATCGCCACCAGCAGGGCGGGCACGAAGGTGAGCTTCTGCCAGCTCACCTTGCGGCGCGGGGGCTTCGAGGAGATGGGGGCGGCGGGGGAGAGGGCGTCGCCGACGTCGCCGACGTCGCCGACGTCGCTGTCGTCGGGTCTCTCGTCAGCACCGGCCGTGTCGGTCTCCGCAGGAGCCGCCGCCCTCGTCCGGGGGGCCTCGGGGCTGCTCACGCCTTCTTCTCCCCTCCGTCGCCGCCCTCCTGCTCGGCGTGCGTCCGCTCCGCCCGCGCCCCCTCCAGCTCGTGCTGGGCCTCCAGCGCCTCCAGCCGGTCCGCCTCCAGCAGCTCGTGCACGGAGTTCATCAGCGTCTCCATGTCGACGACGCCCGTGTACTCCCCGCGCCGCCCGGTCACCACGACGCGCCCCGCGTTGTCGATGAGGACCGCCTCCAGGGCGTCCCGCAGCGTGGCGTCCCGGGTCACCGTGTCGTGCACCAGCGTCCCGGCCCGCGCCAGCGAGCCCCGGGCCCGCATCAGGTCACCGCGCCGGAGCCACTTGTAGGGGCGTCCGCGCTTGTCCAGCAGCAGGATCTCGTTCGTGCCGCTGGAGCGGAGCCGGTTGAAGATTTCCTGGAGCGGGTCGTCGACGGTCACCGTCGGATAGTCGGTGATCTCCACATCCCGTACGCGGGTCAGGTTCAGCCTCTTCAGCGCCGCTCCGGCGCCCACGAACCCGGACACGAAGTCGTCCGCCGGATTGGTGAGGATCGCCTCGGGGGTGTCGAACTGAGCGATGTGGGACCGTTCGCGCAGAACGGCGATCCGGTCCCCGATCTTGATCGCCTCGTCGAAGTCGTGCGTGACGAACACGATCGTCTTGTGCAGCTCGTGCTGGAGCCTGATCAGCTCGTCCTGGAGATGATCACGGGTGATCGGGTCGACCGCGCCGAACGGCTCGTCCATCAGCAGGACGGGCGGATCGGCGGCCAGCGCCCTCGCGACGCCCACGCGCTGCTGCTGACCGCCGGAGAGCTGCCGCGGATAGCGGCCGTGGAACTCGCCGGGGTCGAGCCCGACGAGATCGAGCAGCTCCTCCACCCGTGACGCGATCCGCGTCTTCGACCAGCCGATCATCCCCGGTACGAGCCCGATGTTCTGCGCGACCGTCATGTGCGGGAACAGTCCGGCGGACTGGATCGCGTAGCCGACGCCCCGGCGCAGCTTCACCGGATCGATGTCGGTGACGTCCTCGCCGCCGATGCGGATACGGCCACCGGTCGGTTCGATCAGCCGGTTGATCATCTTGAGCGTCGTGGACTTCCCGCACCCGGAGGGGCCGACGAAGATGACCACCTCGCCCGCCTTGATCTCCATGTTCACGTCGTCCACGGCCGGCTGCGGGCTGCCCGGGTACCGCTTGGTCAGGTTCTCCAGCTCGATGGAGGCGCCGTGGTCGTCGCTATCGGACACGGATCCCCCTGGGGATGGTCAGCCGCCCGATCAGGACGTACGCGGCGTCGAACAGCAGCGCCAGGACGATGATGCCGAGCGTGCCCGCGAGCACCTGGTTGAGCGCGTTCGCGCTGCCCAGCGAGGCGAGCCCGCGGAAGATCACATTGCCGAGGCCGGGGCCGGAGGCGTACGCAGCGATCGCCGCGATACCCATCAGCATCTGCGTGGAGACCCGGATCCCGGTCAGGATGGGCGGCCACGCCAACGGCAGCTCCACCCTCAGCAGCTGCGCGAGGCGGGACATCCCGATGCCCCGGGCCGCGTCCACCAGGGTCGGGTCGACGCCGCGCAGCCCGACGATCGCGTTGCGCACGATCGGCAGCAGACCGTACAGCGTCAGGGCGATCACCGTGGGCGGCACGCCCAGCCCCACGATCGGAATGAGCAGACCGATCATGGCGAGCGACGGAATGGTCAGAATGCCCGAGGTGGACAGGGTGGCGAAATTGCCGGCCCATTCGCTGCGGTAGGTGACCACGCCGATCAGCACCCCGAGCAGGGTCGCCACGACCATGCACTGCAAGACGGCGGCGGCGTGCTGCAAGGCGTCGGTGAACAGCTGCTGGTGGCGGTTGCCCAGGTACTCCCAGAAGCTCACTCGGACTCACCCCACCAGGTCGCGGGCCACAGGGCCTAGCTGTTCGCCCGGTCCTCCGCCGCCTGTTCCACCAACGGGATGATCCGCAGCGGAACGGGGTTCTCCATCACGATCGCCGTGGAGGCCCGGACGATCCCATCGAAACCGACAACCCGGTCGATCACACGCTGGAGATCGGCGTTGGAACGCGCCACGAGGCGGCACAGCATGTCCCCGGTGCCGGTGGTCGTGTGCAGCTCCAGCACCTCCGGCACGGTGGCCAAGTGCGCCCGTACGTCGGCCCCTTGCCCCTGCCGGATCTGTAGCGTCGCGAAGGCGGTGACCGGATACCCGAGCGCCGCCGGATCCACCTCGGGACCGAACCCGCGGATGACTCCGTTCGACTGAAGCCGGTCCAGCCGCGCCTGCACGGTCCCGCGGGCCACGCCCAGCCGCCGGGACATCTCCAGCACCCCGATCCGCGGCTCCCGCGCCAGCAGCAGGATGATCCGCCCGTCCAGATGATCGATCGCCACGACCGTCCGCCTCTCCTCGCCGACCCTCGCCGCCCGGAGTGGTCATCATGTACAGAAAGCCCGTCGAGGCGGTCCTCTCACTGAGCAGATTGCCCAGCCAAAAACGAAACTATTGCGCACCTTGCCGCATCGGAGTGAGGCTGCGACTATGACGCAGACCACACACCACACTCCCGACACCGCCCGGCAGGCCGACCCCTTCCCGGTCAAGGGAATGGACGCGGTCGTCTTCGCCGTGGGCAACGCCAAGCAGGCGGCGCACTACTACTCGACCGCCTTCGGCATGCGCCTCGTGGCCTACTCCGGACCGGAGAACGGCAGCCGCGAGACCGCGAGCTACGTGCTGGAGAACGGCTCCGCCCGTTTCGTCCTCACCTCCGTCATCAAGCCCGCCACCACCTGGGGCCACTTCCTCGCCCAGCACGTGGCCGAGCACGGCGACGGCGTCGTCGACCTCGCGATCGAGGTCCCGGACGCGCGACGGGCGTACGCGTACGCACTCGAACACGGCGCCACGTCCGTCGCCGAGCCGTACGAGCTGAAGGACGAGCACGGCACGGTCGTCCTGGCCGCCATCGCGACGTACGGCGAGACCCGCCACACCCTCGTCGAGCGCACCGGCTACGACGGCCCCTATCTGCCCGGCTACGTCAGCGCGAAGCCGATGGTCGAGCCGCCCGCCCAGCGCACCTTCCAGGCCATCGACCACTGCGTCGGCAACGTCGAGCTCGGCCGGATGAACGAATGGGTGGGCTTCTACAACAAGGTCATGGGCTTCACGAACATGAAGGAGTTCGTGGGCGACGACATCGCCACCGAGTACAGCGCGCTGATGTCGAAGGTCGTGGCCGACGGCACGCTCAAGGTCAAGTTCCCGATCAACGAGCCCGCCATCGCCAAGAAGAAGTCCCAGATCGACGAGTACCTGGAGTTCTACGGCGGCGCGGGCGTCCAGCACATCGCGCTCAACACGAACGACATCGTGGAGACGGTCCGCACGATGCGCGCGGCCGGCGTCCAGTTCCTCGACACCCCCGACTCGTACTACGACACCCTCGGCGAGTGGGTCGGCGACACCCGGGTGCCCGTCGAGACCCTGCGCGAGATGAAGATCCTCGCGGACCGCGACGAGGACGGCTATCTGCTGCAGATCTTCACCAAGCCGGTCCAGGACCGTCCGACGGTCTTCTTCGAGATCATCGAACGCCACGGCTCCATGGGCTTCGGCAAGGGCAACTTCAAGGCCCTGTTCGAGGCGATCGAGCGGGAGCAGGCCAAGCGCGGGAACCTCTGAAGCCTGCGCGTACGACCTCCGCGCGTCGAACCGCCGCGGATGAAGCTTCCGCGAAGCCTGTGAAGTCGTGGCAAGCACAACGTAGAAAGCGCAACCACAACGGCCCGCTCGGGCCTCTCCGGTCGTGGGGGGGTGGGGGTGGGGACCTAGGCCCCAGGAGGGGAAGAGGGGGGGACCAACCCCCCCTTCTCTCCCCCACCGACCGCTTGTTTTTTCGGAGGAGTAAC
>NZ_JBHVGZ010000003.1:15023-103837 GCF_042800355.1 Streptomyces sp. NPDC057623
TCGTGTGTTGCGCGGTGTGGAGTGCGGAGCAAAGAACAGGAAACAACACCCCCCCCCCCTCTCCTTTCCCTCCTCCTTTGCCTCCCCCCCCCCCCCCCCCCCCCCCCACGACCCGGGGAGAGAAGAGTGGCCGACCCCTTCGACCTGTCCACACCGGCCGAGCGCTGGCTGTGGAAGAAGGACACGCTCAAGGAGCCGACGATCCTTCAGTCGTTCGCCTTCGACGAGGCGAACAAGCATCTCTACGTCCTTCAGCTCACCCGGGGCGGCTCCACGGCAGGCGATCTCTGCCTCAACAAGCTCGACCTCCGGGGCAAGCGCCTGGGCCACATGTACCTGCGCGGCTTCGGGCACGGCGTCAGCATGGGCGTGCAGCACACGTCCGACGGCACCGTGTGGATCTGGACCGAGGCCGACGCCGAGGGCGGCTACGGCAGGGGCGTGACCCGTTTCCGCTTCGCCGACGGCGCCGTCCGCACGCGCGAGGACGTCAAGGTCCGCCACCCGATCCCGGGCTCCACCCACAACCAGCCGTCCCTCTGCCCGGACTCGCGGCGCATCGCCGTCCGCCACCGCGTCGACGACAAGCCCCGCTACCGGATCTGGGACCTCGACGCGTTCGTCGCCCGTGACTACTCCGCGCCGGTCGCCGACTTCCCGCAGACCGGCGCGCATCCCGACCCGAAGGTCCCGTTCCAGGGCTACGTCCTGCACGGCGACCACCTCTACCAACTGGCCGGGACCGCCTACGACGCCAAAACCAACCCGCCCGCGAAGCGCGGCAACGTCCACCTCTCCTGC
The DNA here is from genome assembly GCF_042800355.1 of Streptomyces sp. NPDC057623. NCBI lineage: Bacteria > Bacillati > Actinomycetota > Actinomycetes > Kitasatosporales > Streptomycetaceae > Streptomyces > Streptomyces sp. NPDC057623. The sequence continues at coordinate 15,825 of NZ_JBHVGZ010000003.1, forward strand.
CTCGACAGCCGCACCGGCCGACTGCTCGACCGGCAGCGCACCGAGGCCGGCCACTCCCTCGACCACCGCGAACCGGAGGGCCTCGCCGTCCGTCGTGGCTCCGAGCCCCGGCTCTGTCTGGGGCTGGCGTCCGGGCAGGAGGGGGCGCGCAGGTTCTCGGTCTACTACAAGCCGCAGACGGCCTGAGGCGGCCGTACGCTGACTCCATGGCCAGGATCAACGACGTCGGCGGTACGCAGGGGTTCGGTGCCATCGACACGACCGACGACGCCGAGCCGTTCCACGCGGACTGGGAGGCGCGGGTCGTCGGTCTCTTCAACACGTTGCGCGCGCAGGGCGTCTTCAACACCAACGAGTTCCGGGACGCGATCGAGTCGATGCCGCCCGCCGAGTACCTGGCGGCGTCGTACTACGAGCGCTGGTTCACCGCCATCTGCGTGCTGCTGGAGCGCAAGGGCGTGATCGAACCGGGTGAGCTGGATGACTGACCGCTTCCCGCCCGGCACCCGCGTGCGCACCTTCCACCACGACCCGCCGCACCACACCCGCCTGCCGCGGTACGCGCGCGGCAAGCGCGGTGTGGTCGTCGAGCCGGAGGGCCCGGACGAACTGCCCGACATCAGCGCGCGGGGGCGTGGCGACGCGCCCGTCGAGCAGATCTACGCGGTCCGTTTCGAGGCCCGTGACCTGTGGGGCGAGGGCGACCATCACGTCGTACTGGACCTGTGGGAGAGCTACTTGGAAGAGGACGAGGAGGGTACGGCCGATGAGCGGTGACCACACCGACGCGACGATCGCCCGGCGCGTACGGCGGCTGGAGACCCTGCTGGAGGAGAAGGGCCTGGTCACCGGCGGGAGGGTGGACGAGGTGATCGACGCGTTCCTCGCCGGGTCCTCGCCCGTGAACGGGGCGCGCGTCGTCGCACGGGCGTGGACCGACGAGGCGTTCAGGTCCCGTCTGCTGCGCGACGGAACGGCTGCCGTCCGGGAACTCGGCCACATGGACGGCTCGTACCAGCGGCTGCGGGTGGTGGAGAACACCGCCACCACCCACAACGTCATCGTCTGCACCCTCTGCTCCTGCTACCCGCTCCGCCTCCTCGGCCCGTCGCCCAGCTGGTACAAGTCCGAGGCGTACCGCTCCCGCGTGGTCCGCGAACCCCGCGCGGTCCTCGCCGAGTTCGGCGTGGAGCTGCCGCCCGACACCCAGGTCACGGTCTGGGACTCCAGCGCGGAATCCCGCTACATGGTGCTGCCGCGCCGCCCCGAGGACACCGCGGGGATGAGCGAGGAGGAACTGGCGGGACTGGTGACGCGCAACGCGCTGATCGGCACGGCCGTGGTGTAGGGCACGGGGCGGAAGACGGAAGGCGGAAGACGGAAGGCGGAAGGCGGAAGGCGCAGGTCAGTGGCGTAGGGCTCACTTCCGCCGCGGCTTCGCGTCCGCGTCCATGTCCGGTACGTCCTTCACCGACGGTTCCCCGAGCTCCTCCAGCGCCTCCTCGGCCAGCGGCACCCGCGTCGGCGAGAAGTGCGGATTGATCCGCAGCGCCTCTCCCAGATGCCGCCGCGCGGGCCCCGCCATCTCCAGCTCCCGCTCGATCATCCCCCGGTGATAGGCGTACAGCGCGCTGCGCACCCCGCCCCCCTTGTGCTTGTCGGTCGCCCGGCGGGCGAACTTCAGCGCCTCCTCGTCCTCCCCGGCCCGGTGCAGCGCCCACCCCAGCGCGTCGGCCACCGCGATGCTCGGCTGCCGCCGCCACTCGGTCCTGAGCCGCCGTACCGCCAGCTCCGCGTCGCCGTGGTCCGCCTCGAAGAGGCCCAGCACCAGCTCCTCGTCCACCCCGCCGGCCGCGGCCCGCGCCGCCCGCTCGCGCAGCAGGTCGTACTGCACGCGCGCCGCCTGCCCCAGCCCCATCGACTCGTACAACTCGCCCAGTTCCAGGGCGTATTCGGGGAGCGGCTGCTTGGCGAGGGCCGCCCGGTAGGCGTTCAGCGCCTCCGTGGAGCGGCCCAGTGCCGCCAGCGTCCGCCCCTGCCCGGCGAGCGCGGCCCGCTGGTCGGGGTCGAGGCGCACCGCCGCCTGGAAGTGCCGCAGGGCCACCTCCAGGTCACCGCGCTCCCAGGCGAGTTGCCCGGTCCGTTCGAGATACGCCGCCCGCTCGGCCGGGGCCTCGGCGCCCGCCGCCGCGTCGGACAGCGCCGCCGCCGCGTCCTCCCGCCAGCCCCGGTCCCGGTAGAGGGCCGCCGCCCGCGCCTGTACGGCCGGTCCCGAGCGCAGCTTCAGCAGCCGGTCCAGCGTCCGCTTGGCGGCCTTGTAGTCACCCAGCCCCGTCTGCGCGTCGATCAGCAGCGGATATGTCGTCCACCGCCTGCCGTCCAGCTTCAGCGCCGCCTCGCTCCACGTCCGCGCCGCTCCGTAGTCCCGCCGCGCGTTCGCCAGGGCCGCCATGCCGTCCAGCGCCTCGACGTTCGTCTCCCGCGCCCGCAGCGACGTACGCAGCGCCTTCTCGGCCTTCGGGTAGTACGCCGGATCCGCGGTCCGCCGCCCCTGTTCCACATACGCGGCCCCCAGCACCGCCCACGACCGGGCGTCCTCGGGATGCCTCCGCAGATGGGTCTCGCGCTCGTCGATCAGCACCGCCAGATCGGGCAGCGCCGCCGTCACCCCCGTCGTGACCGCGGCCAGCGCCTGCGACCCCGGTGCCGGCGCCGGTGAACCCGTCCCGCCCGGCCCCCACGGCAACAGCGTCAGCACCCCGCCCAGCACGACGCATCCCGCCACCGAGGCGATCAGCACTCGCCGGCGGTCGCGCGGGCGCTCCGGCGTGCCCTGTCCGTCCTGCGAGGTGCCGTGGTCCGCTGTGCTGCTCTCCGTGGCGCTGCTCTCCGAGGCGCTGTTGCGCATGGCGCTGTTCTCCATGGCGCTCACTGTGCGTGAAACGTGGCGTCAATACGACGACCACACCCGTCTGACCCCGGCTGCCGTACATGGGGTTCACACCGATGGCCCCGGGTGTCACGCTGTGATCATGAGCCGTATCGAAGCCGCACCCGACCAGGCCCGGGGGGACCTCACCGAGCGGCTGCTCGCGGGCCTGCCCGCCGAGGCCGTCCTGACCGACCCCGACATCACGGCGTCCTACGCCAACGACATGGCCAGCTTCTGCCCGGCCGGCGCCCCCGCCGTGGTCGTGCTGCCGCGCACGGTCGAAGAGGTCCAGCACGTCATGCGCACCGCCACCGAGCTGCGCGTCCCGGTCGTCCCGCAGGGCGCCCGCACGGGCCTGTCGGGCGGGGCCAACGCCTCCGACGGCTGCGTCGTGCTGTCCCTGACCAAGATGGACCGCATCCTGGAGATCAACCCGGTCGACCGCATCGCCGTCGTCGAGCCCGGCGTCATCAACGCGACCCTCTCCCGCGCGGTCAACGAACTCGGGCTGTACTACCCGCCGGACCCCTCCAGCTGGGAGATGTGCACGATCGGCGGCAACATCGGCACCGCCTCCGGCGGCCTGTGCTGCGTGAAGTACGGGGTGACGGCGGAGTACGTCCTCGGCCTGGACGTCGTCCTCGCCGACGGGCGCCTGATGTCCACGGGCCGCCGTACGGCCAAGGGAGTCGCGGGATACGACCTGACCCGCCTCTTCGTCGGTTCCGAGGGCTCGCTCGGCATCGTCGTACGGGCCGTGCTGGCGCTGAAGCCGCAGCCGCCGCAGCAGCTCGTGCTCGCCGCCGAGTTCGCCTCCGCGGCCGCCGCGTGCGACGCGGTGTGCCGGATCATGGAGGGCGGGCATGTGCCGTCGATGCTGGAGCTGATGGACCGTACGACGGTCAAGGCGGTCAACGACATCGCGAAGATGGCACTGCCGGAGGCGACCGAGGCCCTGCTGCTGGCCGCCTTCGACACCCCGGACCCCGCCGCCGACCTCGCCGCCGTGGGCGCGCTGTGCGAGGCGGCCGGCGCCACCCAGGTGGTTCCGGCGGACGACGCGGCCGAGTCCGAACTCCTCCTCCAGGCCCGCCGGTTGTCCCTTACCGCGCTGGAAGCGGTGCGGGGTGTGACGATGATCGACGACGTGTGTGTGCCGCGGTCCCGGCTGGGCGATCTGATCGAGGGCGTGGAACGCATCGCGGACAAGCACCAGCTGACCATCGGGGTCGTCGCCCACGCGGGCGACGGCAACACCCACCCGACCGTGTGCTTCGACGCGGCCGACCCCGACGAGTCCCGGCGGGCCCGCGAGTCCTTCGACGAGATCATGGCCCTCGGCCTGGACCTCGGCGGCACGATCACCGGCGAGCACGGCGTGGGCGTCCTGAAGAAGGAGTGGCTGGCCCGCGAGATCGGCCCGGTCGGGGTCGAGATGCAGCGCGGGATCAAGCAGGTCTTCGACCCGCTCGGCATCCTGAACCCGGGCAAGCTGTTCTGACCGGCCCCTCCGGTCTCTCTCGTCCCTCCCGTCTCATCGGTACGCCTCACTGGGCGAGCAGTTGGTCGAGCGCGTCGTCGATCCCCAACTGCTCGCCCTCCATGCCCGGCGGCACCAGCCGCAACGTCCGCTCCAGCCAGGCCGACACCTGCGCCGCCGGGGCCTGCAGCAGGGCGTCCCCGTCGGGGGAGCTCAGCCCCATGATCACGAGGCTCCGGCCGTCGACCTTCGTCGGCCACACCCGCACGTCCCCGTGCCCGCACGGCCGGAACACCCCCTCGACGAGCAGATCGCGGGAGAAGGTCCAGTGCACCGGGTGGTCGGAGTTGACGTGGAAGGCGATGTGCACGGCGAACGGGTCGTCGCTGTGATAGTTCAGCAGCGCCGGAACCGGGATGCTCCGCTCGGGCGACAGAACCAGCCGAAGCTCCAGCTCGCGCTCTACGACGGTGTGATGCATGGCGTGTACGTCCTCTCTCGTGACTCACACGGACCCTGCGAGCGGGCCCGTACGAGTGGAGAGGGAGCAGGGGCGCGGATCATTACGCGGGTTCGCGAAACTTTTTCCCGGCCGGTTGCCGGGAAGGTTCCGCTCGGGTGAATTCGCGCCGGTCTGGCGCTGCCTGCCCGGGGGCGACCCCCGGACCCCCGGCCGGGGGTTGGCTGGCCGTGCCCGAACGGGTGGCGTGGGGCGGGTGCTGCGGGCTGGTTGCCGGCCCGGTTCCGGGAAGGTTCCGCTCGTGTGCAGTACGTGTGCGAGGTTGCCCGGAAAGGAGTGGGTCCTACGGGACTGGCGGTGCTGGTTGCGCCGGTCTGATAGATGTGGAGGCCCCTATTTGACCCACGAGCAGATACCGGACGACGGACATGAGCGCCCCAACCCCGGCCCCCGGTGACGACAGGCCCCGCGAAGGGTATTACCCGGACCCGTCCATTCCTGGATATGTCCGGTACTGGAACGGTGCCTCCTGGGTGCCGGGCACCAGCCGTCCGGCACCGACGGACGGCGAACCGCTCGCCCCGCCGCCGGGTGCGAACCCGGACGGGTCCGCGGCCGCCTCGGTCGAGGAGACCGGCCCGCACTTCTTCGACGAGGAGCCCGCGCCCGGCCACGGCCAGCACGGCAGCCGCCCGGAGCCGGCGTCCGCCTGGGGCGCCGACCCCGCCCACCAGGCCGGCTTCGGCGGCGACCAGGACCACCGTGTCTCCTGGGGCGCCCCGCAGGACCCGGACCCGAGGGACCCGCGCGCGGCCCACGCTCCGCCCGCCGAGCCGGAGTCCGACTCCGGGGGCGTCGCCTCCGGGGACACGTTCATGATCCGCCGGCCCGTGGCGGGAGGCGCCGCGGGAGCGCAGGCCACTCCCGGCATCCCCGGCCCCACCCCCGCCGACGGCACCATGGCCATCCGCGCGGTGTCCCCGCGCACGGGGCAGCAGGGCCGGGCGGCCGGGGCGCAGGGCGGAAGCACGGGCGCGTCCGCCGGCCCGGGCGCCGCGCGTGCGGACGCCGACCGCCCCTCGGCGGCCGGTGCCCCGCAGGGCCCCGGCTTCGGCGCCGGGAAGGCCGCCGCGGAGCGGGCCGCAGGGGCCCACGGACAGGCTCAGACGGCCGCGGGGGCCGCGAGTGCCGCCCAGGCGGCCGGCGCCGCTCCCACGGCTCTCTCCGGCCCGCAGCAGGCCCAGCAGGCCGCCCCGAGCATCCCCCAGCAGTCGGGCGGCCCGCAGCCCGCGGCAGCCGCCTCCGGCGCGCCCATGTCGGCGGGCCCCGGCGGCGGCCAGTCCTCCTGGGCGCAGCAGGTCCACCGGCTCGCGGGCCCCGAGGACGACCAGCCGGTCGCCCCGTGGAAGCCCCCGACCCTGGACCCGTTCCAGGCGGCCGCCATGCGTCAGGCCGCCGCCCGCCCCGCGGGCATGGGCAAGCGCCTGGCCGCGCGGCTGCTGGACACCGTCGTGCTGGGCGCCGTCACCGCCGTGGCCGCCGTACCGCTCGGCACCAAGGCGATCGACCACGTCAACGAGAAGATCGACGCCGCCAAGCTCTCCGGCGAGACGGTCACCGTCTGGCTGCTGGACGGCACCACTTCGGCGTATCTCGGCATCATCCTGGCCGTCCTGCTCCTGTTCGGCGTCGCCTACGAGGTGCTGCCCACGGCCAAGTGGGGCCGCACGCTGGGCAAGAAGCTGCTCGGCCTGGAGGTGCGGGACATCGAGGCCCACGAACCCCCGGTGTTCGGCGCGGCCCTGAAGCGCTGGCTCGTCTACAGCATCCCCGGCCTGCTCGTCGTCGGCGTCGTCGGCGTGCTGTGGTGCGTGTTCGACCGGCCCTGGCACCAGTGCTGGCACGACAAGGCGGCGCGTACGTTCGTCGCGGGCTGACCGCGTACGGCGAACGGCCCGGAAGATTTCGTACCCCGGACGGCCCCGCGCCGGATGCGGAGCCGGACGGTTCGCGGTCGACTCGGGCCATGAGCAGCGAACCGCCTCCCGGCTCCGGTCAGCAACCCCCGGAAGACGATCCGTTCAGGAAACAGCCCCCGCCGCCCGAGGGCTCGGGTTCGCCGTACGGTGAGCAGCCACCGTACGGCGGCCAACCCCCGCCCTCCTACGGCGGCGGCCCCTACGGCGGTGACCCGTTCGGCGGCGGAGGTCAGCCCGCGGACCCGCTCGCCGGAATGCCGCCGCTCGCCGACAGCGGCAAGCGCACGCTGGCCCGCATCATCGACATGATCCTGGTGGGCGTCGTCGTCTGGCTGCTCACCTGGGGCTTCGGCGTCACCGAGTACGACGTGGACACCGACAAGGTGGAGTACAGCAAGTCCTTCGTGCAGTCGCTGGTCGCGGCCGTGCTGTTCATCGGCTACGACACCGTCATGACCGCCAGGACGGGGCAGACGCTCGGCAAGAAGCTGCTCAACATGCGGACGGCGAACCTCGACAACGGCGCCACACCGTCCGTGCAGACCTCGCTGATCCGGGCCGCGGTGCTGTGGATCCCGTTCGCGTTCTGCTGTGCCTGCCTCTGGACCGTCATCGCCGGTGGCTGGAGCTTCTTCGACAAGCCCTACAAACAGGGCCTGCACGACAAGGCGGCGAAGACGGTCGTGGTCAGCACCGGCACCTGAGGGTCAGGGTCAGGACTGGGTCAGTACGGGTTCCTCCGCCTGTTCCCGGTCGGCGCGGGCGCGGGCGGGCTTGCGCACCGCCACCACGCGGGGCTTCTTGGGCATGGGCACCGTCATGGCGACCAGGAGCCCGAGCAGGAGCGCCGCGACGGCGATGACCGCGATCCCCGCACCCGAACTCGTCTGCGACAGCAGCAGCATGGCGAGCGTCGAGAAGATCACGGTGCACGAGCCGTAGGCGAGCTGTGCGGCAGTCGGACGAGGCATGATCATCGTGTCCTCGGAATCAGGGGTGCACGGGGGTCTCGGCCTGGCTTTCCGCCGACGTCCGGGCGTTCCGCCATCCGACTCTAACCGCGTGCATGCCCGAGAGGAACAAACCGTAAGCGTGACCTAACCAACAGTGCCGGTGCACGGGGGGCGCACGGAGTCATCTCGTCCAGCAAGTGGACGGCGGCACGCGCCGTTGCCGAAAGGGTTGTTGTTCGCTAAACGAACATCGACTCCGCATAGTGCAATTGACCTGTTCAAGTCAAGGTCTGTATTTTCTGCTTAACCTCTAGTCAAATGTCGTCACTTGACTACACGCGTTGATCAGGCGCTCGCGGGAACCTCCATGACCAGGACCCTCCCTTCCGCGTGCCCGGACGCGGGGGAGGAAGCAAGTGACCAGTAGACCCTGGACGTTCAGAACGGCGGCAACAGCCGTCGCGCTCGCTACGGCGGCGGCGACGTTCTCGACCTTCGCGGTGGCTCAGGCCGACGAAGGCGCGCCGGCGTCCGTGGAGCGGCACGACCCGGCGGAGCACACTCACGCCGACCACGACCTCGACGGCCCGATGAGCAAGACTCAGGAGGCTCAGCGCGAAGAGGCCCTGAACCAGGTCATATCCGGCCGGACCAAGGTGAAGAAGCGCGACGGCTCACAGGTCGTCGAGCTCAAGAGCAAGAAGGGCGACAGCAAGTACGTCGAGCTGGGCCGCGAGAAGACCGACAAGATCTTCACGATCCTGGTCGAGTTCGGCGACCAGATCGGCGAGTTCGGCGGTACGCCGGCCCGGCCCACAACCAGATAGCCGAGCCCGACCGCAAGAAGGACAACTCGACGGCCTGGCAGGCGGACTACAACCAGAAGCACTACCAGGACCTCTACTTCGGCACCGGCAAGAAGACCGAGTCGCTGAAGAAGTACTACGAGAAGCAGTCCTCGGGCCGCTACTCGGTCGACGGCGAGGTCACCGACTGGGTCAAGGTCCCCTACAACGAGGCCCGCTACGGCAACAACGCCTGTGGCGAGACCAACTGCGCCAGCGTCTGGAACGTCGTCAGTGACGGTCTGAACGCGTGGGTCGCCCAGCAGAAGGCAGCTGGGAAGACCGACGCCGAGATCAAGGCGGACGTCGCGCAGTTCGACCAGTGGGACCGGTACGACTTCGACGGCGACGGCGACTTCAACGAGGCCGACGGCTACATCGACCACTTCCAGATCGTGCACGCCGGTGAGGACGAGTCCGCGGGCGGCGGCGCGCAGGGCACCGACGCGATCTGGGCCCACCGCTGGTACGCCTTCGGCACCGACGCGGGAGCCACCGGCCCCGACGCCAACAAGCTGGGCGGCGCGCAGATCGGCTCCACCGGCATCTGGGTCGGCGACTACACCGTCCAGCCGGAGAACGGCGGCCTGGGTGTCTTCGCCCACGAGTACGGTCACGACCTCGGTCTGCCGGACCACTACGACACCGCCGGCGGCGAGAACTCCACCGGCTTCTGGACCCTGATGTCCTCCGGTTCCTGGCTCGGCACCGGCAAGAAGGAGATCGGTGACCTGCCCGGCGACATGACCGCCTGGGACAAGCTCCAGCTGGGCTGGCTGAACTACGACCGGGCGAAGGCCGCGACGACGTCCGAGCACAAGCTGGGCGTGGCCGAGTACAACACCCGGCACAAGCAGGCCCTGGTGGTCGAGCTGCCGAAGAAGGCCGTCACCACCGAGCTCGTGACTCCCGCGCAGGGCGCCACCCAGTGGTGGAGCGGCAGCGGCAACAACCTGAAGAACACGCTGAGCCGTTCCGTGGACCTCACCGGCAAGTCCGCGGCCTCCCTCACCCTCGACGGCTGGTGGGAGATCGAGAACGGCTACGACTACCTCTACACCGAGGTGTCGACCGACGGCGGCGCCAACTGGACGGCGATCGACGGCACGGCGAACGGCAACGCGATCAGCCGCGACGGCAGCGACAAGCCGGCGCTCAGCGGCGCGGTGGACGCGTACCAGAAGCTCGTCTACCCGCTCGACGCCTACGTGGGCAAGAAGATCGACCTCCGCTTCCGCTACGCGACCGACGGTGGTCTGGCGATGAAGGGCTTCGCGGCCGACCGGATCACGGTCACCGCCGACGGCTCCGCCCTCTTCGCGGACGACGTGGAGAGCGTGGACAACGCCTGGACGGCGACCGGCTTCACGCGGATGGGCGCGTCCTTCACCAAGGACTACGAGCAGTACTACCTCGCCGAGAACCGCCAGTACGTGTCGTACGACAAGACCCTGAAGTCGGGCCCGTACAACTTCGGCTTCTCGTCGACCCGTCCGGACTGGGTGGAGCACTACGCCTACCAGAACGGCCTGTTGATCTGGAAGTGGGACACCTCGCAGGCGGACAACAACACCAGCGCCCACCCGGGCGTCGGCCTCGTCCTGCCGGTGGACTCCCACCCGGCCCCGCTGAAGTGGTCCGACGGCACGCTGATGCGCAACCGCATCCAGTCCTACGACGCGCCGTTCAGCCTCTACCGCACGGACGGCATGACGCTGCACAACGCGGACGTCGCGACGAGGATCCCGTCGCGTGCGGGGGTGCCGGTCTTCAACGACCGCACCAACACGTACTACGACGCGGCGACCCCGGCCGCGGGTGTCAAGATCACTGACACCAACACGAAGATCAAGATCCTCAAGGAGGCCTCGAACGGCTCGACGATCACGGTCGAGGTTGGCCGCGCGGTGAAGTAATTCGCGTTTTCGCAGGTCAGAGCACTATCGGCGGTGACCCCCTGGCGGGGTTGCCGCCGATCGTGTTTAGGTGCACCCTGTGCTTCCGTTATTGACACCGGTGCCGGCACAGGCACCGGAACCGACCCTGACACCGACTCGCACGGGGGTGTGACCGCATGGCCGCTGGAGGTTTCTGCAAGCTGCCGACCGGCAGCGTGGTGGTGGCGCTGAACCTGCCCAGACCCACCGCCGACGGCACGGGCTGCGTCCGTGTCCTCGTCCACGCCCAGAACCGCGCCCGAGCCCTGACCAGGCTCCGCAACCTGGGCATGCGAGCCGTCTACCTGCGAGGCAACGGCTCTCCACCGACCCCGGACGAGATCACGGCGGTCCTGCACCACCCGGACGGCCTGATATGGCGAACGGCCCCCGACAACGGTGTCGGCGTGAGCCCGGAGCTGGTGCAGGAGCTGTGGCACCCGATCAGGGCACTGCTGAGGAGGCCGACGGCGTCGGCGTGAGTGAGGCGGCCCTGACGAATGCGGCTACGGCCCGGCAGCGCCCTACGGCGCCGCGGTCGCCAGACGACCGGATGAGGCACCCCGTGCAGCGCCCGGTAGAGCGCTACGCGACCACCGGCTTCCCCGCCAGCTCCACGCCCGCCTCGCGCATCTCCTCCAGCGCCCGCTCCGTGGTCTCGGAGGCCACCCCGGCGGTCAGGTCCAGCAGCACCTGCGTACGGAAGCCCTCCCGCGCCGCGTCCAGGGCCGTGGCGCGCACGCAGTGGTCCGTGGCGATGCCCACCACGTCCACCTCGGAGACCTCCCGGGCCCGCAGCCAGTCGGCCAGCCGCACGCCGTTCTCGTCGGCCCCCTCGAACCCGCTGTAGGCCGCCGCGTACGCGCCCTTGTCGAACACGGCGTCGATCGCGCCGGAGGCCACCGCGGGGGCGAAGTTCGGGTGGAAGCCGACGCCCTCCGTGCCGGCGACGCAGTGCGCCGGCCAGGAGTGGGCGAAGTCCGGGTTGGTGGAGAAGTGACCGCCGGGGGCGATGTGGTGGTCGCGGGTGGCGACGACATGCTGGTAGCCGGACCCGGCCGCCTGCCCGATCAGCTCGGTGACGGCGGCGGCCACGTCGGCGCCGCCGGCCACCGCGAGGCTGCCTCCCTCGCAGAAGTCGTTCTGCACATCTACGACGATCAAGGCGCGGCGCATGGTCGGTGTCCTTCGGTTATGGACGCTGGGGCCGGGACGCCGCGAAAGGGGCTGGCCCGGCCGTGAACTTACGAGCCTAGAGACTTCGGGTGCCGTGCGGGAGGGGGCATTGCGTGCGCACGCCGGGCGCGCTCGCTTCACGCCCCCGTCTGGCTCTCCGAGCGCCCGTTGACATACTCCGTCGGGATGACAGGTTCCCCGCGCGAGAGCTGTGTGGCGGACAGCGGCAGATTCGCGCGAGCGGCCGCGTGCCGGTCCCGTACGACGTCCAGCGGCTCACGGGCCACCACGTCACCCCCCTTGACCAGCTCGACCAGCAGCTGCCGGTCGGCGAGCCCGTCCGGCACCGGCCCGGTGCCGACGACCTCCGCCTCCGCGGCGCCGTACTCGTCCAGGCGACGCGCGGCCCACTTGCGGCCGCCGATCGACGTCTTGCCGCCGGTCGACTTCTTCGCCACCGGCACCAGCGGTGCCGTGGGGTCGGCGGACTCCGCGCGGGCGACCAGCTTGTAGACCATCGAGCAGGTCGGATGCCCGGACCCGGTCACCAGCTGGGTGCCGACGCCGTACGCGTCCACCGGCGCCGCCGCCAGCGAGGCGATGGCGTACTCGTCCAGGTCGGAGGTCACGATGATCCGCGTGTCCGTGGCGCCCAGCTCGTCCAGCTGCTGCCGGACCCGGTGCGCCACCAGCAGCAGGTCGCCCGAGTCGATCCGCACGGCGCCCAGCTCGGGCCCGGCGACCTCCACGGCCGTACGGACCGCCTCGGCGACGTCGTAGGTGTCCACGAGCAGCGTGGTGCCCCGGCCCATGGAGTCGACCTGGGCCTGGAAGGCGTCCCGCTCGCGGTCGTGCAGCAGGGTGAAGGCGTGGGCGCTGGTGCCGACGGTGGGGATGCCGTAGCGGAAGCCGGCGGCCAGGTCGGAGGTGGAGGTGAAGCCGCCGAGGTAGGCGGCCCTGGACGCCGCCACCGCGGCCAGCTCATGGGTGCGGCGGGCGCCCATCTCGATGAGCGGGCGCCCCCCGGCGGCCGACACCATCCGCGAGGCGGCCGCGGCGATCGCGGAGTCGTGGTTGAGGATGGAGAGGATCACCGTCTCCAGCAGCACGCACTCGGCGAAGGTGCCCTCGACCCGCATGATCGGCGAGCCCGGGAAGTAGACCTCGCCCTCGGGGTAGCCCCAGACGTCGCCGGAGAAGCGGTAGCCCGCGAGCCACTGAAGGGTCTGCTCGTCGACGATGTTCCGCTCGCGCAGGAAGCCGAGCACGTCGGCGTCGAAGCGGAAGTTCTCGACGGCGTCCAGCACGCGGCCGGTGCCGGCCACGACGCCGTAGCGCCGCCCGTTGGGCAGCCGCCGGGTGAAGACCTCGAAGACGCTCCGCCGCTGGGCGGTGCCGGCCTTCAGGGCGGCCTGCAGCATCGTGAACTCGTACTGATCCGTGAAGAGCGCCGTCGAGGGAACGTCCACCGGCAGCCCTAGGTCCGCTGTGTTCATGACGGGGATGGTACCCCCATTTCGTCAGTCTGACGATTTGTGGGGTCGGGGTCACGGTCGAGGTCACGGTCGAGGTCACAACAGGCGCGCTTGCGCAGCCCGTTTGTGCGACCGCCCCCCTCGGGTGGCAGCATGGGCTCTGTGACGTCACCCGCACCCCTGGAGATCGAACGCACCGAGTCGGCGGAGGAGGTCTTCGCCGTCCCCGAGCCGGACGTCCCCTGGGTCACGATCGTCCACAACGACCCGGTCAACCTGATGAGCTACGTGACCTACGTCTTCCAGTCCTACTTCGGCTACACCAAGGACAAGGCCACCAAGCTCATGCTCGATGTCCACCACAAGGGCCGGGCGGTCGTCTCCAGCGGCACTCGCGAGGAGATGGAACGCGACGTGCAGGCCATGCACGGCTACGGTCTGTGGGCCACCCTCCAGCACGACCGCAAGTGACCCGTTCGCCCGCGCAGGACCCGGAAGTAGCGAATCGCCTCCATGCCAGGAACCTTCGAACCGCTCCCCGGCGGCGGCGCGGCCGTCGCCCTCGATGACGTCGAGATCTCCATCATCCGGTCGCTGGCCGTCCAGCTCCTGGAACTGATCGGCCCCGGCCCCGCCGCGGACACCCCCGACGACCCGCTCGCCGAGCTGTTCGCCGAGGGTCCGAGCGAACCGCCCGCCGATCCGGTCCTGAGGCGCCTTTTCCCGGACGCCTACAGCGACCCGGAGGCGACCCCGGGTCCCCAGGAGGCGGAGGAGCAGCGGGCGTACTCCTCGGAGTTCCGCCGCTTCACCGAGAACGACCTGCGCGCCGGCAAGCGGGACAGCGCGCTCGCGGTGGTCCGCTCCCTGGACGAGCTCAGCTCCTCCGCCGCCGGTGAGGGCGGCGCGGTGCTCAAGCTCTCCCCCGAGGAGTCCCAGCTGTGGCTCGGCGCCCTCAACGACCTGCGCCTCGCCATCGGCTCCCGGCTGGAGATCACCGACGAGGACGACACCGACCTGCTCTACCGGCTGCCGGACGAGGATCCGCGCAAGCCGATGGTGATGGCGTATCTGTGGCTGGGCGGGCTCCAGGAGACGCTCGTCGCCACGCTCCTGCCGTAGTAGGCCCGGGTATGGGTCCGGCCCCGCCGCCGTACGCGCCGGGGCCGGACCCATGGGTGCGGCGTGCTCAGGCCACCAGTGCGGTGATGCAGGAGGTTGCCCCCGCGCCGACCGCCTGCTTGGCGACCTTGCTCGCAAGATCCTTGTTCACGCGGCCGACGATGAGCGAGATTGCGGCCGCAACGGACGCGTTCACAAGGCAGTTCTTCGTCTTCTTGCTCATCCTGAGGCCCCCGACGAGCAGCTCGCAGGCTTCCTTGTCGCCGTAGTGGCACTTGCTGGCGGCGATGTCCTGCCAGGTGTCGATCCTGGGCGTCCGAGGTGACGAGCCGTGCTGCGGCTGGGCCACGGCCGGTGCGGCCCCGAGGGCCAGCGAGCCGAGCACGGCGAGGGAGACGATCTTGAGCTTCATTGGTGTTCCCCTGTGTGGTGGACGGTGCGAGCCCGCGGTGGTGGTCGACCAACCGCTGGTCAGTGGCCCGCTCCGAGCACGCTAGGAGCGTTGGCATGTGCAAGGCCAGAAAATTGATCAACATCTGAGGAATGTGCCGACCTCGGGCGGGGCACATTTTGTTCATCTGTCAACTGTTTGCGATTCAAGGGGTGTTCGCTCAGAGGGTGCTCAGATCCGAATAACGATCCAGTCACCACCCATGCTCCTTGTGCGGCGATTTATGCCCCGTGTCCGGACCTCCTTGTGGTGTGCGCCACGTCGATCGGGTCGATCACTGCAACGGCCGTGATAGATCTTCTCGACCGCCCGCGGACGCCACCCCTGTCCACGGGGGGCGCCACCACGCCGGCGGATCGTCGGCTCGGCACCGCTCCATCCACATCCGGGGGGATCGTGACCCGATCCGGGGCCGCTTCGCAGGCTCGGATCATCATGGAGAAAGGCGCACCATTCATGACCTCAGTGCAGGTCGACAAGCATCCTGACGGCAACGGGGCCGACGGATCCGCGGCGGAGGACGGCGAGGGGTATCAGCGCGGGCTAGGGGCCCGGCAGATCCAGATGATCGCCATCGGCGGTGCCATCGGTACGGGCCTGTTCCTCGGCGCGGGCAAGGGCATCTCCAAGGCCGGACCCAGTCTGATCCTGGCGTATGCCATCGCGGGCCTCGTGATCTTCTTCATCATGCGGGCGCTCGGCGAACTGCTGCTGTACCGCCCGGTCTCCGGCTCCTTCGCGGACTACGCCCGTGAGTTCATCGGTCCGTTCGCGGGGTTCGTCACCGGCTGGACGTACTGGCTGTTCTGGGTCGTCACCGGAATCACCGAGGTCACCGCCGCGGCCGCCTACATGACGTACTGGTTCGACATCCCGCAGTGGGTCTCGGCGCTGATCTTCACCGTTGTCCTCTACGGCGCCAACCTGATCTCCGTGAAGCTCTTCGGTGAGCTGGAGTTCTGGTTCTCGATGGTCAAGGTCACCGCGATCGTCGGCATGATCCTCATCTGCGTGGGCATCCTGACGCTCGGCTTCTCGGACGCCGGCGACACCGCTTCCGTGACCCACCTGTGGAGCGACGGCGGATTCTTCCCGCACGGCATCGGCAGCACACTGATGACCCTGCAGATGGTGATGTTCGCCTTCCTCGCCGTCGAGCTGGTCGGCGTCACCGCGGGCGAGTCCAAGGACCCCAGGACCGTGCTGCCCAAGGCGATCAACACTGTGCCGTGGCGTATCGCCGTCTTCTACGTCGGCGCTTTGATCATGATTCTCTCGGTGGTGCCCTGGAGTCAGTTCCAGCCCGGCGTCAGCCCCTTCGTGGCAGCCTTCGAGAAGATGGGCCTCGCCGCCGGCGCGGGCATCGTGAACTTCGTCGTCCTGACCGCCGCCCTGTCGTCCTGCAACTCCGGCATGTACTCCACCGGCCGCATGCTGCGCAATCTCGCGCTCAACAGCCAGGGACCGAAGCTCTTCACCAGGCTCACGAAGAACGGCCTGCCGCTGGCGGGCACCACGTTCTCCGCCGCGCTGATGATGGTCGGCGTCTGGATCAACTACCAGTGGCCGGGCAAGGCGTTCGACTACGTGGTGTCCTTCGCGACCATCTCCGGCATGTGGGCCTGGATCGTCATCCTGATCTGCCAGCTTCGCTACCGTGCCAAGGCCGACCGCGGGGAACTGCCCCGGTCCGAGTTCCGCACGCCCGGCGCCCCCGTCACCAGCTGGTTCGCGCTCGCCTTCATCGGCATGGTGATCGTGCTGATGGGCATCGACAAGGACGCCCGTATCTCGCTGTACTGCGCACCGCTGTGGGGGCTGATCCTCGGCGTCTCCTACCTGGTGCTCAAGCGCCGGGATCCGCAGGCTGCGGCGTTCAAGAAGCGCTGACGAAGCCTCCCCGAGGACGTCCAGCCGGGCGGGGCACTCGTGGCGCCCCGTTCCGCTGCCGCTCAGGGCGTCCGGCATGTGGGCCGCCCCGTACCACTCTTCGGTACGGGGCGGCCCTCTGCTTATCCTGACGAGCATGCTGACCATCACCCAGGCCCTCGTCGACCAGATCGTCGCCCACGCGCGCAAGGACCACCCCGACGAGGCGTGCGGCGTCGTGGCGGGCCCGGCGGGCTCGGACCGCCCCGAGCGCTTCATCCCGATGCTGAACGCCGCGATGTCGCCCACGTTCTACGAGTTCGACTCCGGCGACCTGCTCAAGCTCTACCGCGAGATGGACGACCGCGACGAGGAGCCGGTGGTCATCTACCACTCCCACACGGCCACCGAGGCCCGCCCTTCCCGCACCGACATCTCCTACGCCAACGAGCCCGGCGCGCACTACGTCCTCGTCTCCACGGCCGACACCGACGGCCTCGGCGAGTTCCAGTTCCGCTCCTTCCGGATCATCGACGGCGAGGTGACGGAGGAGAAGGTCGACATCGTCGAGGCGTACTGAGCACGGAGCACCCGCGACCGACCTGAACAGCGCGGTCTCACTCCCCGGCCCGCATCCGTCCGCGATGTGGGATCACATACCAAGAGGCGGACCGGGAATCGATACGATGACCCCATGGTTTTCCACGACGTGAGCGAGAAGACGCCGGGCATGCTGCTCGTGGCGCGGCTGCACGTCGACCTGTGCAGGCTCGCCAGCGCCATCTGTTGACGCGACACCCTGCCGCCGTACGGCCGTGAGCCGCGGCGCCGCACACCCGCACCACCCTGCTGCACTTGCGCTGCCGCGCGCCCGCCCGACTACTCCCGACAGGAGCCCTGAGCCATGGCCATCGAGGTCCGCATCCCCACCATCCTCCGCACCTACACCGACGGTCAGAAGGCGGTGGAGGGCAGTGGTGACACCCTCGCCAAGCTGTTCGCCGACCTTGAGACCCGGCACGCGGGCATCCAGGCCCGCATCGTGGACGGCGACCAGCTGCGCCGCTTCGTCAACGTCTACCTGAACGACGAGGACGTCCGCTTCCTCGACGGCATCAACACCAAGCTGACCGACGGCGACAACGTCACGATCCTGCCGGCCGTGGCCGGCGGCATGGCCTGATCCCTATGCGCTACGACTCCCCGCTCGCCGCGGTGGGCAACACCCCTCTGGTGTGCCTGCCGCGGTTGTCGCCGTCCGAGGACGTCCGCATCTGGGCCAAGCTGGAGGACCGCAACCCCACCGGCTCGGTCAAGGACCGCCCGGCCCTGCACATGATCGAGCAGGCGGAGAAGGACGGCCGTCTCACCCCGGGCTGCACGATCCTGGAGCCGACCAGCGGCAACACCGGCATCTCCCTGGCGATGGCGGCGAAGCTCAAGGGCTACCGCATCGTGTGCGTGATGCCGGAGAACACCTCGCAGGAGCGCCGGGACCTGCTCGCCATGTGGGGCGCGGAGATCATCTCCAGCCCGGCCGCGGGCGGCTCCAACACCGCGGTGCGGGTCGCCAAGGAGCTGTCCGCCGAGCATCCCGACTGGGTGATGCTCTACCAGTACGGCAACCCCGACAACGCGGGCGCGCACTACGCCACGACCGGCCCGGAGATCCTCGCCGACCTCCCCTCGGTCACCCACTTCGTCGCCGGCCTCGGCACCACCGGCACCCTGATGGGCGTCGGCCGCTACCTGCGCGAGCACAAGCCCGACGTGAAGATCGTCGCGGCGGAACCGCGCTACGACGACCTGGTCTACGGCCTGCGCAACCTCGACGAGGGCTTCGTACCCGAGCTGTACGACGCCTCCGTCCTGACCACCCGCTTCTCGGTCGGCTCGGCCGACGCGGTCACCCGCACCCGTGAACTTCTCCAGCAGGAGGGCATCTTCGCGGGCATCTCCACCGGCGCCGCGCTGCATGCCGCGATCGGTGTCGGGAACAAGGCCCTCAAGGCAGGTGAGAGCGCGGACATCGTGTTCGTCGTCGCCGACGGCGGCTGGAAGTACCTCTCGACCGGCGTCTACACCGCGACGTCGACCGAAGAGGCCATCGAGACGCTCCAGGGGCAGCTCTGGGCGTGAGCCGGCCGGCCGGCTCGGGGTCCGCGAGGCCCTGACGGGGCGAGTGACGGCGCCCTACGTCGAGAGGTGACGGACCTGGTCCCACACGACCGGGTCCATCACCCCCACCCTCCGCCGGAAGTCGGACACCGGTACGTCCCGCAGCTCACCCGTCTCCAGGAAGCTCGCCCGCCCGCGGGTGTCCCCCACGGAGCCCGGCGGCAGTGGGATCACGCCGTGCCGCTCGTCCCGGTACTTACTGGTGATCTTGGCGACGGTGACCCGCTGCCCGCGCACCGCGAGCACCAGACACGGCCGGTCCTTCGCCCCCGGCCCGTCCTCGTACGGCACGTTCGCCCACCAGATCTCCGCGGGCTCCGGACGGGCCGAAGCGCGCCCCCGACCACGTCCCCCGGGCCGCCCCGGCGGCCTGGTGCGCCGCCCTTCGGGCCGCCGCCCGCGTCCCCATCCGTCGACGAGCGTGGCGACCAGCGCCAGCAGTACGACCGCCGCGAGCGCGAGCCACCATGACGTGTCCATACGCACGAAGGTACCGGCGCGCAGCTACCCGCGCGCGCCTTCTCTCCCGCCCCACGCAACCCCGCGGCCCGACAGGCGTGCGAGGCACCCCCACCGCATCCAGCCGAACGCGTGACACCACAGGTGAGTTCGCCCACAACAGCCCTTGGCGGAGGAGCGACCAAAGGTTTTGCGCCTTACGCTCGACAAACCGCACGACCCCCGACGCCACCCATTCCCGATCTTCTGGATTTCCCGCCAGCGGAGGTTTCTGTTTCATGAAGCTCACCGTCGTCGGCTGCTCGGGGTCGTTCCCGTCCGCGGAATCGGCCTGCTCGAGCTACCTCGTCGAGGCCGACGGCTTCCGGCTGCTTCTCGACATGGGCAACGGCGCCCTGGGCGAGCTGCAGCGCCACTGCGGTCTCTACGACCTCGACGCGATCTTCCTCAGCCATCTGCACGCCGACCACTGCATCGACATGTGCGCGTATTTCGTCGCGCGCTACTACCGGCACGACGGCGGCCGCTGCGACCCGATCCCGGTCTACGGACCCGAGGGCACCGAGCAGCGTCTGACCACCGCCTACGCCGACACTCCCACCGCCTCGTCCATGAGCGAGGTCTTCGACTTCCACACGGTCAAGCCGTCCACCTTCGAGATCGGCCCGTTCACGGTGCACACGGAACGCGTGGCCCACCCGGTGGAGGCGTACGGCATCCGGATCGAGCACGCCGGGAAGGTCCTGACCTACTCCGGCGACACGGGCATCAGCACGGCCCTGGACGAACTCGCCCGCGACGCCGACCTGTTCCTGTGCGAGGCGGCGTTCACGCACGGCAAGGAGAACATCCCCGACCTGCACCTCAACGGCCGCGAAGCAGGTCAGACGGCGGCCCGAGCGGGCGCCCGCCGCCTGGTCCTCACCCACATCCCGCCGTGGACCGACCCCCAGATCAACCTCGACGACGCGCGCGAGGTCTACGACGGCCCGGTGAGGCTGGCGGCGCCGAGGCAGACGTACGAGATCTAGCCGGCTTGATCCAGCCGGTGAACCAGCCCGTACGGGGTTCAGGCCCGTAGGTGCGTGAAGGCCCCGGAACCTTTCTTGGTTCCGGGGCCTTGTCATGCTCTACGGCTACGCCTTGGTGAGGTCCTCGATCTCCTCCTCGGGCTCGCGGCCCGGGGTGGGGAGGTTGAACTTGATGATCGCGAACCGGAAGACGGTGTAATAGATCGCCGCGAAGACCAGACCGATCGGGATGATCATCCATGGCCTGGTGGCCAGGTTCCAGTTCAGGGCGTAGTCGATGAAGCCCGCGGAGAAGTTGAAGCCCGCATGGACGCCCAGCCCCCAGGTGACGGCCATGGACACCGCGGTCAGGACCGCGTGGATGACGTACAGGAGCGGGGCGATGAACATGAACGAGAACTCGATCGGCTCGGTCACACCGGTCACGAAGGAGGTCAGCGCGAGCGAGATCATCATGCCCATCACGGCCTTGCGGCGCTCGGGACGAGCACAGTGAGCGATGGCGATCGCGGCGGCCGGCAGACCGAACATCATGATCGGGAAGAAGCCGGACATGAACATTCCGGCCGTCGGGTCACCGGCCAGGAAGCGGCTGTAGTCGCCGTGCACGACCTCGCCGGCGGCGTCCTTGAAGTCGCCGAGCTGGAACCACGCCACCGTGTTCACGAACTGGTGCATGCCGATCGGGATGAGCGCCCGGTTGATCGCACCGAAGAGGGCGGCGCCCGCGGAACCGAGGCCCGTCATCCATTCGCCGAAGCTGCCGATGGCCTCACCGATCGGCTCCCAGACCAGTCCGAAGAAGACGCCGACGGCGACACCGACGAAGGCCATGATGATCGGGACGAGCCGCCTGCCGTTGAAGAAGCCGAGCCAGTCCACCAGCTTCTTGCGGTGATACCGCTGCCACAGGACCGCCGAGAGCAGACCCATGATGATTCCGCCGAGCACACCGGGGTTGTTGTAGGTCGCGGCTATGTCCGCGCCCGTCTGGATCTTGGCCTCGGTGACCGGGAAGGCCTCAAGGACCTTGCTGTAGACCAGGAAGCCCACCAGCGCGGCGAGGGCGGTCGAGCCGTCGGACTTCTTGGCGAAGCCGATGGCGACGCCGATACAGAAGAGCAGGGGGAGGCTGCCCGTGATGGCGCCGCCCGCCTTGTCGAAGACGGAGGCGACCTTGTCCCAGCCGAGGCCCTCGGCCCCGAAGACGTCCGGCTGACCGAGCCGGACCATCAGGCCCGCCGCCGGCAGGACGGCAATGGGCAACTGCAGGCTGCGGCCGACCTTCTGCAGTCCCTGGAACAGACCGGATCCCCACTTCTTTGTGGGGGCCGCCGATGCGGTGGCGGTGCTCATAGACTTCCTCCATCGGGTGGTGGTCTACACCACTCAGTGGTGTAGACCTGTTGTAGCACGATGAAGGTGAGATAAGGAACCCGCGATTCCCGCGGGATTTTCCGGACCCGTTCCAGGTCTTTTGTCAGCCCTTCGTGACGTCCTCGACCTCGTCCTCCGGCTCTCTACCCGGGGTCTTGAGATCAAACTTCGTGATCGCGAAACGGAAGATCGCGTAATAGACGACGGCGAAGCAGAGGCCGATCGGAATGATCGCCCAGGGTTTCGTGGCCAGCTGCCAGTTGATGACGTAGTCGATCAGTCCGGCCGAGAAACTGAATCCGTCGTGGACCCCCAGCCCCCAGGTCACCGCCATGGACACACCCGTCAGCAGGGCGTGCACCACGTACAGGAGCGGGGCGATGAACAGGAACGAGTACTCGATCGGTTCCGTGATCCCCGTGACGAACGACGTCAGGGCCACCGACGTCATCAGACCGGCGATCTCCTTGCGGCGGTGCGGCTTGGCGCAGTGTGTGATGGCGAGGGCCGCGGCCGGCAGCGCGAACATCATGATCGGGAAGAAGCCCGAGGTGAACAGGCCGGCGTTCGGGTCGCCCGCGAGGAACATGTTGATGTCACCGTGCACCACCTCGCCGTCGGGCTTGGTGTAGCTGCCGAACTGGAACCACATGGGCACGTTCAGGAACTGGTGGAGCCCGATGGCCAGCAGCGCCCGGTTGGCCACCCCGAACACGCCCGCACCCCAGGCGCCCAGGTCCCTCATCCAGTCGCTGAAGCTCTCCAGCGCGTCACCGATCGGCGGCCAGACCCACAGGCACAGCACCGCGAACACGATCCCCACGAACGCCATGATGATCGGGACGAGCCGCCGCCCGTTGAAGAAGCCGAGCCAGTCCACCAGCTTCGTCCGGTGGTAGCGCTGCCAGAAGAAGGCCGCCAGCAGACCGATGACGATGCCGCCGAAGACACCCGGGTTCTGGTAGGTGAAGACGGTCACCGACCCGTCCCGCACCTGGCAGCCGACGTCCGGGACGGCCGTCGAGCCCTCCGGGCAGTCCTCCGGGAACTCGAGCAGCACGCTGTAGTAGACGAGGAACCCCGTCACCGCCGCCAGCGCCGTCGAACCGTCCGCCTTCTTCGCCATGCCGATGGCCACGCCGACGCAGAACAGCAAGGGCAGCCCGAGCGCCCCGTCGAGCAGCGCGCCGCCCGCGCCGTCCATCACCTTCGAGAGGTTGTCCCAGCCCAGCCCGTCGTTCCCGAACACGTCCGGCTGCCCCAGCCGGTTGAGGATGCCCGCGGCCGGGAGCACGGCGATGGGGAGCTGAAGGCTGCGTCCCATCTTCTGCAAGCCCTGGAACGCCGCCTGCCACCGCCTGCGTGCGGGAGGGGTCTCGGTCTCGGCACTCATGGGTTGGCGACCGCCTGTCAGGTGGTGTAGACCAGTTACCGACGATTGGGTTGCTGTGACGTCATCCTTCGGTACTCACCACGCACCCGCTCGTAAAGTTGGGCCAACAGTGCGTGAGGAGACCGAAATGGCCACCAAGGCTGAGAAGATCGTCGCCGGGCTCGGCGGCATCGACAACATCGAGGAGATCGAGGGCTGCATCACCCGGCTCCGCACCGAGGTCGGCGACCCCGCGCTGGTCGACGAGACCGCCCTGAAGGCCGCCGGCGCCCACGGTGTCGTGAAGATGGGCAATGCCATCCAGGTCGTCATCGGCACCGACGCCGACCCGATCGCGGCGGAGATCGAAGACATGATGTGAAGCCACGGGATCGTCCCGGGCTTCAGCCCCTGAGGGCCCTTCCCGACACGGGAGGGGCCCTTCCCCGTGGGGGGCTAGGCTCAGCGCCATGGCAGCTACCTCCTCAATTACTCGAATCGACGGCCGCACTCCCGAACAGCTCCGCCCGGTCACCATCGAACGTGCCTGGAGCAAGCACGCAGAGGGCTCGGTCCTCGTCTCCTTCGGCGACACGAAGGTTCTGTGCACCGCCTCCTTCACCGAAGGCGTCCCGCGCTGGCGCAAGGGCAGTGGCGAGGGCTGGGTCACCGCGGAGTACGCCATGCTGCCGCGCGCCACCAACACCCGCGGCGACCGCGAGTCCGTCCGCGGCAAGATCGGCGGCCGTACGCACGAGATCAGCCGCCTCATCGGCCGCTCCCTGCGCGCGGTCATCGACTACAAGGCACTCGGCGAGAACATGATCGTCCTCGACTGCGACGTCCTCCAGGCCGACGGCGGCACCCGCACCGCCGCCATCACCGGCGCCTACGTCGCCCTCGCCGACGCCGTCTCCTGGGCCCAGGGCAGGAAGCTGATCAAGCCCGGCCGCAAGCCGCTCACCGGCACGGTCAGCGCCGTGTCGGTCGGCATCGTCGGCGGCGTTCCCCTCCTCGACCTGCGCTACGAGGAGGACGTGAAGGCCGACACCGACATGAACGTCGTCTGCACCGGCGACGGCCGCTTCGTCGAGGTCCAGGGCACCGCCGAGGCCGAGCCCTTCGCCCGTGAGGAGCTCAACGCCCTGCTGGACCTGGCGGTTTCGGGCTGTGGGGAGCTGGCGGAACTCCAGCGCAAGGCACTTGATACCGTCCTCGAAAAGTAAAGGACGCACCAAGAAGAGCCGCATCTCGGGGCAACCGCGCAGCCTCACCTGACGTCATTAGGGGTACGGGCGTACGGCACACCGCTGTACGCCCGGCCAGTGACCAACGGGGGCCCTGCGGGCCTGGGAGCAGGGAGGGAACGTCAACCATGGCCACGAGCCGACGCCGCCGGAGCCGTATCGCCATAGCCGCCGCAACCATCGCGGCAGTCGGGCTGACGGCCGGGCTGACCACCGGCTGTGACGCCGTCAGCAAGGCGATGGACTGCGTCCAGACCGCCGACGCCATCGCCGACAGCGTCACGGAACTCCAGCAGGCCGTGGAGGGCGCCGCGAACGACCCGACGCAGCTCGAGGAGTCGCTGACCTCCATCGACAAGAACCTCGACAAGATCGGCGACAAGACGGACAACACCGACGTCAACAAGGCGGTGGACGACCTCCAGACGGCCGTCACCAACGTCCGTGACGCGGTGAAGAACGGCGACGAGACCCCCGACATCAGCCCGGTCACGGAGGCGGCCGGCGAGCTGACCAAGGTCTGCACGCCGTAGCGCCGCGCCGGCTGGGCGGGTACGTCTCGGCTGCCGGGTTCTGAGGGTGGGTGGGTGCGGGCCGAACGCGGCTGGTCGCGCCCACGCGGCGGAGCCGCGCATCGATACAGCCCCGCGCCCCTTGGGGCCCGGTTGAGTGGGCGCCGAACAGAAGGACGCCCACGGGATACTGGACCCCATGACCCGCCTCATCCTCGCCACCCGTAACGCCGGAAAGATCACCGAGCTCCGGGCGATCCTCGCCGACGCTGGTCTCGACCATGACCTCGTCGGCGCGGACGCCTACCCGGAGATCCCCGACGTCAAGGAAACCGGCGTCACCTTCGCCGAGAACGCGCTGCTCAAGGCGCACGCGCTGGCCCAGGCCACCGGCCTCCCGGCGGTCGCCGACGACTCGGGGCTGTGCGTCGACGTCCTCAACGGCGCCCCCGGCATCTTCTCCGCCCGCTGGGCCGGACGGCACGGCGACGACCAGGCCAATCTGCAGCTGTTGTTGGCCCAGCTGGGCGACATCGACGACGTCCACCGCGGCGCCCACTTCGCGTGCGCGGCGGCGCTCGCCCTGCCGGACGGCACGGAGCGGGTGGTGGAGGGTCAGCTCAGGGGTACCTTGCGCCACGCACCCGTCGGCGCCAACGGGTTCGGGTACGACCCGGTCCTCCAGCCGGAGGGTGAGAGCCGGACCTGCGCCGAGCTGAGCCCCGCGGAGAAGAACGCCATCAGCCACCGGGGCAAGGCGTTCCGGGCGCTCGTGCCGGTCGTGCGTGAGCTGCTCGCGCGGTGACTCGCGCGATGAGTGGTGCGGCCGGAGGGACTCGAACCCTCACGGGTGTTACCCCACTGGGACCTAAACCCAGCGTGACTGCCAATTCCACCACGGCCGCGTGACCTTGCCCGGCCATGCTACTGGCCGGGCTGGGTGCTCAGATGCCCAGATCCTTGATGATCTTCGCCACGTGGCCGGTCGCCCGGACGTTGTACAGCGCCCGCTCGACCTTGCCCTCCTCGTCCACGACGATCGTGGACCGGATGACGCCCATGTACGTCTTGCCGTAGTTCTTCTTCTCGCCGTAGGCCCCGTAGGCCTCGGTGACGGACTTCTCCGGGTCGGCGAGCAGCTTGACCTTCAGGGACTCCTGCTCGCGGAACCTGGCGAGCTTCTCCGGCTTGTCGGGGGATACGCCGATCACGTCGTAGCCCGCGCCGGCCAGCAGCTCCAGGTTGTCGGTGAAGTCGCAGGCCTGCTTGGTGCAGCCGGGCGTCAGGGCCGCCGGGTAGAAGTACACGATGACCTTGCGGCCCTTGTGGTCCGACAGGGACACCTCGTGGCCGTCGGCGTCGGGCAGGGTGAAGGCGGGGGCCACGTCCCCCGGCTGGAGTCGCTCGCTCATCGAACCAGCGTAACCGGGGAGCCTGACAGTGCGGTCCGGCGTGGAGCTGACAGACTGTCCGGAAACAGCATCAGCTTCACTTCGGAGGCCGAACCGTGGCGGACACGTCGGACACCAGAACCCCGGCGCAGATCGAGGCGGACATCAAGGCCCGTCGCGCAGTGCTGGCCGAGACGCTCGACGAGATCGGGGTGCGCGTGCACCCGAAGACGATCGTCGGCGACGCCAAGGCCAAGGTCGTCTCGAACATCGATCACACGCTCGGACGGGCCTACGTAGGGGTCAACCGGGCCGTGAGTGATGTGCGGGCCAAGTTCACCGACGAGGAGGGCGCACCCCGCCTGGAGCGGATCGTGCCCGTCGCCCTCGTCGCGGTCGGTCTCGTGGGCCTGCTGGCCCTCGGTACCCGGCGCCGCAAGGGCTGATTCGACGGCGGACCCGGCGGCGTACGCGGGCGGCGAAGGCAGGTAGGTTCAAAGGCGTGAGCGCCAACAGAAACGAGCACAGCAGCCAGCACGACAAGCTGCCCATCCGGATGCTGCACGACCGTGTACTCGTGCGGCAGGACACGAGCGAGGGCGAGCGGCGTTCCGGTGGCGGCATCCTGATCCCCGCCACGGCGGCCGTCGGCCGTCGGCTGGCCTGGGCCGAGGTCGTCGCGGTGGGTCAGAACGTACGCACCGTGGAGACCGGCGACCGGGTCCTGTACGACCCGGAGGACCGCGCCGAGGTCGAGGTGCGCGGCGTCGCGTACGTGCTCATGCGCGAGCGCGATCTGCACGCCGTGGCCGCGGACCGGTTCGAGGGGTCCGAGGACTCGACGGGGCTCTACCTCTGAATCGACTGTCAGAAGGGGCTGGTGACCATCGTCACCAGCCCCTTCTGTCGTTCGCTTGCTAGCTTTGAAGGAACCCGACGAGACGCGCCGTACCGGGATGTACGCAAAGACGACGCACCCCCGTTCAGTGTCGATACGTCTCGGAGGTGCCCGTCATGGCCTGGGTTCTGCTCGTCGTCGCCGGTCTGCTGGAGGTCGGCTGGTCGGTCGGCATGCTGTGCTGATCTGGGGGACACCCCCAGACCCCCGTACACCGACGGCTTCACCCGCCTCGTCCCCAGCCTCCTCACCGGCGCCGGCATCGTCGCCAGCATGCTGCTGCTGTCGTACGCCGCGAGGTCCCTGCCCATCGGTACCGCCTACGGCGTGTGGGTGGGCATCGGCGCGGCCGGTGCGGCGGTGGTCGGCATGGTGGTGCTGGGGGAGCCGGTCACCGCCGCGCGGATCTTCTTCGTCTGTCTGCTGCTGGTCGCCGTCGTGGGGCTGAAGGCGACCAGCGGTCACTGAACCGGGCCGCTCGCCCGGCGCTCACTGTCTGCGGACCGTGCCCTGCGGACCGACGGTGGTCCCCGTCGTCCCTCCGCCGCCGGTGTCCGTGCCGCCGGTGGAGGTGTCGCCGCCCGTACTGCCGCCGGTGTCGGTGCCGCCCGTGGAGGTGTCGCCCGTGGTGCCGCCGTCGGTGGTGCCGCCGGTGTCGGTACCGCCGGTGGAGGTGTCGCCGGTCGTGCCGCCGTCGGTGGTCGTGCCCCCGTCGTCGGCGCCCCCGGTCGTCGTGTCGCCCGTCGTGCCGCCGTCCGTCTGGCCCGGCGTCTCACCGCCGGTCTGGCCCTCGCTGTCCTGACCGCCGGTGGTCGTGTCCCCGGTCGTGCCGCCGTTGTCCTGGCCGCCGATGCCCTGGTCGCCCCGGGTCGGGTCGGTCGTCGGGTACTGGGGCTGGTCGGCGCCCTCCTGGAGCTCCAGGTCGAAGTCGCGGGCCGGCTTACCCTTCAGGGCCGTCTTGGTGTACTGGGCCCAGATCTCGGTGGGCGCGCCACCGCCGTTGACGCGGTCGAGGCCCATCGCGCCGTACAGCGACTTGTGCTTGGCCGTGACCGGGTCCTGGCCCATCACGGACACGACGGTGGCCAGGTCGGGGGTGTAGCCGGCGAACCAGGCCGCGGTGTCCTCCTCCGCCGTACCGGTCTTGCCCGCCGCCGGGCGTCCGGCGGCCAGGGCCGCGGTGGCCGTGCCGTTGTCGACGACGCTCTGGAGCACGGAGGTCGTGGTGTCGGCGGCCTCGCGGCTGATGACCTGGGACGTCTTGCGCTCCGGCAGCTCGATGACGTCGGCACCGTCCTTGGTGACCCTGTCGATCATGGTGTACGTGCCGTGCTTGCCGTGGTTGGCGAGCGTCGCGTAGGCCTCCGCCATGTCGAGGACGCTGGCCGTGGCCACGCCCAGCGCGATGGACGGCGAGGGGTACAACTCAGGGGTGCTGCCGGGCAGGCCGAGCTCGACCGCGGTGTCCTTCACCTTCTCCGGGCCCACGTCGACGGCCATCTGCGCGTACACCGAGTTGACGGACTTGTCGGTGGCCGTACGGACGTTGATGTCGCCGTAGGAGACGTCGTCCTCGTTCGCGGGGTCGTAGGCGCCGCCGCTCCAGCCCTGCACGGGGCGCTTGTTGGTGCCGTCGTAGATCGTGTTCGGGGTGATCTGGCGGCCGTCCTGCGTGGTCGAGCCGTTCTCCACGGCCGAGGTGAACACGAACGGCTTGAAGGTGGAGCCGACCTGGAAGTCCCGGCGGGTGGCGTTCGGGGTGTACTGCTTCACGTAGTCGATGCCGTTGTACATCGCGACGATCTTGCCGGTCTTCGGGTCGACGGAGGCGCCGCCCGCGCGGACGTAGTTGTCGACCTTGTTGTTCTTCTTGTCCAGCTTGGAGATCAGCTGGTCGTTGACCGCGTCGACGAAGGCGTTCTGCTTGTCCTTCTGGAGGGTGGTCGTGATGCGGTAGCCGCCGAGCGCGAGCGCGTCCTTGTCGACGATCTTGTTCTGGACGAGGTAGTCCTGCACGATCCGGACGATGTAGCCGCGCTGCCCGGACAGCCCCGTGGAGGTGGCGGACTCCTTCGGCATCGGGAACTTCAGCCCGGTCCGCTCGGACTGGCTGAGCCAGCCCTTGGTGACCATGCCGTCCAGGACGTAGTTCCAACGGGCCACCGCCGCGGCCTTGTTCTCGGGGTGGGCGACGACGTCGTACTCGCTGGGCGCGTTGACCAGTGCGGCCAGATAGGCGGCGCGGGCCGGGTCCAGGTCCTTGGCGTCGATGCCGTAGTAGGCCTGGGCGGCGGCCTGGAGGCCGTAGGCGTTGCGGCCGAAGAAGCTGGTGTTGAGGTAGCCCTCGAGGATCTCGTCCTTGCTCTTCTCGCGGTCCAGCTTGATCGAGATGAAGAACTCCTTCACCTTGCGGGTGACGGTCTGCTCCTGCCGCAGGTAGTAGTTCTTCACGTACTGCTGGGTGATCGTGGAGCCCGACTGCTTGCCCTTGCCGGTGACGGTGTTCCAGCCGGCGCGCAGCATCGCCTTGGGGTCGATCGCGGACTCGGTGTAGAAGTCGCGGTCCTCGGCGGCCAGGATCGCGTGCTGGGCGTCCTTGGACATCTGCCCGAGGGTCACGTTCTCCCGGTTGACCTCGCCGTCACGGGCGATCACGGAGCCGTCCGCGTAGAGATAGACGTTGGCCTGCTGGGTGGCGAGGGCGTTGGCCGGCGGGATCTTGACCATGGAGTAGCCGAGGAAGAACACGCCGGCGAGCAGCAGGACGCCGATGACGAAGGTGCCCAGCACCATCCGCCAGGTCGGGATGATCCGCCGCCAGCCCGTCCTCTTCGGCCGCTTGGGCTTCTCGTTCGGCTGCTGCGCCTGCGGCTGCGGCTCGTCGCTCATCTCGTGCACGGACTCCTGTTTCGCGTCGTACGTTCCCGTACGCCTCGTACGCCTACTGCGCCCCCATTGCTGAAGACTCTCGCACCGGGCGTTCCGTTCCCGGAAACCGGAGCGTGTCTGCGGAAAGTGAGCAGACTCTCGTGCCGTGCGGTCCCGGAAATCAGCTGGCAGGCCGTGCCTCGCGCGCACTAGGCTCCTGCGCTTCGGTGCCGTTGCGGGCGAGGAGGGCTGTGGATGTGGGATCGGGGCGGTTGTACTTAGCCGTCGCGGCGGGCGGATTCAGAAGATACGCGACCTACCGGGCGGCGACCGCGGCCGGGATCTTCACCAACACCGTCTTCGGCGTGATCCTCGTCTACACCTATCTGGCACTGTGGGACGAGAAACCGCATCTCGGCGGCTACGACCAGGCGCAGGCCGTCACCTATGTGTGGCTCGGGCAGTGCCTCTACGCGACGCTGGCCATCCAGGGCGGCGGCGC
The DNA here is from genome assembly GCF_042800355.1 of Streptomyces sp. NPDC057623. NCBI lineage: Bacteria > Bacillati > Actinomycetota > Actinomycetes > Kitasatosporales > Streptomycetaceae > Streptomyces > Streptomyces sp. NPDC057623. The sequence goes on from NZ_JBHVGZ010000003.1 coordinate 46,339, forward strand.
GGAGAAGGACCTGATGGAGCGTATCCGCACCGGTGAGATCGCCGTCGATCTGTACCGGCCGGCCGACCTCCAACTGTGGTGGCTGGCGGGCGACGTGGGGCGGGCGCTGTTCCAGATGCTGGGCCGGGGCGTGATCCCGTTCGTGTTTGGCGCGGTCTTCTTCCCGATGGCGCTGCCGACGGACGTCACCCCTTGGGCGGCCTTCGTGGTCACGCTCCTGCTCGCGACGATCGTCAGCTTCGCGATCCGCTATCTGGCCGCCCTGAGCGTGTTCTGGCTCATGGACGGCATGGGCGTCAACCAGGCCCTGATGATCACGGGAATCTTCTTCTCCGGCATGGTCCTGCCCCTGAACGCCTTCCCGGGCGCCTTCGGCGAGATCGTGCGGGTGCTGCCGTGGGCGGCGCAGCTCCAGATGCCGGCGGACGTGCTGATGGGCGAGACCGACCCGCTGCGGGCGTACGCCTTCCAGGCGGCGTGGGCGGTGGTGCTGCTGGCGGCCGGGCGGCTGGTGCAGTCGGCGGCGACGCGGCGGGTGGTGGTGCAGGGTGGCTGAACCCTCTGGGACTTTCGGTGGGTCCAGGGCGGGTGAGGCGCTGCGGGCCTACCGGCTGATCGCCGGGATGTGGATCCGCTCGTCCATGACCTACCGTGCCTCCTTCGTCGTCACGGTCTTCGGCAACCTGCTGGTGACCGGCCTGGACTTCGTGGCGATCCTGCTGATGTTCTCGCAGGTCGACTCGCTGGGCGGCTGGTCGCTGCCCGAGGTCGCCTTCCTGTACGGGCTGTCGGCGACGGCGTTCGGGCTCGCCGACCTGACCTTCGGCTCGATGGACGTCCTGGGCGGCCGGATGCGCGACGGCTCCTTCGACATCCTGCTCGTGCGGCCCGCCCCGGTGCTCGCCCAGGTCGCCGCGGACCACTTCGCGCTGCGCCGGCTGGGCCGGATCACCCAGGGCGTGCTGGTGCTGGGCTGGGGACTGCTGGCCGTCGACGTCGACTGGACCACGGCCAAGGTGCTGCTGGTGCCGGTGATGCTGATCAGCGGCGGGGCGATCTTCTGCGCGCTGTTCGTGGCCGGCGCGGCCTTCCAGTTCCTGGCGCAGGACGCCGCCGAGGTGCAGAACGCGTTCACGTACGGCGGCACCACGCTGCTTCAGTACCCGCCGACCGTGTTCGGGAAGGACTTCGTGCGCGGGGTGACGTTCATGCTGCCGCTCGCCTTCGTCAACTGGGTGCCGGCCGCTTACGTGTTGGAGCGGCCGTATCCGCTCGACCTGCCCCGGTGGACGTCCTTCGCGTCGCCGCTGGTGGCGGTGGCGTGCTGTGCGCTGGCCGGTCTGGCGTGGCGGGCCGGGCTGCGGTCGTATCGGAGTACGGGAAGTTAGGGGCAGGAGATGGAGGACCTGGAGGACATGGCCGGCGCGGACGCGTTCATCGAACTGGACGGGGTGGAGAAGGTCTTCGACGTACGCAAGAAGACCGGTTTCCTCAAGCGGGAGCGGCGGCAGGTGCGGGCCGTCGACTCGATCTCCTTCAGCGTGGCGCGCGGCGAGATGGTGGGCTACATCGGGCCGAACGGCGCGGGCAAGTCGACCACGATCAAGATGCTGACCGGGATCCTGACCCCGAGCGGGGGCCGGCTCCGGGTCGCCGGCATCGACCCGTCCCGTGAGCGCACCCGGCTCGCGCACCGGATCGGGGTGGTGTTCGGCCAGCGCACGACCCTGTGGTGGGACCTGCCGCTGCTCGACTCGTACAAGCTGATGCACCGCATGTACCGCATCCCGGACGCCCGGTACCGCGAGAACCTCGACCGCCTCGTCGAACTCCTCGACCTGTCGGCCCTGTTGGACGTCCCGGTGCGGCAGCTCTCGCTCGGGCAGCGGATGCGCGGCGACATCGCGGCGGCGCTGCTGCACGACCCCGAGGTGCTGTACCTGGACGAGCCGACGATCGGGCTCGACGTCATCTCGAAGGCGAGGGTCCGGGACTTCCTGCGGGAGCTGAACGCCGAGCGCGGCACGACGGTCCTGCTGACCACGCACGACCTCCAGGACATCGAGCAGCTGTGCTCACGGGTGATGGTCATCGACCACGGGCGGCTGATGTACGACGGCCCGCTCGCCGGCCTGCACGAGGTGGGGGAGAGCGAGCGCGTCCTGGTCGTCGACCTGGAGCGCGAGCTCCCGCCGATCGAGGCGGCGCCCGCGCGCGTGGTGAAGGTGGAGGGGCCGCGGCAGTGGCTGGCGTTCCCGGCGGCCGAGTCGGCGGCGGTGCTGGTGGCGCGGATCGCGGCGGATTATCCGCTGGTGGACCTGTCGGTGCGGGAGCCGGACATCGAGGCCGTGATCGCGAAGATGTACGCGGAGCAGGCGGAGCAGGCGGAGCAGGCGGAGCAGGTGGAGCAGGCGGGAAAGGCGATCTCGTAGCCCCGGGGCAAGGTAGCTCGTAGGCTGCTGTGTATGACCGACGATGCCCCGGAGCTTCGCGCCTCCGACGCCGATCGTGAACGAGTCGCCGAGGTCCTCCAGGACGCCCTCGCGGAGGGCCGTCTCGACATGGAGGAGTTCGAGGAACGCCTGGACGCCACGTACAAGGCTCGTACGTACGGGGAGCTGGCGCCGCTGACCCGTGACCTTCCCGTCGGCGCGGTGGCCGTTCCGAAGGTCGACATGGTCAAGAAGTCCGGTGGTTCCGACGTGAGTTGGGCGGAGCGGATCGTCGGCGGCGAGGGGTCGTCGACGTGGGGCGTCGCCGTGATGTCGGAGTTCCAGCGCAAGGGACGCTGGACGGCACCGAAGCGGTTCGACTGCGTCGCCTTCTGGGGCGGCGGGACGATCGATCTGCGGGAGGCGAACTTCGCGGACCGGGAGATCGTGATCAACTGCGTCGCGATCATGGGCGGCGTGCAGGTCGTCGTGCCGCCCGGCGTCGAGGTCGTGGTGCGCGGGATCGGGATCATGGGCAGCTTCGACCACCGTGAGGAAGGGGTGGCCGGGGAGCCCGGCGCGCCCCGGGTGATCGTGACCGGGTTCGCCTTCTGGGGCGGCGTCGGCGTCGAGCGCAAGCGCACCCGGGAACAGCGCCAGGAGCTGCGCGAGGAGCGCCGGCAGGAGAGGTTGGCACGCCGGGAGGAGCGGCGGGAACTGCGGGAGTCGATCCGGGACGGGCAGTACACGAGGCACCGCGAGATGCTGGAGGAGCATCGCGACGCGCGGCGGCACACCCACGACCCGCACGGCAGGCGGTCGGCGCGGGAGCGGGACGAGGACTGAGCCGCGCGCCCGACCGAGGCACCCGGTGCCCGGGCAGGGGCCTGCCCCTACAGTTCCGCCGGAGCCGCACCCTTCAAGTCGTTCAGGTTGAAGGTTTCGCCCATCCGTTCGTAGCCCTGGTCGCTCGGGTGGAGGTGGTCGCCCGAGTCGTAGTCGGGGCGGAACTTGCGGGGGTTGTACGGGTCCCGCAGAGCCTTGTCGAAGTCGGCGACCGCGTCGAAGACCTTGCCGGCGCGGATCTGGGCGTTGATCTGCTGGCGTACGTTCTCGCGGGCGTCCGTGTAGCCGCGGTGGCCCTGGAAGGGCATCAGGGTCGCGCCGACGACCTTCAGGCCGCGGGCGTGGGCCTGGCGGACCAGGGTGCGCAGGCCGTCCAGGATGCGGTTCGGGTCGGCGAGTTTCGGGTTGCGCAGGATGTCGTTGACGCCGAGGTCGATGACGACGACCTTGACGTTCGTACGGGAGAGGACGTCACGGTGGAAGCGGCCGACGCCCGCCTGGTTGTCCGCGGGGCGCCCGGAGCCGCTGGCGAGGATCTGGTTGCCGCTGATGCCCTGGTTGACGACGCTGTAGCGCGGCACGTCCTGGCCGGCGGCGACCGCCGCGCGCAGCCGGCGCGAGAGGACGTCCGTCCAGCGGCGGTTGGCGTTCTCGGTGGACGTGATGCCGTCGGTCAGGGAGTCGCCGAAGACCACGACCGTACCGTCGGACTCGTTGCTGAGGACGTCCAGCGCGGTCAGGTAGCGCCAGGAGCCGACCTGCCCGGTGTACGCCACGCCGGCCGCGTCCTCGGTGAGGTCGCCTTCGGCGACGTAGCTGATCTGGCGCGCGTGCGGGTGGAAGGTCACCGGGCCGGACGGGGTGGGGGAGAAGGTGGTGACGAGGATGTCGGTGTTCGCGGGGATCGCGAGGCGCACGGCGTCGCTCAGCACCTGCCGCCCGGGCGGGATGACGATCGTGGCGTTGCCGCCGAAGGTCAGCCGCCGCATGGTGTCCGTGATCGCCGCCGCGGTCCCGGTGCCGGCGGCGACGGCGATCGACGCGTGCGTGAGGGTCAGTGCGGACTGGCCGTAGAGGTTGGACAGGGTGATCCGCACGCTCGTGCCGCCGACGCTCGTGTGCACGACGTTGCGTACCGAACGGCCCGCCAGGCCCTCGACCTCGGTGCCGGGCTCGGCGCCGACCGGCGAGGCGGACCAGGCGCCGACCCAGATGCCGGTGGAGGCGGGGGCGGCGGGGTTGCGCGGAGCGCCTTCCTTGATGGGTGTACGCCTGTCGGTGGCGATGCCGCTGCCGGAGGCGACTCCGACGTATATGGCGGTCGAAACCGCCACGATCAGGGCGATGACCCCCGAAAGCAGGGCATAGTGCTTTGTGGGGGAGGCCCCCACACCCCCCGCGTAACGCCTGGTCATGCGGTGCGTGTCTCCTCGGGCGGATGGGAGCCCGAGGCTCCGATGTGATCACCTCATGATGCGTCATAAGGCGGAGAGGAGTTGCACAGACCCCCCATTGGGCCGCCGGAGTTCATCCGGACTTCGCCATCGATCTCCCCCCACCGAACAGACGCCGGGAACTCTTGATTCGTTCCAGGAGTCGGTCAGGAAGGGACAATGTGTGCGGGGGATCCTGGACGGGTGGAGTGGAATGGAACGTGCGAATCCGGATGAAACGGGAACGTCTGGCGTAGAGATGCATGCCCGGTCGGAGGCCGCCGATAACCGGCGCGTCCCCGCATCGGCCGTACGTGCGATGAGCACGTTCACCGCCGCCGACGAGGAGAAGCAACGCGGCGTACGGCGGATGAAGATCACCGCGACCGGACTGCTGCTCCTCGTGGCGCTGATCTACGTCCTCGCCAAGGTGGCGGCGCACCAGGGCGCCGGCGAATGGGCGAACTACGTCGCCGCGGCCGCCGAGGCCGGCATGGTCGGCGCGCTCGCCGACTGGTTCGCGGTCACCGCCCTGTTCCGCCACCCCCTCGGCCTGCCCATCCCGCACACCGCGATCATCCCCAACAAGAAGGACCAGCTGGGGGTCTCCCTGGGCGAGTTCGTCGGCGAGAACTTCCTCTCCGAGGACGTCGTACGACAACGCCTGCGCGCCGTCGGCATCGGCAGCCGCCTCGGCGCCTGGCTGGCCGATCCCGAGCACGCCGACCGGGTGACGGCGGAGTTGTCCGCGGCCCTGCGGGGCGCCCTGACGGTCATGCGCGACTCGGACGTCCAGGCCGTCGTCGGAGAGGCGATCACCCGGCGCGCCGACGCCCAGGAGATCGCGCCCGGCATAGGGAAGATGCTGGAGAAGATCGTCGCGGACGGCGGCCACAAGCGGGCCGTCGACCTGATCGTCGCGCGGGCCCAGCACTGGCTGATCCTGCACGACGAGGAGATCATGCACGCGGTCCAGGGCGGCGCCCCCGGCTGGACCCCGAAGTTCGTCGACAAGAGGGTCGGCGAGCGCATCTACAAGGAGCTGCTCCGCTTCGTCACCGAGATGCGCGACATGCCCTCCCACCCGGCCCGCGGCGCCCTCGACCGCTTCCTCACCGACTTCGCCTCCGACCTCCAGTCCGACACGGACACCCGCGCGCGGGTCGAGCGGCTCAAGGGCGAGGTGCTGGGGCGCGGCGAGGTCCAGGACCTGATCGCGTCCGCGTGGACCGCCGTACGCTCGATGATCGTCTCGGCGGCCGAGGACGAGCGCAGCGAACTGCGCCTGCGCGTGCGTGCCTCGCTGCTGTCGCTGGGTGCGCGGATGGCGGTCGAGCCGCGGCTCCAGGCCAAGGTCGACAGCTGGGTGGAGGGCGCGGCGGTGTACGTCGTCACCACCTACCGCAGGGAGATCACGTCCCTGATCACGGACACCGTGGCCGGCTGGGACGCCGAGCACACCACGAAGAAGATCGAGGCACACATCGGACGCGACCTCCAGTTCATCCGGATCAACGGCACGGTGGTGGGCTCGCTGGCCGGGCTGGTGATCTACACGGTGTCGCGGGCGCTGGGGGCGTAGCGGCGGGCGTGGCGGCGGGCGTGGCGGCGGGCGTGGCGGCGGGCGCGACGGGGCGTGGCGCGGGGTAGAACCGGCGTCCTCAGGGCACTCGGCACGGGTTCCGCTCGACGAGGAGGGGGCCCATGACCACCGCAGGTGCCGAGACCGGCCGTACCGTCACCACCGACATCCCCGCCCGCCTCGACCGCCTCCCGTGGTCGCGCTGGCACTGGACGATCGTCATCGGTCTCGGGACCGTGTGGATCCTCGACGGACTGGAAGTCACCGTCGTCGGAAACATCGCGCCCCGCCTCTCCGAACCCGGCAGCGGACTGCCGATCACCTCCGGCCAGGTCACCGGCATGGCCGCCGCCCTGTACGTGGCCGGAGCCTGCCTCGGCGCCCTGTTCTGGGGCCGCCTGACCGACAAGTGGGGCCGCAGGAAACTCTTCATGATCACGCTGGCGGTCTATCTGGCGGCGACGGCCCTGACCGCCCTCTCCTTCGACACCTGGTGGTTCTTCCTCTTCCGCTTCCTCACCGGCTTCGGCATCGGCGGCGAGTACGCGGCGATCAACTCGGCGATCGACGAACTGATCCCGGCTCAGTACCGCGGCCGCGTCGACCTGATGATCAACGGCAGCTTCTGGCTGGGCGCGGTCGGCGGCTCGCTGCTGTCGATCGTCGCGCTGAACACCGCGGTCCTGCCCGCGAACCTCGGCTGGCGGCTGACGTTCGCGCTCGGCGCCGTCCTCGCCCTGGTGATCCTCCTGGTCCGGCGGCACGTCCCGGAGAGCCCGCGCTGGCTGCTGATCCACGGCCGCGACGACGAGGCGGAACGGATCGTGTCCGCCATCGAGCGCGAGGTGGAGGCCGAACGGAACGAGCCGCTGCCGCGCCCCGAGGGCGAGATCACCATCCACCAGCGCCGGAGCGTCTCCTTCCTGGAGATCGGCCGCACGGTCTTCTCGAAGTACCGCAGGCGGGCGGCCCTCGGGTTCTCCCTCTTCATCGGCCAGGCGTTCCTGTACAACGCCATCACCTTCGGCTTCGGCGCGATCCTCACCACGTTCTTCGACGTGCCGAGCGGCAACACCGGCTACTACTTCGCGGTCATCGCGGTCGGCAACTTCCTGGGCCCGCTGCTGCTGGGCAGGTTGTTCGACACGGTCGGCCGCCGGATCATGATCTCCTCGACGTACCTGCTCTCCGGCTTCCTGCTCTTCGGCACGGCCTGGCTGTTCGACCGGGGCTCGCTCAGCGCGACCACGATGACGGCCTGCTGGTGCGCGGTCCTGTTCTTCGCCTCCGCCGGTGCGTCGAGCGCCTACCTCACGGTCTCCGAAGTCTTCCCGATGGAGACCCGCGCGATGTCCATCGCCTTCTTCTACGCCCTCGGCACCGCGGCCGGCGGCATCAGCGGCCCCCTGCTCTTCGCCGACCTCACCGAGACGGGCAGGGTCGGCGACACGGTCCTCGCGTTCCAGATCGGCGCGGCCCTGATGTGCCTGGCGGGCCTGGTCGCGGCGTTCCTCGCGGTCCGCGCGGAACGCCGGTCGCTGGAGGACATCGCACGTCCGCTCACGGCGGTGGCGAAACCGGCCCGTGCGGGGGCGACGGGAGGGTGAAGGTCCGGTCCCGGCTCCCCTCGTGGTGGCAGCCGGAACCGGAGATCGTGACCCTGCGCCCAGTCCCTACTGCGCCTGGGCCCGGGACTCGCGCTGATCACGGCCCCGGCGCCGCAGCAGGAGCAGGCCGCCGGCGAGGGCGGTGATGCCGGTGGCGGCCGTCCAGCCGAGGACGTCGTTCGAACCCGTGGCGGCGAGGTCACCGCTCGCGGCGGCGGACGCGGACGCCGAGGGCGTCACCGCGGTCCCGCCCTGCGGCCGGGCTTGTGACCCCGCACCGGCCGACGCGGCGGCCGAAGCCGACGCCGCCGGGCTCGGCGCACCGCCCGTGCCCGTCCCCGTGGCCTTGTCCCGGGTGAACGCCAGTGTCCCGAAGCCCAGTTGGTCGTATCCGCCGCTGTCGGGGCCGTAGTTCCCGCCGCCGCCCTCCGGGGCGGACCTCGCCGCGATCCGCGTGAGGTACGACGCCGACAGGCCCCGGCGCTTGGTGTAGTGGTTGGCGATCATCGCCCAGATCGGGCGGATCATCTCCGGGTTCACGGGAGCCGCCTCGGTGACGGTCTCCGACCCCGACCAGCCGTTGATCGCGCCCTTCCTGCGGGTGTTCGCGGTGAACGGCACATCCCCGCCCAGGGCCCACTTCGCGACGTACTGGGCGCCCTTGAGGAAGCGGTTGTCGTCGTAGCCGTAGAGGTCGGTGCCCTGGTTCCAGGCCATCTCGCAGAAGGTGCCCATCAGGCCGACGCCGAGCAGCGCGTGCCCCTGGTCGCGGCCCGCCTCCAGCCACTCGGCGAGTCCGTCGTCGTGCACGACGGGGATGGCGTGCTTGATGGAGCCGAGGCCCGCGCCGTGCTTGAAGTACTCCACGGCACGGCCGACCTGGGCCTTGTCGTCGCAGAAGATGCCGGTCGCCAGGACGCAGCACATGTTCGCCAGGTCCCAGTTGGTCCAGTAGTTGCTGACGACGGCGCCGTTGTGCCTGACCAGGAAGTCGTCGCTGAGCGGCGCGAAGGTCCGGGTCAGCATCTCCTGGAACCGGCCGAGCTCGAAGTCGCCGTGATCACGCACGAGTTCGGCCGCGTTGGCGAACTGGTACCCGTACAGGCCCGCCGCGAGGAACCGGTCGGCGCTGCCCTGCACGCTGGTCAGCGTCCCCGACCAGGCGTTGAGGATGCGGACCGCCGCGTCGGCGTGCGCGCTCTCGCCGGTGACGTGCCAGCGCAGGGCGTTCTGGTAGGCGGAGTGGATGTCCTTGTAGAGCGCCGCGTAGTTCTGCGGGGTGCCGCCGCCCCGGTAGACCGTGGCGGCGGGGCGGGGCTGCCAGCCGCTCTGCGCGTGGGGGTTGGCGGCGAGCTTGGCGAACCCGGCCGTGTAGGGCTCCGCGCCCGCCTTCACCTTGGCGGCCATCCGGTCCAGGTCGGCACGGGTGTGCAGCAGGCCGGGGTGCGCGAACGAGGCGCCGGCCGCGGCGGCCGGGGTCGCGAGAGCGGTCGTACCGACGCCGACGCCGACGCCGACGGCTCCGGCGGTCGCACCCGTGGCCTTGAGCATGCTCCGGCGGCTGATCTGTCGTGTCACGTGGCTCATTCCTCGCGTGCCTGGGGCTGGGGACGGAGAGGAGACGGAGCCAGACTGCGGGGGATAACAAAAACTCCGCACACCCCTCAGGGAGCACCACCGATGACCATCCGCAGGATCGTCCCCAACATCCACGTCGGATCCGAGGAGGCGATGACGACGAGCCGGGACTTCTACGGCCTGCTCGGCTTCGAGGAGGCGATGACCCTGTTTTCCGGGGGAGACCCCCAGGCCCCCGGTCCCTGGGTGATGACCATGGCGTCCCCCGCCAACCCCACCGCCCAGATCAGCTTCTTCACCGAGGAACGCACCGGCCCCGTCGTCCCCGACCTGAGCGTGGAGGTCGAGGACGTCGACGCCGTGTACGCGCGGGTGGTGGCGTCGGGCGCGGAGGTCGTACGGGAGCTCCGGGACGAGGAGTGGGGCGTACGGCGCTTCTTCGTACGGGACCCGGGCGGACAGGTGGTGAACGTGCTGAGCCACCGGGCCTAGGGCGATCCGGCGGCCATGGCGACTGCGGCGGCTACGGCGGTCTCGGGGTCCGGCGAGGTCCCGTGCGTACGGCTGGTGTCATGACCCGGCGGAGTCATGTGCCCTGTGCCCACGCCGGTCTCAGGGCCTGGCGGAGTCCCATGACCTACGGCCGGTCTCAGGGCCCGGCGGAATCCTGTGCCCTGTGCCCACGCCGGTCCCAGGACCCCGCGAAATCCTCTGGCCTACGGCGATATCAGCCCCGTCGGTCCGCCACCGCCCAGGACGCCAGGGCCATCGCGCCGGCCACTCCGAACACGGCGGGCCACGCACCCACCTTCTTGGCGAGGGGATGCGAACCGGCGAAGGCGGCGACATACGCGGCGGTCAGGGCGCCCGCGGCCTTTCCGCCCGCCTGCTGTCGCCACTGCTGGGCGGCCGTGGCCCCCGCGACGGCCAGTACGGCCCCGCCGAGCTGCCGCTTCCTGGTCCAGCGGGCTACCCCGTACCCTCCGACCAGCCCGCCGGCGGCGACCACCGCGCTGGGAACCTTCGCCATGACTGCCTCCGAACACCGCGGCCGACCGCTTCAGCCGGGTCTGGACAACCGAGGCTAACCGGCCTGCTGCCTGCGGAACTCGGCCCGGGCCCGCAACTCCGTCAGGTACCCCGAGCCGATCGCGCCCCCGGCGGCGGCGAGGGCGAGCCCGAGGACGGCCGGGTTGACGTACCCCGGCACGTCACCGTTGTCGTAACTCCCGCCGTCGCTCGTCTCGCAGACGAACCCGAGCGGGAGGTACTCGACCCTGTAGCCGGCGATCTCGATGCCCTGCCGGTGCCGTTCCATCCAGCCCGCCGTACGGCAGGACCGGGGCGGTGACGAGTCGGTGCCGCCGTCCTCCGCCGTCATGACGGCACCGCAGACGGCGAGCAGCCCCCACGCGTACAGGGCACACGCGCCCGCACCCGCGAGGGCGGCGAGACCGCGCAGTCCGAAGGGAGCGCTCGCGCGGCGCAGACCGTGGTCGGACAGCGTGCGGCCACCGTATCCGCACAGACCCACGGCGACGATCACCACGATCACGACGAACAGCAGGATCAGCAGGAACACGTGGCCTCCAGATCAGGGCGGAAGACGGCGGGTGCGCCGAGTCCAACAGGGCCCGGCGCACCCGGCTGTGGCGGAGCCCACAGTTCCGGCAACAGCGGTGTCACAGAGCCGGCTTCACCGAAGCGGCCTCACAGCACGTCGGCCAGGCGGTCCACCTGGTCCGGGTCGAGGCCGTAGCAGTAGAGCATCACCTCGTCGGCGCCCAGGTCGGCGAAGGCGGTGATCGCGGCGCGGATCTCGGCGGGCGTGGTGAGCAGGCCGGCGACCATGCGGTCGGCCATGCCGGTGAAGGCGTAGTAGGCGTGCATGCGGGCGTGTGCGTCGTCGAGTACGTCCCGCGGGCCGAGCGCGACGTTCACCTGGGCGACGAGGCGGGGTTCGCCGTCGCGGCCGTACTCCTTCCAGAAGCCGCGGACGGTGTCGAACAGGCCGCCCGCCCAGGAGGGTGCCGCGGCGGCGAGGAAGCCGTCGCCCCAGCGTGCGACGCGTTCGAGGGCGGCTGGCTTGAAGCCGCCGAAGAGGATCTGCGGGCCGCCGATGCGGGCGGGCACCGGGCCGATGGGGCCGACGCCGTCGCCGTAGGGCTCGCCGTGCCACAGGCGGCACATCGTGGCCATCTGCTCGTCCAGGCGCCGCCCCCGGGTGCGAGGGTCGGTGCCCGCGACCCGGTGATCGTCCTCCCGGCCGCCGATGCCCAGGCCGAGGACGAGACGGCCCCCGGTCATCCGGTCCAGCGTGGCCGCCTGCTTGGCCAGCAGGGCGGTGTCCCGCAGCGGGGCGAGCAGCACCTCGGTCTGGACGCGGACGCGTGAGGTGGCGCCGGCGAGGACGGCCAGGGCGACCAGCGGCTCGGGGTTGTCGTACACGAGCCGGTCGAGCAGACCGAGCGTGCTGAAGGGACCGGCGTCGGCGCGCCGGGCCCAGGTGAGAAGGGCGGCCGGGTCGCCGACGGGCAGGCCGATGCCCACATCTGTACCGACGTTCATGAAGGAGCCTCCGAATGAGGGGTCGACAAGGACTGCCGCCCCTCCTGCACCTCGGTGAGGTGGGACGCTCCCGCTCTGCGGCTTCTTTCCGGGGGAACGTCTCTTCGAAGTGAACTCACTGTAGGACGGGCCCGTTTCGGCGGACAAACCATTTGAACCGGACGGGGTGGCGGCGAAAACGCCCTGCCGGGCGGGGCACCGATGGGCCACCATCGCCGGATGCGCCCCCCACAAGCCGCCGAGCCCGCCGCGGAAGCCGCTGACGAGTCTGCCGCCGAGCCCTCCGAAGAACACCCTGACGACCCCTCCGATGACCCCTCCGACGACCCCTCCGATGACCCCTCCGACGGCCCCTCCGGTGACCCCTCCGGTGACCCCTCCGGTGACCCCTCCGGTGACCCCTCCGACGAACCCTCCGAGCACGCCCGCTTCGCCGCCTACACCGTTCAGCTGGCGAACTCCACGCCCGCCGAGGAACCGGCCCTGGTCCGCCGCGTCCTCACCGACCCGGACCGGACGATGGCCGAGTCCGCCGTGACCCGTCACCTGGACCGCCGGGCCGCCGCGATCCACGCCACCTCCGCCTACACCGAACGGGCCGAGTCCATGGCCGCGGCGACGGCCGGTCACGCCTTCCCGGCCGAACGCCTCCGGGAGTGGGCCCTCCTCAGAGCCGTGCACCTGAACCACCCGTGGGACCCCGAGGCCCTGACCCAGGCGTCGTCCAACTGGCTCCAGCTCAAGCTGGCCGAGGCCCCTGCCACGCCGACCCCCGTCCTCACCCTCCTCGCCGGCCAGGGCCGCACCAAGCGGATCCGCCACCAGGCGCGGACGAGCCTCCGGCTACGGTCGGCGGCCTCCTACCAGGGACCAGGGGACTAGGAGGTGCCGCGCTCCAGGACGACCGTCCGCATGCCCCCGGGCCCGCTCTCCTCGTGCCGGACCCGCAGCCCGGCCGTGCGCAGCTGGTCCAGCACCCAGGCGTGGGAGAGGCGGAGCTTGCGGTAACTGCGGGCGGTGAGCGTCCAGCCGGAGGCGTCGGCGTTGCGGGTGTGGAGCAGGTCGTGGACGACGACCGTGTAGTCGTCGTAGTCGTCCGGGTACTCCAGGAAGCAGGTCATGATCCGGTCCGCGGTCGCCCGGACCGGTAGGAAGCGGTCGGTGCCCGTGAGCGGGACCGTCAGGTCGCGGTAGGCGAGAACGGCCGTCCCCCCGGGCGCGAGCGCGGCGGCGACGTCGGCGAAGAGAGCGGCCACATCCCCCCGGGTCGGCAGATGCGTCAACGTGTCACCCAGGCATACGACGGCCCCCGCCGACCCCGGCCGCACCAGTTCCCGAAGAGCGGTCCGCACATCCGCCCGCACCGCGCGTACGGCGGGCACGTCGGCGGCGTGCGCGGCGAGTTCGTCCAGCAGCGGCCGGCTCAGATCGACCGCGAGAACGGAGTCGAAGCCGAGCCCGGCCAGCGCGAGGCTCGCGTGTCCAGGGCCGCACCCCAGATCCACGGCGAGCGCCCCGGCCGTCGCCGAACCGATCGCGCACCCGGGCGTCACACCCCACCCCGAGAGAGCGGCACCCTGTACCGCGGCGAGCGCGTCGAGATCGCCCCCGAGCATCCAGGTGTAGTACTCCGCGAGAAACCGGTCGTAGTGGTCGACGGCCTGGTCGACGGCTTGGTCGACGGCTTGGTCGACGGCCTGGGCAGTGGTCTGGTCAGCGGTCTGGTGAGCGGTCTGGTCAGCGGCTCGGGCGGCGGCGGTCGTCATGGGCGAGGGTCCCTTCGGTCCGGCGGGCGAGGGAAATGTATTGCGTGGTACGGGAGTTGGGCGGCTCGGCCGAACCAAATTCGGAACCCCGGGAAGAATGACGGCCATGGACGACACTGATTCGGCGATCCTCACCCATCTCCAGCGCGATGCACGGCTCACCAACCGCGAACTCGCCCGCAGGGTCGGCATCGCACCCTCCACCTGCCTGGAACGGGTCCGCGCCCTGCGCGCCCGCGGTGTGATCACCGGCTATCACGCGGCCGTACAGCCACGCCTGTTGGGCCGCTCGCTGCAGGCGCTGGTCTTCGCCCGGCTGCGTCCGCTGAGCCGCGAGGTGATCCACGACTTCGAGAGCTATCTCACCCGGCTCCCCGAGGTCGTCTCGGTCTTCGTGGTCTCCGGCGACGACGACTTCCTCGTCCAGGTGGCCGTCCCGGACATCGAGCACCTGCACGCCTTCCTCATGGACCGCTTCAGCGCCCGCCGCGAGGTGGTGAGCTTTCGCAGCTCGGTGATCTACCGGCAGACGGCTACGCGCGTACTGACGCCCATCGAGCCCGACTGAGACTCAGACCCCGTCGAGAAGGGACATGAGAACGGTGTCCAGTTCGGGCCCCAGATCCTCTCTCCCCGGCTCGACGACGGCGTACGACCGCTGGAGAAACCGCCGAAGAGCCGCCGTCCCGAACCGGATCGCGGCCATGCCGTGCGGGGCGTGGAACTCCACGACCGTGCGGGACCGGCCGCACGGTCGTATGCGTACGTCCCCGATCCCGGCCGCCCCGTCGAGCCCCTCCTCCAGCAGCGAGCGGGCGAACGTCCAGGTGACCCCGCGCCCGTCGTCCGAGACATGGGCGGGGAAGTCGAGGTGCACGGCGAAGGGTTCGGTGGCGGTGTAGCGCAGCGTGGGGCGTACCGGCAGCTCCGGGTGGTCGGGGGTGACGAGGCGGGCGCGGACGGACTGTTCGAGAGCGAGGCGCATGGTCTTCTCCGTTGGTGGTGCGGGGTGTGTGCGACCTCTCGACCGCACGGCGAGCACGTTGATTACGCCGAACCGGAACCCAGCGCATGTGATCTAACTCACCCGAACCATTTACTTGAGATTTTAGTCATCTACGCTGACAAACTCGTCCGCGCCCATCAGCCCAGCAGGCAACCGGAGCGTTCCCGCCATGTCCGACGGTTTCCCCAAGGTGCCCGCCCAGGCGACACCTCCCGTGTCCACCACCGCCTCGTACGCCCGTATCTACGAGGAACAGCAGCCGCGCCTGGTCGCGTTCGCGCGCTCGCTCACCCGCAACAACACCTGGGCTGCCGAGGACCTGGTGGCCGAGGCGCACTTCCGCGTCTGGCGGCGGCTGTCGGCGGGGCACGAGATCGAGAACGTACCGGCGTACCTGATGACGACGGTGCGGCACCTGGCGGCGACGGCCGGCGGCGAGGCGCGCGAAACCCCGCACGACCCGCAGGCCGCCGAGCGAGTGGACGTCGCCGCCCACACCGAGGGCGTGGCGGACCCGGCCGAACAGGTCTCCTCCGTCGACCTGTTGGTGCGCGTGCTGGGCCAACTGCCCGAGCGCTGGGTGCAGGCACTGTGGCTGGCGGAGGCCGAGGGCCAGCCGCTGGAGACGGTCGGCCGGCGCATCGGCGCCAAGCAGGGTGCGACGGCCGTACTCCTCCACCGTGCCCGCGAAGGCATGCGGCAGGCATTCCTGCGCTCCCAGACCGGCGCTCCCGACGACCCCGCGTGCGAGGTCCACTGGGTGCGCATGCCGGCCTACGTACGCGGCGGCGCGACGCCCCGCCAGTCGGAACGCCTGCTCGCCCACGTGGACGCCTGCGACGACTGCCGCGGCCGGCTCGCGGTACTCATGCGCGCCAACGACCGGCTGCCCGCGTTCGTCGGTCCGGCCCTGCTGGTCTTCGCCGTCGGCGGCGCGGGCAAGTTCCTGCTGCCGCTGGCCGCCGGGTCCGCCGGCGCCACGGCCGCCCTGAGCGGCCAGCTCGGCACCGCGCTCCACACGGCCCGCCAGGCGGTGACCGGCGGCGGGGCCGGCGGTGCGAAGGTGCCCGCCGCCGTAGCGGCCGGCGCGACCGTCACGGGCATGGCCCTCGCGATGGTCCTCGCCCTGGGCACGGGCGGCTCCACACCGACGCCCACCCCACCACGGGCGCCGCTGGCGGAGGCGCCGGTGGCGCAGCCGTCGGAGGGGACCGGGCCGGGGGAGCGGGTGCCGGGGGAGCCGGACCGTGCTGGTTCGGCCGGGCTGCCCGAGGTGACACAGGCCGACCAGCGCCGGCCGGATGGCGGGGTCGAGGTGCTGGTCGCCGGGTTCGCCGGGGTCGCCGGTCCGGATACGACGGGTGGCGGGGATGCGGCCGAGTCGGGGGATGGAGTTGGGGCTGGGGGTGGGGCTGGGGGTGGGCCGGTGGTGGTCGAGGCCGGTCCGGGGGTCGGGGTCGAGCCGCCGGTCGTCGAGGAGCCGCCGGTCGTCGAGGAGCCGCCGGTCGTCGAGGAGCCGCCGGTCGTTGAGGAGCCTGCACCGAGCCCTGTCCAGCCGGTGACGGAGCCTCCGGTGGAGGAGCCGGGCGGGCCGGGGTATCCGGAGTACCCGGGTGATCCAGGCGATTCCGGTGATCCCGGTGATGCGGGTGGTTCGGGGACAGGCGCGGAGCAGCCGGAGCACTCGCAGCCGGAGGCCGAGGGGCCGCCGGAGGCCGAGGTGCCGCCGGAGGCCCAGGCGCCGCCGGAGGGCCCTGGAGCCCCGGAGGCGGAGGCTCCCGAGACGCCGTCGTCGCCTACAACTCCCGTAGAGCCAGAGCCGGTTGAGAATGAAACACCTGAGGCCCCGCAGACGCCGGACAGCCCCACCCCGCCGGTGGTGACGGACCCCGCGCCCACCCCGCAGCCAACGCCCGGGGACCCCGGAGACAACTGCGGGAACTGACGAGGCCGAGGACGAAGACGACCGACTGACTGACCCACGCGGGCCGCGCCGGCCACCCCCTGCTACCCCTTGGCGCGGCCCGCGTCGGCGTTGCGCCGGGAGTCCGCCGTACGAGTTCAGTTGGAGTCGGAACCCGACCCCGGCCCGGAGTCCGAGCCGCCCAGGGCGGAGATGTCCGAGCCCGAGCTCTGACGGGAACGCCCCGACCCCCGTACCAACTTGCCCACGCCCAGGGTCACCGCGGCCACCGCGCGCACCCAGCCCGGCCCGCCCCGAGACGCCCACACGACACAGACGCATCCCCCGACGGTGAGCACGAGAACACCGACCAGCGCGAGCACGATCATGCTCATCCCCTTCGTTCACTACGGTCGGCGCAATCCTCTCAGCCGATACGGCGCCCGAACCCAGCCCCCTCGAAGCCTCCCCGAACCCCGTACGTCAGGACCGCAGTGGCACGCGCCAGTACTGCCGCTGCTTCTCATCACGTACGACGACGCCGAGCCTCAGCAGCTCCCCGCGCAGTTCCCGTGCGTCCTCGGAGCCCTGTTCCTTCTTCCGGGCCACCTCGCGAGCCCTCAGCAACGCGTCCGCCCCGTCGGGCAGCCCGGGCATCCCGGGAACCCAGCGCCGGAACTCCCCCTGATGCGGATCCTCGTCCGCCCACCGGTAGCCGTGCGCGGCGAAGGCATCGGCCAGCCGCGTCCAGGACAGATCGCAGCGCTCCCGCGCGATCTCCATCCCGTCCGGCCCGAGCAGCACGAGCTGCTTGCCGTCCCGCACCGCCAAGGCGATCTCGTCGTGCCCGAACTCCTGCGAGGAGTCCCTGACACCGAGGACCACCCGCCCGGAGGACACACTCACCGACAGCGACTCATGCACCGCGATGAACCCGAGGAACAGCCCCAGCAGGGCTCCCACCGCGACGCCGCCGAGGGTGAGCCAGGGCTCCGGGACGGAGGTCACCAGCTTGGCCGGCCCTTGCAACGGCGCCCACGACAACGTCACGAGCCACTCGGCGAGAAGGGTGACCAACCAGCCGACGCCCGCCCCGCACGCCACGCAAAAGAGAGTCAGAAACCATGGCGACTCGGCGAGTACGGTGACCTTCCCGCCCGAACGGCCCTCACCCCGAAGGCCCTCCATCCCCGCCGCACCATCGTTGTCCCCCGTGGCCATGCCGCTCCCACTTTCCCGCAGTCGTGTTCCCGTTCGCCGGTCCGGCGTAGTCACGTCCCGGCCCCAGCCCGCCTCAGCCCCAGTCTGGCGCAGCTCCGAACCGAGTCTGCCGAGCCGCCGGAGGCCCTGCCATCGGCCGAAGGTCTACGCCGTACGACTTTGGTCGACCGATGCCCTCCTCCCCATGGACCACCCGGGTGCCCGGGCGGGCGACCGGCCAGCCAGCCAGAACAGCTGGCAGACGCAAGCGGGGACCCCGCTGCCCGAGCTTGTCGCCCGGGCACCGGGGCCCCTGTCGATGAACTACGCGACGGAACGCGGATTGCTCAGTGGTGGCAACTGGAGCCGACGTGGTTGATTTGCGCGCCGGGGTGTCCCTCACCGTTGAGCAGATTGCCCGCAAGGCCGTTGAGCGCTCCGACCTGACCGAGAATGCTGAGGTCAAAGTCGTGCGACTTACAACCGCCATGACCGTCGTATGCAGGCTGTGCGGTGGCGGTGCCGGTGGCTATGAGGCTCAGAGTCCCGACCATGGCGGCCGCGACAGCGGCCTTCTGAAGCTTGCGCATTTCTCCTCCTTGGGTCGAGTTAGAGCGCACACCTAAAGATCCACATTGCGCTCAATTCGGAGGCTAATCCGATATCTCCCCGAGCGCTCATCGGGACTGCCATACGGGCCACGCCCATGAGGCCTAATCAGCTTCGAGGGCTGTGAGACCCCGTCAGCTGGGCGGGGTGGTCATGAGGGGGCATCAGCTGCGGCGGCCGTCGAAGGGATCTGCCCACTCGGCAAGCAAGCGCCTCGCCGCGTCCCCGGCACACGCGCGCTTCGTAAGAGAGCCAAAGATCCGGTCGTACTGGGCAATGTCGATCGCCTCGCGCAGCACCACCCGCCCGGTGAACACCTCCAACGTGGCGAGGCTGGCGTCGTACAACGTGAAGGTGTTGAACGGAACCTCGGCGACCCGGCCTGCCAGCGGAAGCACCTTGATATCGATGTTCGGGCGATGAGAGAGGGACACGAGGTGCTCGACCTGCCGGGCCATGACAGCTTCCTCGCACAGCTGCCAACGGATGGCCGACTCGGTGAGCAGAAACTCAAACCGTTTGTCGAGGTCGTCGAGTACGGCCTGACGCTCTAGCTTGCGCGCGATCACTTGCTCGACATCTTTGCTGACGACGGACGAGGTCCGTGTCATCACCTGCCGCATGTACTCGGCCGTCTGGATCAGTCCGGTGGGAATCGCGGGAAGGAAATACCGCAGACATGAGGCACCCCTTTCCAGCAGGGCGAGTTCACGTTGCACGTCATCTGTATCGGGTACCGGTTCAAACCTCATCTGATCTCCCTTGTTCAGTCGCCCGCCCATGTGATGCGGCCGGTCATCAGGACCTCGTGGTTGGCGTACAGCGCGTCGAGTTCGAGCTGCCGACGCACGTATGCCGTCCATGTGACGTCTGCCAAGTCGCCGTATGCCGAGGATGTCACCACCCGAGCGCGGCCCGCCTGGGTGAGAATCCAACGGGCCTGTTCCTGCCCGTTGTTACGTCCACCGAGATCGCGGGCGAGGTTCCACAGCTCCTCGCCGTCGCTGTGTTCGTCCACGACAGCGACAAGTCCGATGTCGCCCAGGCAGCGCTTGTCGCTGGACTGCGTCGTATAGGCCACAGAAAGGCCTTCGAGGGGAAAGAGGGTCACGCGCCCGGTGGCGGTCAGTTCGGTCAGCGGCACAGCTTGGTGTCCGTTTCTGGCCAGAGACGGGCGAGCCGGCTCGGGGGAGACGGCCCGCCCTAGCGGGGATGGCGGTGAAGGTGATCAGCAGCAGGGGCCGTCGCCGCAGCAAGCGGGCGGGTTGCAATCGGCGGCGGTACCCCACAGCCGTTCGTCGACTCCGAATCCGGCCGTGCGGATCCGCCGCACGACGTCGGTCATCAGGCCTCGTGTGCGGGTCTTGCTGTTCGGCTGGTGGTGCAGGAAGTAGCCGAACTGTTTCTGGCACCAGTTGGCGTACCAGTCGGTGTGCAGGATCAGCGTGTGCCAACCGGGGTCGACCTGCTGGGACGGAGCCATGGCGGCTCCTGAGCGGGTCGTGCCCATGACGTAGACGAGGGCGAGGGCCTGGTCGAGGACCCGGTCGGCGACGCAGCGCTCAAGGCCGTACTCGTCGGCGCAGAACGCGGCGAGGGTGTCGAACTCGGTGCCGGTGACGAGCGAGCGGCCGGTGCGCGGTTGTACCGCGACGGTGGTGGTCATCGTCGCGCCACTCCCTTGGCGATGGCGCGGCTGGTGGATACGGCCGTGACCAGGCGTTGATCGGGTCGGAACAGGCGTGTGTGGAGCACGAGTTCACCTCACGGTCGGAGGACTGTCGGGTTGCCCTCTGTCGTAGTTCCGGTTGCGTGTCGTGTTCTTCGGAGAGGGGACTGCTGCACTTGCCGCGTGAGGTGCAGCAGGCTGGCTTGTACGCAGTGGGAAGGGAGAGTGAGACCGGTGACGCAGCCGAACGACGGTGCTGCTGAAGGCATGTTGGTCCGGCTTGCGTGTTGCCCACAGGGGTTCAGAGCCGTGTGCCAATCGCGATCCGGTCGTTGCCTGTCGGACGCACCATCGCCAGGAGCACGATCTTCAAGCGGCGCTCGTTCAGGTGGCGAACGGCGGCCAAGTGGCACTGTCGAACGCCGACGATCGATAAGACCAGCCCGAGAAACGCCCGCTCGACTTCATCGAGCCCGAGCGTGTACATGCGTCCGGCCAAGCTCGCCCACCGGCACGTCATGACGCCGTCTTCCGTCGTCACGAGCGCGGCCCGGACGTTGCTCAGGGCGGGGAGTTCCTCTTCCTCGGCCAGGCACTGCACTGCGGTGCGCTCGCGGAGACTGGCGGCAGAGCGTGCGAGAAGCTCACCGAGCGAAGGGGCATCGGGCTCGTCGGCCGTCGCACCGGCGGCAGTTGTGTCGGGCGTCAGCATCCGAGTGCCTCCACCTGGACACACCCGCTGCTACCCAAAGCCGCGCTCAGCGCAGTCGGGTCGGTAAGGCGGCCCGAGCCGTCCGGACTCTCCAGCCGCGTGCGCTCGTTGATCGAGTACAGGACTGGTCGGCACTCAAGCTGCCAGCTCGACGGATGCACGGTCAGCTGCAGTGCGTGATCCAGCTCTTCAGCGAGGCATGGAGGCACGAGCCACCAGGCCCGGCCCGTCGGCGAGTCCACCGGAACGGGGCCGAGTCGCTCTCTGTCTACACACGCCATGGCGGCCTTGACGGACGGAATCAAGGGGGCTTCGACTACACGCCGGTGTTCGCCGACCGGGATCCGCGCGAACTTGTCTGCGGCCCACGCACGACACAACGCACTGGGATTACGAGTGCAGGACAGAAGCCGGTCCTGGCCTGCTTGCCGGAGTGACCGGATGAGTTTCGTGGCCATGACCAGGACGTTAGGCAGTTCAATTGCGCACCCGTGCAGTGATTGCGTCTGATTGCGCCGCTGACTGGCGTGCTTGCGGCTGCTTGCTCACGCAAGGTCCAGAGACGCCCGCGCTCGGCCGACGAGACGGCGCGCCGACGTCCCGTACTCAGCGGATTCCGAAAGCCAGACCCACGCCCTTTCGTACAGCTGGATGTCGTCCTCGCCCGTGAGCCATAGCTCTTCGCTGATCGTCTCGACGATGACCAGCCTGCGGTCGTAAATCCAGAAGCCGTGGGGAGCGGTACGGCGCAGCTGAGCGCCGAACGGAAGAATGCCGAGCTCAATCCGACGCTGGCCGACCAGGTTGTACAGACGATCCAGTTGCTCAGCCATCACGTCTGCCGGGCATGACCGGTGGTAAAGCGCTGCCTCGCATACGAGGAACATGAACGTCTTCTCGGGGTCGTACAGCGCTTCCTGGCGACGCATCCGGGCTTCGACGGCGGCCTCTGTGGTCGGCGGGATACCCCGGAACTCGGCGTTCGCCTCAAAGATGACGCGGGCGTACTCCGGCGTCTGGAACAGCCCAGGTATGCGCGACACCTCAAGTCCGCGGATAGCCTTCGTGGCCTGGGTTTGGCGCACGGCGATCTCTTGGCGGCCGCGGTGCCCGCCGGCAAGTTGGCGCCGCCAGGAGCGGTGGCGTTGCTTCATCTCCAGACCTGCCCGAAGCCCTTGGAGCTCAGCCTCGACGTCCGGCCGACCGCAACCTTGCGCCCAGGCGGTCAGGTCGGCCGCCGAAGGGGTCTGCTTGCCGTTCTGGAGCCGGGAGACCTTCGAGGTCTGCCAGCCAGCTCTGGCAGCGAGATCCTTGCCTTCCAGGCCCGCCTCGGTGCGCAGCTCACGAAGCCGCGCCCCGAGTGCCTCTCTGGCGGTCTGATAGTCCGTGCTCACACGGTGGAACGTACCCGCCTTGCGAAGTCTTCGGTGCGGACGGCGTGGTGCCAGGCGGCGTCGCGGGCTTGGCAGGC
Source organism: Streptomyces sp. NPDC057623 (assembly GCF_042800355.1). Lineage (NCBI taxonomy): Bacteria > Bacillati > Actinomycetota > Actinomycetes > Kitasatosporales > Streptomycetaceae > Streptomyces > Streptomyces sp. NPDC057623. The sequence goes on from NZ_JBHVGZ010000003.1 coordinate 68,721, forward strand.
GGCGAGAACTTCAGCCGGGTCCTGGCTGACGTACACGCCCAGGGTGGTGTCTTCGTCGTCGAACGCGAAGCGGGCGAGGACCTTGGAGTCGAAGAGCCAGAAGTCGTACTCCGGCAGCCGCAATCCCTGGGACTGGGTACGTGTCAGATAGCGGATGTCCTCGCCTGCCGAGATGTTGCTTGGCGCACTGGCGAGGAGGAATTCCTGTCCCTGGGTGGGCGGGTCGTCGACCAGCCGGACCCGTTCGAACCGCTTGCCCTGCGTCGTCTGCGCGCGGACGTTGTCGCGCCAGGCGTTATCGGGGCCGCGCGCGATGTCCTCGCCGGCGAGGAACCGCGGCCACTTCGGGCTGTTGCGGTCGGAGGCGTAGCCACGTCGTGTCTCCAGCCGCCAGGCTGTGTGTTTGAAGTCGCTGAAGAGGTGGGAGATCGCGGCGAAGGGCTGGAGTTCGGGGGCGTCGTTCCTCGGTGCGTAACGGGTCAGCAGGCTGCGCGGGACGCGGACGAAGGTCTCGGACCCTTTGACGTCCCGCAACTGGGCCAGGTGCTCCGGGTTGGTCTCCCGCTCGCCCTGGACGAGGATCTCGTCCGTGTCCTCGATGTCGTAAAGGGTGGGGCAGTCGCCGTCGTCGCTGGTTGTGCCGATGAACCTGAGCGTCATTTTGCCCTCCAGCTGTGTTGGGTGATGATCCAGGATGCGATTAGCGGGTTCTGGCGTGCTCATGGATTGCAGCAGATTGCGTCTGCGGGGACGGAGGCGTGGGTTGCGCGCAACTGAGGCAGCGTGCTGTGCCGTTGATCTGGGAGATCACGTGCGGCAGTTCGAGAAGGCTGTTCACAGGGAAGGCCGGTGGTTACTCCATCCTCGACTTGCGGACTTCGCTGCGGTCTGGACGGAGTGGACCGAGCAGGTTCCCGAGCCTGGAACCTGTTCAGCTTCTGCCGGAGCGTCTCCAGTTCCTGCTTGGCTCCGAGAGCCTTCATCCGATCTGCCGCCCGCGTAGGCCGCGATCACGCCGCTCACTGATCCTGAGCCTCCTGCTTCAACCGCCTCGTGAGGTCAGTGCCCTCCTGCACGGCGATGTCGAAGTTGGGATCCAGGTAGAGCCGGATTCTGCCCCGGTAGTCGACGATCACGGTAGCGACGGCATTGAAGTCCGTCTGCGACGAACCCTCCAGTGCACGCTGAAGATCTTCTTCAAAGGACTCTCGGTCGCCCGGAAAGCCGTGTCCGGACCTCAGAGCTGCTCGAATGTTGCCGACGGTATGCAACGGCAGCGCCGCTGGTCCGGGCGTCTCCGCGCGCTGTGCGTTCACGATCGCCAGTTCCTTGCTGTCTGCTGCCGTGAGGTGTGCCCCGCTGCGGAGGGAGGGCTGCTGAGGAATCCCTCGTCAGTGCGCCAAGCGTCCGTGTTCCAGGACACCACCGAGGAAGGCACGCCACGCGCCGCGACCAACATTGATGATCGGTCCTGTCTCACACTTAGAGTCGCGTACGAGGGCGCCGTCCGTTGCCAACGAACACTCGACGCACTCTCCTCCGGCACCGTTGCTGTACGAGGACCTTGACCACACCGGAGCGTGGCTGCCATCGGCGGCTGCAATGCTCACCTTGCGTATTCCTTCAACATCGTCTTGATCAATTGGATGGAGCGTTGAGGACTCAGAGCCGCGGCTCGCAGGCCGTCGAACGCCTTGGTGTACTCACGAACATGATGCTCGCCCTCCAGGTACACGGCATCGGTGATGCCGTCCCGATACACGATGTCCGGGTCCTCCTGAGCAGGGAAGCCCAGCATGGTGAATGAGCCTGTGACCGGATAGGTGCCAGCGTCGAAGGGCAGGACCTGGAGGGTCACGGTGGGCAACTCGGCGGCCTCCAGTACGCGTTCGAGCTGCTCTCGCATGATTGCCAGATCCCCGATCACATGGCGAAGAGCGCCTTCGTTCACGACGAACCAGGCATCTGGCGCGTCAGGTCGCGTCAACATGGTTTGGCGTTCCATGCGTACACGCACGGCCCTGCCGATGTCCTCGGCAGACAGGTGCGCGCCGGTCGTGTGGAGTTCCCGCGTGTAGGCGTCCATCTGCATGAGTCCGGGGATCAACTCGCACTGGTACTGGCGGATGGTAGAGGCGTCCTGCTCCAGGCCGATGTAGATGTTGAACCACTCGGGCACGCCGGCGCCGTGCACCTGCCACCAACCGCGCGTCTTGGCTTGCCGGGCAAGTGACTTGAGGAACTCGCGCAGTTCGTCGCTGGTTTCGTAGAACCGGCACAGGGCCTCGATGTCGGACGGCTGGACCCGGCCGCTGCCCGTCTCCATGCGATTGACCTTGGAGCCGCTCCAGTCCAGAGCCTCGCCGACCTGGGCGCAGGTGAGCGCGCTCTTCTCCCGGAGCTTCTTCAGCTCGATCGAGAGACGACGACGGCGTGCCGTCGGTGAACCGGCCATTCCAACCCTCTTCCTGGTAGCGGGTGTTCAGTCTCGCGCCAAGGGGTGTGCTTGCCAATCACCTAGAAGTGGGAATCCCTCCCTGCACATTGCATGACGGGATGTGTATGTATCACTCTGAACGGCAACGCAACCCATCGTGAGCATCCGTAACACTCCGCCATCGTGTGGAGTTGCCTGTGAGGAGAGGGACCGTCGTGATCCAGGAAGCGTGTATGCAACGGAAGCCCTGGGACCTGGCCTTCACTGCCGAGCCAGCGGAAGTGGCCGCCCTGCGCCGCACCGTGCGGCAGCATTTGGGGAGCTGGGGATTGCACGATGTCATTGACCAGGCTCAGCTGTGCGTCAGCGAGCTGGTGTCCAATGTCATCACCCATGTCGGCCATGGCACGCCGGCCACCCTCATGGTCGCCATGAACGGCCTTCATCTGCGTGTCGAGGTCCATGACCCCGACACGCGCGCCCTCCCCACTCTCGTGGACGCGGACCGCGACTCCGAGTCCGGACGGGGCATGGCTCTCGTCGACGCGGTCGCCGATCGCTGGGGAGTCCAACTCCACCCCGATCGAAAGGTCACTTGGTGTGAGTTCGCGACGGGGCTGACCGCGCCGGACGGTCACGTGGCACGCGGGGACGTCACACGCGCTGAGGCGCTGCTAGGCATCTACAGGGCGGCGAGGTTGCCTCGTGAGCAGAGCCTGCGTGGGCTGAGCATGACGACTGCTGAAGAAGCGGTGATCGACGCCATCACAGACTTTCTCCACTGGCTGCGGGCACACGGTTGCGACGAGGAAGAGATCCTGGATCGTGCGCAAACACGCTTCGAGGCGCAGACCGCAGAAACTGGAGGTCTGCCGTGTCGAATCCAATGATGAGGAAAACCTCGGGTCTTCCCAGCGCGGACGGGGATTGGTTCAAGGGGCTCAACGATGCCTTGATGACAGCGCAGGATGACCGGTCTTCTGAAGGTCGGCAGCAGCAGCTGACAGGCCGCGCGCATGATTGGAAGGTCGCCTCCGTGCTGGCTCAGGAACTTCTCGTCTGACTCCTCTACCCCGCAGCGATAGTCGAGTACGTCCACACGTCCGCTGGGAGCTCATGCTGAAGTTCCCAAGTGATCGCCATAGGCTTGCTGCCTGTGTGCTTCACGTAGGTGGCTGGGCCCAAGAGCATCCAGGGCTCGGATTTGCCGATGGCGTTGCGCTTGTAGCGGCGAAGGAACAGCAGGACGTGGCTGTCCTGCTCAGCGTGCCGCTGGTAGCGAAGGCCGGTCGAGGAGTTCTCCGGTGTGTTGCCCTGAGATTCCCAGTGGAAGCGGGTGGGGCTGATCGCATAGTCCTTATAGCGGACGCTAGGGGAGAAGTCTCGTTCGCTCTTCTCCAGGGTGATGAGGAGGGCGTCGGTTTTGATCTCCTCAACCCAGGTCACTCCCTGGCTGAAGATTCCGGGCATCTGCCCGCCCAACCGTGCCACCCCGAGGGCCGAGAGGATTTCGGAGCGGTTGTAGGAGCTGTGAATCTTCAGCGGGAGGTGGCTGAGCCGTCCGTCCAGGGGGATGGGGAAGTGATCGGAGCGGTCGAGGACATACGACAGGACCTCCTGGAGTTCGTTGCGGAGCAGGCGTTGGGCGTGCAGCGATTCCAAGCCCTCCCGGTAGCTGGAGAAGCCGCCCGCCTTGTCCCATAGATTGAAGAAGAGCATGCGGGCGTACGCCTGCTCGGTCGGGGAGAGGGTGTCGTAGTCAGGAGCGTCACCCGCGAGAAGGCGGAGATACGCGTTGGCTCGGTCCTGGTCGTCCACGTGGAGAAAGGCGTGGACGCGCTTCAGAAGGTTCTCCTCGCCCGGCAGTGGGGCCTCGTTGATGATCCTGGCCTTGCGTAGGACCTTGGTCCAGGAGTTGTCGCTTCTGTAGAGCTCCTTGATATCCCGTCGGCTCTCGCGCAGGTACGAATCGAGCTGGGGAGTGCTGTAGTCCCTGACCTCCTTCGCCAACGTATTGACGGTGGCGTTAAGTTGAGTACGGATGTTGTCGAGGACGAGATCCTTGGACTTACCCTCCAGGATGATCTGGCAGCCGGAGGGAAGCTGAGGGAAGTCGCGCTCGATGCTGTCGACCAGGCGGTTCCGGGAGAGGTTCGTCATTGCGCGGAACTGCTCCTCGAAGCGGAATTCCGCGCGGTGTTGGCCGATGAAGTCCAGCACGGTCAGTACCGGCTTGTTGGGCGTGCGTCGAAGTCCACGGCCGAGCTGCTGGAGGAAGACCGTCGCACTGTTCGTGGGGCGTAGGAGTAGGAGAGTATCGACGTCGGGAATGTCCAATCCTTCGTTGAACAGATCGACGGAGAAGACGACCTGGAGCTTACCGTTCTTCAAGTCGTCCAGCGTCTGCTTCCGTTTTGCGGCAGACGATTCGCTGTCGAGTGCCGCGGCCAGGAAACCTGCTTTGATAAATTGCCCGGCCATGAAGTGAGCGTGTTTCTTGCTCACGCAGAAGCCCAGCGCTCGCATCGCGGCGGGGTTGGAGATCTTGTCCTTGACCTGCTTGAGGACGATGAGCGCTTGGCCATTTCCAGCCGTGTAGACGTTACCGAGTTCATCTCGGTCGTAGTTGCCCGATTTCCATTGCAGCTGAGTCAGATCCGTGCCGTCCGGGATTCCGAAGTAATGGAACGGGCACAGCAGGTCGGCCTCAAGCGCTTCCCACAACCGCATCTCGGCTGCGATCCGACCTTCGAAGAACTCGTCCTGCACATTCTTCCCGTCCATCCTCTCCGGCGTTGCTGTGAGGCCGAGCAGTTGGGTCGGTTCGGGGTGACCTTCGGGCCGTTTGAAGTGGGTGAGGACGCGGCGGTACGTGTCCGCCGTGGCGTGATGGAACTCGTCGATGACGATCACGTGGAAATGGCTCGGATCGAGCTGCTCCAGCCGACGGAGGTTGAGGGACTGGACGCTGGCAAAGACGTGGGTCCAGTCGCGAGGTTCTTTTCCGCTGTGGAGTAGTTCACCGAAGGAGGCGTCGCTGAGCACCTCTCGGTAGGTGCGCAGAGATTGCTCAAGGATCTCCTTGCGATGCGCCACGAAGAGTAGGTGGGGAAGCCGCCCACCCAATTTGTCGCGTAGGTTGCGGTAGTCCAGCGCGGCCATGACGGTCTTGCCGGTTCCGGTGGCCGCGACGAGGAGGTTTTCGTGATGACCGCGGATCTCACGCTCGACGCGTAGCCGCTCCAGCATGTCCTTCTGGTGCGGGAAGGGCTGCACTTCAAGACCGGAGAGGCTGATCCGGAAGTCGTCGTCAGGTCCCCTGCCTCCCGCGCGCGCCAGCGCCTCGGAGAGCCGCTCGCCGTCCTCATCGGGGTCGTACGACTCGAAGGCGAAGTCGTCCCAGTACGCGTCGAAGGTCGCCTCGAACTTGTCGAGTACCCGGGGTGTGGCGACCGATGACAGCCGTACGTTCCACTCCAGACCGTCGAGCAGCGCGGCTTTGGACAGATTGGAGCTGCCCACATAGGCCGTATTGAATCCGGTGTTTCGGCCGAACAGCCAAGCCTTCGCGTGTAGCCGTGTGGACCGGATCTCGTAGTTGACCTTCACCTCGGCGCCGAACTCGCGGACAAGGCGGTCCAACGCGTATCTGTCGGTGGCCCCGATGTAGGTGGTCGTGATGACCCGAATACGGATTCCCCGCTCCCTCGCCGCGCGAAGCGAGTCTTCGAGCACCCTTATGCCATGCCACTTCACGAACGCGCACAGCAGGTCGATGCGGTCGGCCGTGGCGAGTTCCGCACGCAGTTCGGAGCCGAGGTTGGGGTCGTCTGGGGCGTTGGTGATCAACGCCGTTTCGGAGAGAGGTGTCAGCGGACGGACCGCGTAGACCCCGGGGGCCTCCTGCTCGGCGAGAGCCAGCAGCTGACGTGGGCCATCAGTGATGGTGCTGTCGATCCTGTCCACATCAGGGTCGGGCACGCTGGCGACCAGTGACTGCATGATCTGGTTGGCGACAGCCACCTGCTTCTTGTGCGGCAGTTGGGCCAAGCGCTGCCCTACGGCTTCGCTGATATACCGGGCCAGCACGTGTGGCGTCGATACCTCACTGACCTCGGCGTCGATGGCCTTCCATCCTGCGGCTTCGAGTCCCTCTATCCGATCGCGCAGATCCTGAGTGACAAGCCGCTCGTGGACGCCGGCCACCAGCCCCGTAGGGTCCCCCGATTCCGCCACGCTTGCTCCTGAGTCTCTCGTTTGGCTAAGGATCTGTTCTAACAGCAGTCACTGACAAGTGAAGGTCTGATGCCGAGAGGCGATCACGCCAGGCCGCCGTGCCCCACAGGCAACTTCGAACGTTGAGGCGCCTCAGGGGGTGGGGTGCGAATCCTTTGGGGCAGCGGGGGTAGGGCTTTGCCGCGAGGGTTCAGCCGTGCTGTTCGTGGAGTTGATGAAGGTGAGGGAGACCACGACCAAGCACGTGAGGGCGAAGCCGAGGAACACAAGCCGCTGCTTCTGCATGGTAGCCACGCGACCTTTCGAGTCGCTGGCAATGATCTGGTACTTGGTGGTCCGGTGCTCGAAGAACCTGGCGACGGTGTCCTTGGGGAGGTTCCTGATCACTCGCGCCAACGCGAGTGTCACAAGTACGAGCCCGATTGAGATGACGACCTCAACGGGCACGCCGTCGAGAAGCTGCGAGAACATGGTTTGCTGACCCTTTTTCGTGCGGTCGGCGAGACAAGAGCGGCATGTGCGGCATGCTAAACGGCATGGCTACGCCCACGCCCCGATACTTATGGATGGTGGGCGTGTTGGCTCACGGGAAGCGAATCGGCGCTGTCTCAGGTCAAGCCGAAAATGATCGCCTTCCCCACCAAGGAGAAGGCGCTGACCGTTCGCTGAGTTACGCCTCGATCCGGTTCTCGGCCTTGCGGCCCTTGTTCCAGGCGTTAGCTACGAGGCGGTAGGCGGTCGAGACTCGCGATCCGGTACCGCTGTTGTTGAAGCCGCCACGGGACGACTGGCTGAGTATCTCGGAGCGCCACTTGGCGGCTGTGCCCATGGTCATGATCTTCCGGGCCAACTCGCTGTCCTCGACGACGTCTCCCCATCGGCCGAGGAACATGCCTATGCCGCCCAGGAGCATTCCGTCCCAGGTCTCCGCCGAACGGTCCCATGCGTTTTCCGCGACCGTAAGCGTGCGGTCGAAGACGGAGGAACCATAGCGATCCACGATCTGCAGCACGCCGGATACGGCCCCCACACCATTGGTGGAGGTGGAGCCGAGGGTCAGCTCGTGCTTCTTCAGGATCCTGTCTGTGTCGACGAAGAGAGGTACTCCACCGGTGAGGCCGACGTGGTACTCGTCGATGGGACGCGGCTTGTGGGACTCCCGGTTCTTGATAAGGAAGAGGATGGCTTCCTGCGCCTGGGTCAGTCCGTGATGGATCTCGGCCCGGATGGTCGGGATACCGGCCAACGCGCACGCTCGCCAACGATGCTGTCCGTCGACGAGGTAGAGGTCGCCGTCGGAACGCTGCGACACGATGACTGATCCGATTGCCTCGCGGACCATGTTGTTCGCAATGTTCTGGGCGCGCCTCTCATTGAGGGTCCGCTGCGCCTGGGGGTCGATGTTGAGGTCCTTGATCGCAACCTCGACCCCGTAGTCCACCTTGTGCTCGGGGAGCTCGAAGGTGTACCTCGCCTTGGGCATGGCTGTGCCTTTCAGCGTTGCGTTAGGGGGAGTTATCGGCAATGCCGGGATTTTGGGATGCAACGCGATCTTCAGCAAATCATATGGGCGAACGTTTCTGCAAGTCCCTTCTTCTGCAACGCAGTTCGTAGGCTTCGAGGGTTCCCGAGAAACCGATGAACCCCCAGCCATGCCAAGGCTGGGGGTTCACTGCCGTACGTGAGCGAGCTCCCGTCGTCGGCCGCGGTCGACCTACTACGCCCCGTGGCACTCCCCGTACTGCCGCCCAGACCCACACCAACACCCAGCCCCCCGCTGCGGCGGCCAGGCAACCGCCCGCCCCCGCGCCGCCAACGTCGTCGCATACTGCGGCAGCAGCGTCGCGTCCTCCGGCGAGGCCAGCTCGGAAGCCGCGAACGCCTCGTACGACGGCGCCGTGCCGGTCACGATCCCCAGGTTCGGGGTGCCGGACGAGGACAGCTCCCGGAGCGACGCCTCTATCGTCTCCAGGTGCTCCCCGTGCGAGGGGTACTCCGCCGCCAGCGACGGGTACGCCGCCACCAGCTCCGCCAGTTCCCCCGCCGTCCAGTGGAGGACCGCCACCGGGAACGGGCGGGACAGGGCCTCGCGGTAGGCGCCGAGTTCCGCTCGTAGGCGGGAGATCTCCGCCTCCAGCTCCGCCGGGTTGTCCGAGCCGAGGGACCACACCCGCTTCGGGTCGTGGAGTTCGTCCAGGGAGATCGGCATCGAGTGGAGCGTGTCGGCCAGGGCGTCCCATTCGTCGTGGGCCAGGCCCAGCATGCGGCGTACGCGATGGCGGCCGAAGAGCAGGGGGTGCGTCGAGTACGGGGGCTCCGGGACGTCTGTCAGGAGGAGGCGGGCGCCCTCCGTGAACGTCTCCTGCGCCTGCTCCAGCTCGTCGTGGGACTCCAGGGACTCCGCGACGATCACCCACGGGGCCGGGTCCCTGGGGGAGGCCGAGCGGACGCCTTCGATGATGGCCCTGGCCTCCGCCTCATGGCCGTACTCCCAGAGGTTCGACGCCTTCAAGGCCCGTACCAGATGGGGGTCTTCCAGGGGAGTCGACGACGCCAGCAGGCGGTCGTAGAGCGCGGTCGCGGCGGGGCGGTCGCCGGACAGTTCCAGGTGGGCCGCGGCCTGGAGGAGCAGGGCCTCGGCGTCCTCGGGGTAGAGGCCGGCGGTTCGCTCCAGGCGTGCCGCTTCGGCGGTGTGGTCGACGTTTTCGGCAGGCGTGTCGGGGCGCATGTCAGACACCGTACTGGCTAGGGATGGCGGTGCGGAGAACAGAGGGGGGAAGAGGGTGCAGATATTGCCTGGTCGAGGCGGGCGCGACCTTGGTCACGGCCGAGCAGTGGCAGCCCTGGCGCGGGCGCTTCAAGGCCGGGCACCCCGGGGCGGGCGACTCAAGGGCGGGCACCCCAGGGCCGGGCAGCCCAGGGTGCGCCAGCCCCCTCACGACCGCCGCCTCAGATCACCACCCCGTCGATCTGCAACGTCTGCACCGCCTTCGCCGCGAACGGCACCGCCACCGACTTCCCGCTCAGGAACGTGTTCGAGTACGACCGGTACTGGTCCCCGCCCGTCGTCACCGTGTTCCAGCGCGGGACCAATCCGCCCGAGCCGCCGGAAACCGTGGTGAAGCGGGACAGGTCGAAGGTCAGGGTCTGGGCCGACGTCGACGTGTTCACCGCGACGATCACCAAGCGGCGCGCCGACGCGTCGTAGGCCGCCGCCGCGTAGCTGACGCCGGTGTCGAGGATCCGCATGCCCGGGCGGATGTGACGGCTGAACTGCGCCATCACGTAGTACTTGGTCTGGATCGTCGTCGGCTGGAGCGTGTTCGCGTCGTACGCGATCATCGCCCAGCCCGTCGACGGGTCCATCACCTGCCAGTAGCACCACGCCGTCGGGTGCAGCCAGCGGAAGTCGTAGCAGAGGTTGGAGGCCAAGGCGAGGCCCGTGCCGTCGCTGTCGCCCGTCTCCGAGTTCCAGAGCTTCTTGCCGGAGGTCGTGACGACGTCCGTGTAGAGGAGGTCCCTGCGGCCGCCCGAGCCCTGGTAGCCGTGCACGTTGACCTGGCTGACCAGGGCCTTGGTCGAGGAGCCGAAGGACGACCAGGTCGAGCGGGCCGTGTCGATGTTCGTCTCGTCCGAGGCCGCGATGCGGATGCCCGTCAGGCCCCGCTTGTCCAACTCGCTGCGCATGTAGGGGAGTACGGCCGCCTGGACCGCCGGGTCCATGTGGCAGCCCTCCTGGGTGCCGGTGGCGGTCCACCAGGTGGAGGCCGGCTCGTTGAAGGGGTCGACCGTCGCGAAGTTCACGCCCCAGTTGTTCTTCGCGCGCAGGGCCGTCGCCGCCAGGTGCGAGGCGTGCTGGCGGTAGTTCCAGGTCTGGAGGTTGTTGCCGCCGCCCGCCGCGCCGGACGGGTTGTGGTTGGAACACATCCACCACATGGGGGAGTTGGCGAAGAGCTCGGTGGTCGCGCCCCGCTGCGTCGCCTTCACCAGCATCGCGCGCTGGTTGGCGTCCGCCGTCCAGTCCCAGGCCGAGGACGCCGGGTCCTCGTTGTTGTAGTCCTGCCAGAAGCCCTCGATCTGCTTGAAGGCGGGGATGTTCGGCGATGCGACCATGCTCTCGCCGTTGATGCTGTTCGAGCTGCACGCGCCGAGGTTGTAGCGGGCGATGTTGAGGCCGAGGCCGGGGAGCGTCGTGCCGTTGTAGGTCACCGAGTTGGTGGTGAAGAAGAGGTCGGCGAAGTCGTTCCGGCTGCCGAACACATTGGCCCACCAGGCCAGCGAGGTGCCCCAGCCCTCCCAGGTGCCGTACGACGTGCCGGGGTTGACGGCGATCGTCGCGTCCGCGTGTGCGGTGCCCGTCGCCAGGGCGCTGCCGAGGACGGCACCGCCTGTCGCCGCCAGCAGAGTTCTGCGTCGGATCATGACTTCTCCGCTTCGTTCAACGGCCGGTCGTCGTCGAACCGGCGTCGTGGCCTGTCCCCGTTGATGCCGACAGGAAGCATCAGGTGTGACGTATGAGGTTGTCGAGGGTTTCGACAGGTTTCGACAGCCCTTTCTCAAACCTGTGAAGGAAGTGTTCGGCGTACCGGACGCGCAGGGGTCTGGAGACCTCGCGAGGCGGCGCCTATCGTGCGTGCGGCCCCGGTGAAGGAGGCTCAGGATGGTGCGGGTTCGCGTCGTGCGGCACAGCGGGCTTCGGCGGCGCGCCCTGCGGCGGCGGGTGCTGTGGGGCGGCGGGGAGGTGCTCGTCACGGTCGGGGTGGTGCTTCTGCTGCTGGTCGTTCACCAGGTGTGGTGGACCAATCGGGAGGCCAGGGAGGGGGCCGCGCGGGAGGTCCGGGCGCTTGAGCGGACGTGGGACGGTGGAGGCGGCGACTCCCGTACGGCCGTGCCGCCGACGCCCGCCGTCACGCCGGCGCCGTCGTCCACCGGCTCCCCAAAGCGGCCCGCCGACACCCGGCGTCGGGCGACCGCCGCCCCCGCACCGGCCCCCGACTGGTCCCGGTCCTACGCCATCCTCACCATCCCCCGTCTCCACCTCCGCGTCCCCGTCGCCGAGGGCGTCAGCAGGAGCGGCGTCCTCAACAAGGGGTACGTCGGCCACTACCCCGGAACCCAACAGCCGGGCCAGGCGGGCAACTTCGCCCTCGCCGGGCACCGCAACACCCACGGTGAGCCCTTCCGGTACATCAACCGGCTCGCGGCCAGGGACACGGTTCGGGTCGAGACGCGGAGCGCGACGTACACGTACGCCGTCGACAAGACCCTGCCGCGGACCACCGCCCGCGACGGCGGCGTCCTGCGGCCCGTCCCGCGCTCCACCGTCAGGCCGGCCTACGGCTACACCGACCCCGGCTACTACCTCACCCTCACCACCTGCACCCCGGAGTACACGTCGAAGTACCGGCTGGTGGTGTGGGCCAAGCTCGTCTCCATGCGGCCCCGCTAGGGGCTCTGGCCCGGTCCCCGCCCCGCCCCCGCCCCCGCCCCCGTCCCCGTCCCTGTTCCAGTTCCTGTATAACGAACATCAGGACGAGCGCCATGACAGGACCGGTACGGAGGGGGCAGCCCATGATCCGCAGTCGGGCCGGTCTGCGTCCCGCCGCCGCGCTGGTGCTCCTCTTCCTCGAGATCGTGCTGCTCGACACCGGCAGCCTCTCCGCGACCGTCGCACTCGCGGCGACCGCGGCCGCCGGTTCCGCGTTCGCCGTCTGCTCGCTCCTCGCCTCGCGCGCGGCGCCCACCGTGGCGCCGACCCGGGTGCGCACGGCCATCCGTGACCGGGCCCGCCGTACGGCCTTCCTGCCGCAACGCGACCCCGACGCCTCGGGCCGGCCACGGCCCAGGGCACCCGGGCACGCCCTCCCGGCGACCGTCGCGTAGGGCACGCACACACGCACTGAACAGCTGAGAAGCGTGACCCCGCGCGGGTCGTCATGCCGCATTCCGCCATGCCGTTTCCCGGCATGCCCCGTTCCGGCACGACGAGACCCCCGGAGGGCTCACCCATGTCCGTTTTCGCCGACCTTGTTCAACAGCTCGCCGATCTGCTCCAGCCGCTGTTCGGCGCGTCCGCGGCCGCCGCCGCGATCGTCCTGTTCACCGCCTTCGTACGACTGCTCGTGCATCCGCTGTCCCGGGCGTCCGCGCGGGGGCAGAAGGCGCGGACCGAGTTGCAGCCGAAGATCGCCGAGCTGCGCGAGAAGCACGCCAAGAACCCCGAGAGGCTCCAGCGGGCCGTACTGGAGCTGCATGCCGAGGAAAAGGTGTCGCCGCTGGCCGGATGCCTGCCGGGCCTGTTCCAGCTGCCGGCCTTCTTCCTCCTCTACCACCTGTTCTCGAACACGACGATCGGCGGGAAGGCGAACGAGCTGCTCTCACACCAGTTGTTCGCGGCGCCGCTGGGGGACCGGTGGGCCGACGCGTTGAGCGGTGCCGGGGGAGGGGCGTTCGGCGGGGCGGGAGTCGTGTATCTGGGGCTGTTCGTGATCGTCGCGGCCGTCGCCACGTTCAATTTCCGGCGGACGAAGCGGATGATGGCGGCCAACAGCCCTGTCTCCCCGGTTGCCGCGGCCGAGGGGCAGCAACTGGCCGGGCTCGGGGCCGTCACCAAGGTGATGCCGTTCATGTCCTTCTTCACGCTCTTCACCGTGGCGGTCGTGCCGCTGGCCGCCGCGCTGTACGTGGTGACCAGCACGACGTGGAGCGCGGTGGAGCGGGCGGTGCTCTATCGCTGAGCTCCCCAGCTCCTGGGCTCCCCAGCTCCTGGGCTCTACGGTCCAGTACGTGAACCAGGTATTGCGGACTGGCCGTGGACCTTGGACGATCGACCAGTCCTCCGATGGCTGCACCCGTCGGCGGGCGCCCGCGATCGAGGGAGATTGTGATCATGAAGCTGCTGCGAGTCGGTACGGCGGGAGCGGAGACGCCCGCGCTGCTCGATGCCGAGGGTGTTCTGCGGGACCTCTCCGGTGTCGTGCCGGACATCGACGGGGCGCTGCTCGCCGACGGCGCGGCGCTCGGTCGGATCCGCGCCGCCGCGGACGCCGGTGAGCTGCCCGCGCTGGACGCGACCGGGCTGCGGGTCGGGCCGCCGCTCGGGCGCATCGGCAAGATCGTGTGCATCGGGCTGAACTACCACGACCACGCCCGCGAGACCGGCGCCGAGCCGCCCGCCGAGCCGGTCGTCTTCTTCAAGGCCGCGGACACGGTCGTGGGCCCGAACGACACCGTGCTGGTCCCCCGCCGGTCGGTGAAGACCGACTGGGAGGTCGAGCTCGCGGTCGTCATCGGACGTACGGCCCGTTATGTGGAGTCCGCCGAGGAGGCGCTCGCGCATGTCGCCGGGTACGCGGTCGCGCATGACGTGTCCGAGCGGGAGTTCCAGATCGAGCGCGGCGGGACCTGGGACAAGGGCAAGAACTGCGAGACGTTCAATCCGCTGGGGCCGTGGCTGGTGACCGCGGACGAGGTGGCGGACCCGCAGAACCTCTCGCTGAGGCTGTGGGTGAACGGCGAGCTGAAGCAGGACGGGACGACGGCGGAGCAGATCTTCCCGGTGGCGGAGGTCGTGCGGTACGTCAGCCAGTTCATGACGCTGTATCCCGGCGACGTCATCAACACGGGTACGCCGGCGGGGGTTGCCATGGGGCGGCCCGAGCCCAAGCCGTATCTGCGGGCCGGGGATGTGGTCGAGCTGGAGATCGAGGGGCTCGGCCGGCAGCGGCAGGAGTTCAAGGACGCGTAGGCGCTCCGCTGGGAGAGCTGGGAGAGCTGGGAGAGCTGGGGAACTGCGGGTCGTCGGTCGGCCGCGGGTAGTCCGTGGTTGATCGCGCAGTTCCCCGCGCCCCTAGAAGCCCAGGAAGGTTTCCAGCGCCTCCACCACCATCCGGTGGTCCTCCAGCTGCGGCAACCCGCTCACCGTCACCGACCCGATCACGCCGACGCCCTCGACGTTGACCGGGAAGGAGCCGCCGTGGGCCGCGTAGGTGTCGGGGTCCAGGCGGGAGGAGTCCTCGAAGGTCGTGCCCTTGGCGCGGAAGCGGGCGCCGACGACGTAGGAGGAGGCGCCGTAGCGCTCCACGACGCGGCGCTTGCGGGCGATCCAGGCGTCGTTGTCGGGGGTGGAGCCGGGCAGGGCGGCGTGGAAGAGCTGCTGGCCGGCCCGGTGGATGTCGATGGCGACCGGGGCCTGGCGTTCGCGGGCCATCTCGACCAGCAGGGAGCCCAGGGCCCACGCGTCGTCGTAGGTGAACTGGCGGAAGACCAGGCGGCGTTCCTGGGCCTCCAGCTCCCCCAGGGGCGGGGTGAGCTCCGGGTGGAACTTCGGAGTGATCTCCGGGTTGTGGGTCTTGTGGGGCTTGTGCGTCGTCACAGGGTCACCGCCGTTCCGTCGTGTGCCGAACGGCGCGCCGCCTCCAGCACGTCGAGGGCGGCGGCCGCCTCCAGGGCGGGCACCGGGTTGGGGCCGCCGTCCAGCAGTGCCTTGGCCACGGCCGCATAGTAGGCGGGGTAGTCGCCGGGGAGGGTGGGTTCGACGCGGCCGCCGCCCGTCACGGGGGACTCGCCGGATCCCACCCGGCCCCACAGCGACTCGGGTTCCGTGCCCCACTCCGTACCCGCGCCGGGCCGCCGGCCCTCCCGCAGTGCCGCCTCCTGCGGGTCCAGGCCGTACTTCACATAGCCCGCCTTCGAGCCGAGCACCCGGAAACGCGGGCCGAGCTGGGCGGTCGTGGCGGAGGCGTACAGGTGGGAGCGGACGCCGTTCGCGTGCGTGAGCGCGATGAAGGTGTCGTCGTCGGTCTCCGCGCCGGAGCGGCGGACGGCCGCCTCGGCGTAGACCTGGGTGACCGGGCCGAAGAGCACCAGTGCCTGGTCGACGACATGGCTGCCGAGGTCGTACAACAGACCTCCGATCTCTGCGGGGTCGCCGGACTCCCGCCAGCCGCCCTTGGTCTGCGGACGCCAGCGTTCGAAGCGGGACTCGAAGCGCCATACGTCGCCCAGTTCGCCCTCGGCCAGGAGGTGGCGGAGGGTCAGGAAGTCGTTGTCCCAACGGCGGTTCTGGAAGACGGACAGGAGCAGGCCGCGCTCCTGGGCGAGTGTCGCCAGTTCGCGCGCCTCGGCCGCCGTGCCGGCGATCGGCTTGTCGACGACGACCGGGAGGCCCGCCTTCAGGGCGGCGGTCGCGAGCGGGACGTGCGTCTTGTTCGGGGACGCGATGACGACCAGGTCGAGGTCGGCCGCGCGGGCGAGCAGCTCGTCGGGGGTGGCGACGACCCGTACGTCCGGGTGCTCGGCGCCGGCCTGCTTCTGCCGCTCGGGGTTCGACGTGACCACCGTGTCCAGGGCGAGCCCCTCGGTGGTGGCGATCAGCGGGGCGTGGAAGACGGAGCCGGCGAGGCCGTAGCCGACCAGGCCGACGCGCAGGGGAGTAGCACTCATGACGCCCACTTTCGCAACGCTGTTGCCAAAGTGCAAGCGCCAGGGACAATGGGCGGCGTGAACAGGACGAAGGACGATGTCGGCGGCGGGGCGGCGGGCGGCGCGATCGGTGGCGGGGGCGGCGGCGCGGGCGGTGGCGTGAATCTGGGCGCCCTGCGCAGTCACAACACCGCGCTCGTGCTCGACCTGCTGCGCACGGCCGGTCCCGAGGGCATCAGCAGGCTCGAACTCGCCGAGCGCACCGGACTCACCCCCCAGGCGGTCAGCAAGATCACCGCCCGGCTGCGGGAGGACGGACTCGCGGCGGAGGCCGGGCGCCGGGCCTCCACGGGGGGCAAGCCGCGTACGGTGCTGCGGCTGGTGCCGGAGGCCGGGCACGCGGTGGGCGTGCATCTGGACCGGGACGAGCTGACGGCCGTGCTCTGTGATCTGACGGGCGCCGTGGTCGCGCGGCGCACAACGGCGCTGGACCTGGGGGCCGGCGCGGAGACGGTCGTCGAGCGGGTCGTGCGCGAGGTGGGGGAGCTGGCGGCCGGGGCCGGGCGGCCGGGTGCCGTGCTCGGCGTCGGCGTCGCGCTGCCCGGACCCCTCGACCACCGGCGCGGTGTGCTCCACCGGGTGACCGGGTTCCCGGAATGGAACGGCTTCCCGCTGCGGGACGTGCTCGCGCGGCGCCTGTCGTTGCCGGTCGTCGTCGACAAGGACACCAACGCCGCCGCCCTCGGACTCGCGGTCGGGGGCGAGACCGCGTCCGTCACGTCCTTCGCGTATCTGCACTTCGGCGCGGGGGTCGGCGGAGGGCTGGTGCTCGGGGGAGTGGTGCACCGGGGGGCCCGTACGGGCGCCGGGGAGTTCGGGCACCAGGTCGTCCAGCTGGACGGCCCGCCCTGCGAGTGCGGCAACCGCGGTTGTGTCGAGGCGCTGTGCCTGGCCGCCGTGGCGCGCGGCGACATCGCGGAGGCGGCCCGCGTGCTCGGCACGGCCGTCGGCAACCTGGTCGCGCTGCTCGACGTCGACCTCGTCCTGCTGGGCGGCCGCACGGTCGCCACCGCCCCGGAGACCTTCGTACGAGGCGTCACCGCCGTCCTCGACGAACGCGCCCCGCGCGCGGGCGAGGAGACGGTACCGGTGCGGGTCGCCTCCGGCGGGGTGGGCTGGGAGGGGCGGGTTGGCTGGGAGGCCATGGAAGGCCGACAGGACCGGGTGGGCCAGGTGGGCCGGGAGGCCGCGGAAGGTCACGAGGGCCGCGTGGGCCAGGAGGCTGCCGAAGGCAGGGAATGCCGGGAGGGCGCGGAAGCTCGGCAGGGCCGGGACGGCAAGGAACACGCCGGGGGCGGCACAGGTGGCGTAGGCGGTGAACGGGGCGAACGCGGGGAACGCGGCGAACACGGTGAACGCGGGGAACACGGCGCGCACGGCGCGCACGGCGTCGCCGAAGGCGCGGCCCAGCTGCTGCTGGCGCCGTTGTTCGGGCGGGCCGACGGGTGACGGTGCGCGTGCGCTGATCGAGCGGTCTTGCGGGGCCGTACGGAATGGCAGCGCCGTATGTCCGCCCGCACCCGGCATGGTCATGTGTTCATGCGACTACTGCACTCACCCGCTCCCCTCTGCCTCGCAGCAGCCGCCCTTCTCGCCGCGGCGCCCCCGGTGCACGCGGAACCTCCCGTCGCCCTGCCCAGCTGCGTCACCGACGACGGGGCCTTCCCCCTGACCACCCGCCTCCGCGGCGGCCCCGACTCCTATACGGCCGGCGGCGGATTCGGCATCTGGTACCTGGACCTCACCAACACCACAGGGCGGACCTGCACCGGCATCCACCCCGTCGTCGTCCTCGTCGACGGCAAGCGGGCCCTCAAGCCGTCTCAGCCCCGCCTTGAGTTCTACGGGCCCCCGAAGGGCAGCCAGGACGGCCCGGCCGACGCCGGCAGCCCCGACGACGCCGGCAGCCCCGACGACGCCGGCAGCCCCGACGACGCCGGCAGCCCCGACGACGCCGGCCGACCGGACAAGGCCCGCCCCCACCCCGTCCGCTTCGAGACCACCGACGAGGACGAACTCGTAGGCGCCTTCGACGGCTTCTCCGGCTTCACCGTCGGCCCCCGCAAGACCGTCACCGTGAAGGTCCGCCTCGCGGTCACCTCGGACGCCGTGCCGAACGAGGTCACCGTCAACGCGGCCGTCGTACAGCGCCACGACGGCGACGGCGACTGGGTCGGCCAGTCCAACGACTACCGCTTCACCATCGAAGCCGACCCGGCCGACGCCGACGCCGACGCCGACGCCGATGCCGCCGACGGGACCGGCCCGTCCGACCCCTCCGCTCCGGCCGGCCGGGAATCCTCCGCCGACCCGGCCGCCTCCGCCGTCCCGAACCCCTCGACGAGCCCCCGCACCGGCTCCGCCGGGAACGAGCTCTCCCTCGCCGACGAACTCGCCCGCACCGGCCTCACCTCGACCCCCGGCGCCACCCTCGCCGCCACCACGGCCTTCGTGCTCGCGGGCGCCGTGCTGCTGCTCGCCCGGAGGCGCCGCTGAGAGCGCTCGCTTTCCCGGTCCGCCGCCTCCGTCGGCCTTTCCGTCTGCGACGGCGCATGCTCCTCGCCGCGTTCCGGTGGACGGCGGCCGCCCACTGCCGTTCGGGAGACGCGAAGGCGCTGAAGCCGGCCGGCGCGCCCATGTGCCCGGCCCCGTCGCCGAGTTGCCCGCACTGCCCGCCGCGCAGGGCACGTGAGCGGCGGCACCGCCGACGGTTACCAGGTGATCGACGGGGTCAGGATCAGCCACTCCTGATTACGCTGGGGGCCGTCGGTACGCCGTGGTTCCGGCGCCCCCGCCCATCCCGTACGCAGGCCAGGAGCACAGCGACATGGCAGACCGCAAGCCCATCGAGTCTTGGCTCACCGACATGGACGGTGTGCTCATCCACGAGGGCGTTCCGATCCCCGGCGCCGACGCCTTCATCAAGAAGCTGCGTGATTCCGGCAAGCCCTTCCTCGTCCTCACCAACAACTCGATGTACACCCCGCGCGACCTGCACGCCCGGCTGAACCGCATGGGCCTGGAGGTGCCGATCGAGAACATCTGGACCTCGGCGCTGGCCACCGCCAAGTTCCTCGACGACCAGCGTCCCGGCGGCTCGGCGTACGTCATCGGCGAGGCGGGCATGACCACCGCGCTGCACGACATCGGCTACATCCTCACCGACCACGAGCCGGACTACGTCGTACTCGGCGAGACCCGCACCTACTCCTTCGAGGCCATGACCAAGGCGGTCCGGCTCATCAACAACGGCGCCCGCTTCATCTGCACCAACCCCGACGAGACGGGGCCGTCGACCGAGGGCCCGCTGCCCGCGACCGGCGCGGTGGCCGCGCTGATCACCAAGGCGACCGGCAAGCAGCCGTACTTCGCGGGCAAGCCGAACCCGCTGATGATGCGGACCGGTCTGAACGCCATCGGCGCCCACTCCGAGACCAGCGCCATGATCGGCGACCGGATGGACACCGACGTGCTGGCCGGCATGGAGGCCGGCATGCAGACGTTCCTGGTGCTCACCGGACTGACCCGGCCCGAGCAGGTGGAGAACTTCCCGTACCGTCCGTCCAAGATCGTGGACTCGATCGCGGACCTCGTCGAGCGGATCTAGGGCGACACGCGCTGCCCTGACCCGTGGCCGCGCGACACAACCCGTACGGAGCAGTGCGGCCCCGCTGAGGATGCGGGGCCGGACTCACGGGGGGAGTCTCCAGATATCTGGAGGTTCACGATGGGATCACTGCGCGTCACCCTCTGTGCCATCGCCGCCCTGGGCACGGTCGCCGTCACCCCGGCGGCGTACGCGGCGGACGGGGGTGTCTCGGTCAGCCCGTCCGCACCCCACCCGGGCGGCGATATCGCGCTGCTGGTGAGCGGATGCCGGGAGAAGACCGCCCTGGCCGTCTCCACGGCGTTCGTCGCCGACGTACGCCTCACTGTCGGCGCCGACGGCACCCTCGTCGGGCAGAGCCGCATCCGCTCCACGGTCACCGCGGGCGTGTACAACGTGAAGGTCGCCTGCGGGGACGCGTCCCGCGCGGGCGCCGTCCACGTCGTACGGAAGGGGGCGCGGCCGTCGGCTCCCGCGTCTCCCGTGGCCCCGGTCGAGGCCGGCGGCGGTGGCACCGCCCACCTCGCCGTCGTGGACGCCCGCGAGGCCGGGCCCGGCACGGCGCACACCGTGACGGGGCTGGTCCTCGCGGGCGTCGCCGCGACCGCCGTGGCACTCCGCAGCGCCCGCCGCGGCCGCGAGCAGCGCAGGCCGCACTGACCATGTCCGACCACGAACGCCCCGCCCGCGGCGGCCGCTTCCTCATGGGCGCGGCCTGGGCCGTACTGCTGCTCGGGCTGTGGCTGTGGGGACGGGAGGTCACCGACGTACGGCAGGGCATATCCGCGCCGGTGTCGGGCGACGTCGCGGCCGTCGGACGGCCGCCACGCGTGGACCTGCCGCCCGCCGCACAGCCGTTGGGGAACGCGCTGCCCCAGCGCCTCGACATCCCCGGGCTCCGGGTGAAGGCGCCGGTGATCGCCCGCGGCCTCGACACCCACGGCGCGATCGATCCGCCGCCCTACGACCGGGCCGGCTTCGTCGGCTGGTACGCGGCCGGGGTGAAGCCGGGAGCCGCAGGCGCCGCGCTGCTGGTGGGGCACGTCGACACCGAGACCCGGCCGGCCGTCTTCTACAAGATCAGCGCGCTGAAACCGGGTGCCACGGTGCGCGTGCTCCGCGACGACGGCAAGCTCGCCGAGTTCACCGTGGACGACGTCCAGGTCATCACCCGCGACCGCTTCGACGCCCGGCAGGCCTACGGCGCCCACCGGTCGGGCCGGGCGGAACTGCGGCTGATCACCTGTGGCGGCACCTTCGACCGGGTGACGCGCAGTTATACGGCGAACGTGATCGTGTCGGCCTATCTGACGGGGACAGGGGTGTGACGGGCCTCTGCCCCTGGTTCGGCCGACGCCGGCAGGCATACGACGCCCAACCGGCGAACGTGATCGTCTCGGCCTGTCTCACCGGCACGGGGCTGTGAGCGGGGCCGGGGCGCACCTGGCCCGGTCGACGGCCCGCTCCCCCCGAGGCCGCCGACCGGGCCGGTCCTCTACCGCGCGCGCACGGGCTGCGGGAGTAACCCGGCGACCGGCGCGGGAGGCCTTGTGATGACCCAGTGGGGGATGGTCCGACCGGGGGCTGGGGTCGTCCGGAACCGACTCTAGAACGGATGGCGGCCGGGGCCTAGAGGAAGTTCGAGGCGGTACTACGCGCGTTCCTCGTCGTCCCCGCCTTCCGCCTCCCGGCGCAGCTCGGCGTCGTCCGCGACCCGGTCGATGACCTCGCCCGCGACCCGGTCCAGCGGCAGCCGGCGACGGCGCGCGTACTGCCGCAGCGCCACGAAGGCGTCGTCGGCGCCCGTGTTCCAGCGCTCGGCGAGCATGCCCTTGGCCTGCTCGATGCGCACCCGGCTGGACAGGGCCTGCTGCAACTGACCGGCGAGGGTGCGGCACTGGACGTACGTCGTGTGGTTCTGGAGTCCGAGGGCCGCGCAGTCGGCGATGAGCTGGGCCAGCCGCAGCTGCGTGCCGTCGTCGGCGCGGGAGCCGTCGGGCAGGGCGCGGACGAAGACGTTGAGCGCGCCCAGCGGCTGCCGGTGGCGGCGCAGCGGCACCGCGAACGTGGCGGCGATGTCATGGACGAGCGCCCGCTCGGTGAACTCGGGCCAGCGGGCCGCCGCCCGGGCCGCCCGTATCGACACCGGCCGCACTGGGCGGCCGGAGCTGTAGCTGTCCAGACAGGGCCCGCCGTCGCGCTGGGCCTCCAGCAGGTCCCTCGCCATCTCCTGATGCGCGCTGCTCGCCGTCAGCGACACCGTCCGGTCCTCGTCGATCAGCATGAACCCGGCGGCCTGCGCCGGCAGTAACCGCACACAGTGGTCGGCTACGCCCGTTAAGTACCGCGTGGCCTCGAACCCGTCTGTGAGGGTGTCCGCCGACTCCACCAACGCCTGCGCCAGCCGGATCTCCCGGGTGGATGGGTGCATGAGCGCACACTCCCCTTCCCCTGTTCCTCTGTTCCCCTGTCGGTGCCGCCCCACG
This sequence comes from Streptomyces sp. NPDC057623, assembly GCF_042800355.1. Taxonomy (NCBI): domain Bacteria; kingdom Bacillati; phylum Actinomycetota; class Actinomycetes; order Kitasatosporales; family Streptomycetaceae; genus Streptomyces; species Streptomyces sp. NPDC057623. The sequence goes on from NZ_JBHVGZ010000003.1 coordinate 90,970, forward strand.
GGCGCACCCCACCGCCCCTCGGAGCCGTCTTAGTGGCTGTAACAGGTCCCCGACAAGGCTCGGCGACCTCGTGTGCCCCACGACACGTATGTCAGGATTGAGCCTTGGAACAGTGCACCCGAGGGGGAGCTGGATGTACCTGAAGAGGGGGGCCTGGAGGGGGGCTCGCGCGCGGACGTCCGCGATGGTGCTGGGGGCGGCACTGCTGATCGCGGGCTGTTCTTCCGGGGACGGCGAGGAGCCGGAGGACAACGCCGGCGCCGGGATCAGCCAACAGCCCAAGGAGACCGACCCGTTCTGGGTGAACCCGGACGGGAACGCGGCGCAGCAGGTGGCCGACTACGTGAAGAACGGCAAGAAGGAGGACGCCGAGGAGATCCGCAAGATAGCGCAGCAGCCGACCGGCGAGTGGATCGGCCCGGAGAACCCGGAGGACGAGGCCCGCGGCTACACGGAGGCCGCCGACAAGGCCGGCCGTACCGCCCTGCTGGTCCTCTACAACATCCCGCACCGCGACTGCGGCCAGTACTCCCAGGGCGGTGCCGCCGACGGCGACGCCTACCGGGCCTGGATCGACGGCGTGGCCAAGGGAATCGGGGACCGGTCGACGACGGTGATCCTGGAGCCGGACGCGGTGCTGCACCTCGTCGACGGCTGCACCCCGGGCGAGTTCCACGAGGAGCGCTACGACCTCCTCAAGGGTGCCATCACCAAGCTCAAGGCCCTGAAGAACACCAAGGTCTACCTGGACGCGGGCAACGCCGGCTGGGGTCATCCCGACCAGATCTTCGAGCCCCTGAAGTGGGCGGGCATCGACCAGGCCGACGGCTTCGCCGTCAACGTGTCCAACTTCTACACGACCAAGGACTCGGTCGCGTACGGCAGGCAGCTCTCCACCAGGGTGGGCGACAAGCCGTTCGTCATCGACACCAGCCGCAACGGCAACGGCCCCTACACCCAGGGCAACCCGGACGAGCGCTGGTGCAACCCGCCGGGCCGCGCGCTGGGCGAGACCCCGACGACCAGGACGTCCGACCCGCTGGTCGACGCCTACGTCTGGGTCAAGCGCCCCGGCGAGTCGGACGGCGAGTGCAAGGGCGGCCCGAAGGCGGGCGAGTGGTGGGCGGAGTACGCCTTGAAACTGGCGGAGGCCAGTAAGTAACGCCGGGACTCATGTGGCTGGCGGCGCCCCCACCCCCCTAGGGGCGCGGGGAACTGCGCGACCAGCCACATGAAACCCGCAGCCGAAAACCAAACCCGCGGCAGCGCTACGGCACCTTCACCCACTGCGCCTTCGACGGCGTCCCCTGGTCATCCGTGACGAACAGCATGTACCACCCCGACGGAACCAGATTCCGATTCGTCGGCACATCCACCGTGATCTTGTCCCCGGACTTCTCGAAGTCCAGCTTCACCGATCGCTGATCCACGTCAGTGACATGTGTGGACGCACTCGGCCGCATCAACCGGACGTTCTCGATCGACGACGCGTGCTTCGAGGTGAACGTCCCCGACCCACCCCGCTTGATCGTCTGCGGACCGCCCGACAACGACGGCTGAGCGTCCCGGTACAGATACGGCGGCGTATAGATCTCGATCCGCTGCTCGAACTTCCCCGGCTTGGTGTTGGCCTTGTCGGCGTAGAGCGAGTCCGAGCCGAAGAACATCACCCGCCCGTCGGGCAGCAGGATCGACCCCGAGTGGTAGTTACGGCCCACCAGCGGGTCGGCGACCCGGTTGAGGGCGCCCGTGGCCGCGTTGTACAGGTGCGCCTGGAGGATGTTGGAGTCGCCGCGCCCCCGGTAGTCCTCGGAGCCACCCGACACCAGCACACTGTCGTCCGGCAGCACCGACGCCTGCGGATACCGCGTGCCCTTCTCCAGCGACGGCCCGTCCACGAACTTCGGGTCGTCGTCCTTCAGATCGATCAGCCGCGTCTTCTCGCTGGACTCCTTGGACTCGCCGACGCCACCGCCGCCGATCACCATGTACTTCTCGTCCTGCGCCGGCGGCAGCAGCACCGTGCCCGAGGTCTCCATCAGCTTCGGGTCGCTCAGCCCGCTCAGCTTGCTGAACTTGTTGGTGCCCACGTCCCAGATGCCCGGGTCGCGGCCCACGTTGTCAGGACCGTAGCCCGCGTTCGAACCCGAGTAGAAGATCTTCCCGTTCTCCAGCGGGAACAGCGCCGGGTACGTCGGGAACTGCCTGGTCTTCTGCAGGTACGTCCACTTCTTGGTCTTCGGGTCGTACACCTCGTTCTTGCCCGGCACGAGCTGGCCGATGTCGTCGAGGCCGGAGACGCTGAGGATCTTGCCGTTGCCCAGGGTGGTGAGCGTCGGGTACCAGCGGGCCTCGTGCATCGGGTCGACCTTGATGTACTTCTCGGCGACCGGGTCGAACTCATAGGCATCCCGAATACCCTGGAAGTCCTTCTTGTCCAGGGCGAGCTTCTGTGCGATGCCGTACGTGTTACGCGCGTCGGCACCGGACAGCCCCTGAATCCGGTAGTTGTCCTGGGTGCCGGTCTCGTAGTCCTCGCCCTTCTTCTGCGCCTCGACATAGATCCGGCCGAGACCGGGGTCGTTGCGCAGGAACTTGCCGGTCGCCTTGTCGAAGACCTTCTTCGCACGCGGCACCAGCACCGGGTCCTTGGAGACGAAGGTCTTGCCGTTCTCCTTGCCGGTGAACTTGGTGCCCGCGGGCAGCGTGATCGGCTCGTCCGGGTTCTCGTTGTGGACGATCATCAGGCCACCGGCCTTGGTGACGTCACCCTTGAGCTTCTCGTAGCGCTTGGTACCGCCCGCGATCAGCAGGTTGCCGTTGGACAGCTGGGTGTGCCCCGTGCAGAACAGGTCGTTCGGCGTCGGCACCTTCTTGATCGTGCCCTTGACCGGGTCCCAGATCCGGGTGTCGTACTTCTTCGCGTCGAAGTTGTCCTGGTTGTTGCCCGAGCCCGCGATCAGCAGCACCTTGCCGGTGTGCAGGAGAGCCGCGTGGATGGTGTTCTGGCGGTACTCCTCGGGGAAATCGACGATCTCCCATTTGCCGTTCTCGGCTTTGTACTCGGGCTTGTTGATTTGGTACTGGTGGTATTTCTCGGTGCCGACGCGATAGAGCCACGGCCCGTTCATTCCGGCCAGCGCGAGTACCACCGCCGTACCTATCGCGAGTCGACGGGCGCGGCGGCGGCCTGCACGGTCGTTCATTCCTTACGTCCCCCAAGTCCACCAAGGGCGATCTGCATCGTCTGGTCGTTACCACTACTGCCCGACGCGGCCCAACTCGGCTTGTGCTGCGGCGCGTGCGGGGCATGCGCCGTGTGCGGAGCATGGGACGCGTGCTGCGTGGGCAGCGGTTGCGGCTCCGGCTGGTACGGCGCGGACTGGGCCGGGGCGGGCTGGGCCGGCACGGTCGCGACGGGCCTCTTCTTGTCCTGCCGCAGCATGTAGCGCCAGGCGAAGATCGGCGTCGCGGTGATCAGCATGGCGAACGTCGCCCAGATGATCATCGCGGGGTGCGCGTGGCCGTACACGAAACCGGCGGTGATCGACGCCCCGAAGATCGCGATGAAGTACCAGTGGTACCGGAAGGTCCCGAACCAGCGGTCGGGGCTCGCGGAATCGCCCTTGGGGGTGACCACGAACTTGCTCTTCTTGCGCAGCGCGGAGTCGATCAGCGCCTTCGCGTACAGCGGCGCCGACAGCGCGGACATCACCATGCCGGCCACACCGCCGGAGCCCTCGGGCTCGTGCGGCGAGACGTTGTGGCGGCGGTTCCAGACGTAGAGGCCGATCTGGAGTGCGGAGGCGTTGCCGTAGAGCATCAGCCAGATCGTCGGGTCGATGTTCACACCCGAGGCGCCCAGGCCCAGGAACAGCGCACAGCTCAGTGCCGCCAGGATCCAGTTGAGGGCCGACATCGGGTAGAAGATGATCATCATGGTGTAGTTGAAGAGCTTGCTCGGCGGCAGCGAGTACCAGCCCTTCCAGTACTGCTTGAGGATCGTCTCGTACGTCCCGCGCGACCAGCGCATCTGCTGGGTGAAGAAGTCGGTCCAGGCGCTCGGCCCCTCACCGACGGCGAGCACGTCCGGCGTGTACACGGACCGCCACTTCTTCCCCGTGGCCGGGTTCTTGTGGCGGTGGATCTCGAACCCGGTCGCCATGTCCTCGGTGATCGAGTCGTACAGACCGCCGATCTGCTTGAGCGCCTTGATGCGTACGGCGTTCGACGTACCCACGAACATCGGGGAGCCGTACTTGTTGCCCGCCCGCTGGATGAGGGCGTGGAAGAGGAACTGCTGCGACTCGGCGGCCTTGGTGACGAAGTTGTCGTAGTTGCCGTACACCTGCGGGCCGATGACGAAGCCGACGTTCGGGTCGCGGAAGAAGCCGAGCATCCGCTCCAGGTAGTTCGGCAGCGGCACGTGGTCGGTGTCGACCGAGGCGAAGAAGTCGTAGTCGTCGCCGTGCGCGTCGAGCCAGGCGTTGTAGTTGCCGTGCTTGGTCTTGGCGCGGTGCGGGCCCTTGGCCTGGTTCCACTTGGCGATGCCCTTGCGGGAGAAGTGGTGCACGCCGAGCCGCGCGCACACCTCCTTCACCTCCGCGTCGTCGCCCTCGTCCAGCAGCCAGACGTGCATCAGACCCCGGTGGCGCAGCTTGACGGCCGCCTCCAGGGTCTTCGTCACCATCTCCAGCGGCTCCTTGCCGGGCACGAAGGAGGTCAGGAAGGCGACTCTCGTGCCGGTCTCCGGGACCACCGGGATCGGGTCGCGGGCGACCAGCGTGGCGTGCGCGTTGGACAGCACGTTCATGCAGCGGAAGAACTCGATCAGACCGATCGAGACGAGCATGACTATGTCGAGCGCCGGCAGGAAGTCGAAGGCGGGATAGTCCCGCTCGGTCCAGTGCTCGGGCTGGAGCAGCCAGAACAGCAGGACCAGCGACAGCACCGGGGCCGCCGCCAGCATCAGCGCGACCCTGATCCGGTGCGGCTCCTGCGAGATCAGCGAGCGGTACTCGACCCGGTACGGCTTGTTCGGGTCGGGCTGTGTGAGGGGGCCGGCGAGCCGGCTGTAGTGCTCGTAGTCGTACTTCGGCAGCGTCTTCTTGATCCGGCGGAAAGCTCCGGTCCTGGTCTGCGAAGGCACCCTCAGTTGGGTGGTTTGAGACGGGTCGAAGTTCTGCCGGGCGCCCGTCGGCGTCGACGTCATGAGTCATCCCCCCACACGCGGGTCACCCGCGTGTCTGTCGGTTCCTTTACGGCTGCTCCGGTCCCCCTCGACCTTCACAGGCGTATCAGTGGTGGGCCGCAGTCACCACATCTTCCACACCTTAGACATGGAACTGCGACCTTCCGGTTGCATCATGCCCCCCTCGGCATGCGGTCATGAGCGGGGCCCCCTATGCCCCGGCGAAAACCGGCAACCGGCTCCTTGCCCCCCAACTGCCGCGTATGCGCAGCATCTTGAAAAACCAATCACCAGGGTTCTACGTCGTTCCACATGATCGCAAGATGCGAAACGAGGTGTTTACCGGTCATACGCGCTCATTGTGGCACCTGTGGGGGTGTTGTGTACCCGTGGTGGAAACACGGGCGCGGATGTTGCCGAAGTGCTCCCTTATGGCCTCCTCCGCCCGTATCGCATCGCCCGACCGCACCGCCTCCACGATCTCCCGGTGCTGCCGGCAGGTGACCAGCGGATCCTGCGGGGCGCCCCCGAGATCGGTGTGGACGCGGTGGAAGGCGTCCCAGAACGCCTCCATCACCTCGCCCAGCAGCGCGTTGTCCAACCCCCGGTAGAGAGTGGCGTGAAACGCCCGGTCGGTGTCGGCGATCCCGTCGCCGCCGCGTGCCGCCTGCTCTTCCATACGGTCGACCAGCGCGTCCAGTTCAACGAGATCGCCCTCCGGCACCCGCCCCGCGAGCCGCGACACCAGCCCCGTCTCCACGGCCTCCCGCAACTGCACCAGCTGGAGCAGGGTGTCCTCGCCCCGGTAGTGCCCGGCGACGGTACGGAAGGCGAGGCCCTCGATCATCGGCGCCAGCGACATGGCGCCGACATACGTCCCGAAGCCGTGCCGGATCTCCACGATGCCCATCGCCTGCAAACCCTTGAGCGCCTCGCGCACGGAGTTCCGGCTGGCACCCAGATGAGCCATCAGCTCGGGCTCCGTCGGCAGCGGGGCCCCGGAGGGCAGCCGACGGTCGATGATGAGCTTCTTGATCCGCTCCTGAAGGTCACGCGCTGCCATGGCCAGAGAGTATCCGGCCAAACACGAGATCAGCCCCCCGCTTGCGCGAGGGGCTGATTCCACCGCTGCGCCGCCAGGGAGCACTGCCCGGGGGGGCGACCCCCGGACCTCCGGCCGCCCGTGTGGGCGTCGGTGACTGCGGCGGTAAAGGCCGAAGGCCCCTCGCGGTGGCGAAGGGCCTTCGGTGTCGTGCGCCGCCAGGGACTCGAACCCCGGACCCGCTGATGCTGTGTTTCCCGGGGGGCGACCCCCGGACCTCCGGCCGCCCGTGTGGGCGTCGGTGACTGCGGCGGTAAAGGCCGAAGGCCCCTCGCGGTGGCGAAGGGCCTTTGGTGTCGGTGCGCCGCCAGGGACTCGAACCCCGGACCCGCTGATTAAGAGTCAGCTGCTCTAACCAACTGAGCTAGCGGCGCCTGCTGACGGCGTAACTCTACATGACCTCTCGGCGTGCTTCGGACCACCGGGCGGGGGTGGCGGAGGGCCGGGGAGGGGGCCGTAAACCATTCGGACCGTCAACATGCGCGTCCGGAAGACAGTTGAGAAACTGACGACGTGCACAGCCGCGGACATTTCCAACTGGAGCGTGAAGGGAATCGCATGGAGACTCGGACTCCGGTATTCGAGGAATTCGATCCGGCGAGTGACTGCGACTGCCCGGGATGCGTTCACTGGAGACGTGTCCTGCCGCATTCCGAGACCGGCCGCCACCCGGCCGCCCACCGGGCGCTGATCCTCGCCGCAGCCGCCTCCACGACCCTCGCCGTCGGCCACACGGCCCCGGCGTTCGCCGCCCCCCACGCCCCCGACCGGCCTAGTGTTCCCGCAGGTGACGAGCCCAGCACACCCCAGGGCGGCAAGGCCCCCCTGCACGGCCCGGGCGGGCAGCCGGCCGAGCTGTCCGGCCCGGTCAAGACACCCGCGACCACTCGCGCGCAGATCATCAAACGGGCCAAGAAATGGGTCTCCGCGAAGGTGCCGTACAGCATGTCCAAGTACTGGTCGGACGGATACCGGCAGGACTGCTCGGGCTTCGTCTCGATGGCCTGGAAGCTGCCCGGTAACGAATGGACGGGCAGCCTGGGCCAGTACGGAGTACGCATCGCCAAGAAGGACCTGCAGCCCGGCGACATTCTGCTGTTCCACAATCCGGCGAACCCCGAGAAAGGCTCGCACGTCGTCATTTTCGGCGGCTGGACGGACCACACGCACACCTACTACGTCGCCTACGAGTCGGCGCCCCCGCACGCCCGCCGACAGACCACCCCGTACGCCTACTGGAGCCACTCCTCCCGCTATCTCGCCTACCGCTACAAGGGGCTGAAGAGCGCCACCACGGGGACCGAACCGGCCACGGAGAAGCCGACCGCGGAGGAGCCGGCCACGCAGGAGCCGGACGCAGGGGAGACAAGCGCGGGGGAGGCAGGCGCGGAGAAGCCGGAGGCCGGGAAGACGGATGCCGTCACGCCGGGGGCCGAGAAGCCGGTAACCGTGAAACCGGAAGGCTCGGACAGCGGGACGGCGTACCCGGGACGGGCGTATTTCGGACCCGGGGCCAACAACAAGTACGTCACCCGGCTGGGCCGCCTGCTCGTCGAGCGCGGTGCCGGCCGGTACTACACCTCCGGCCCCGGCCCGCGCTGGACGGACGCGGACCGCAAGGCCACGCAGGCCTTCCAGGAGGCGCAGGGCTGGCGGGGCCAGGACGCGGACGGGCTGCCGGGCGCGCAGACATGGGCGCTGCTGGTGACGGGCAAGGGGAAGGACATCCCGAGCGCTGGTCCGGCGGGAGGCGCCGACCCGGCCGACCCGTCCGCCCCTGATGCAGCCGCAACCGCAGCCGCAGCCGAGTCCACGAAGCCCGCGTCGCACGGGGTGTCCGGTTACCCGGGCCGGGCGATGTTCCGGCCGGGCGCCGACAACCCGTACGTCCTCCAGCTCGGCAGACAACTCACCAAGAAGGGGTTCGGCAAGCACTACGAGACCGGGCCGGAATCGCGCTGGAGCGAGGCGGACCGGCGAGGCGTCGAGGCCTTCCAGCGCACCCAGGGCTGGCGCGGCGGCGCGGCGGACGGCTATCCGGGGCCGGAGACCTGGCGGCGGCTGTTCTCGTAACCCGACATCCCGGCGACCACTGTTGTGACGCATCTGGCGCGGAGGCTGGAGGCACGCATGACCACGACCACTTCCCACACCCCCGAGCCCGAGGGGGTCGCGGGGCCGCCCGAGGTACCCGCCCGGCCCGCGCGGCTGATCCAGAACGAGGCGACCACCGAGATCCCCGTCCATCTGCTGTTCCGCGACGAGGCGGGCCCGGTGTCCGTGCCGCTCAGACCGACGGTCGTGGCACGTCGGCAGGGCACGGGGGAGCAGCCGCGGCTGCGCCGCCCCGTGCAGGCCAAGCCGCGCCCCGAGCCGCAGATCGATCCCGAGCTGGTGGAGCGGCCGGCACGGGTGCTGCCGGGGGCGGCGGGGGTGCTGGCCGGTGTCTGCGGGGCGGCCGGGTGCCTGGCCACCTCGTGGTGGGCGGGCGTGCTGCCGGCGCTGGCGATGGAGGCGTCGGGGCTGCCCTCGTCCGCGGCGGGGCTGGGTCCCGTGCAGTGGGCGGCGTACACGGGGGCCGGGGGCCTGGGGCTCCTCGGCCTGGGCGGGCTGGCGCGCGGGCGGACCGGACGGGCCTGGGTGCTCGGTCTGTTCGGCGGCTACCGCGGGACGGTCCGGCGCACCGGTCTGCTGTGGGTCAACCCGCTGCTGCTGCGCCGCCGGGTCGACGTACGGCTGCGGCACTGGCGCAGTGAGCCGATGCCCGCGGCCGACGGCAACGGGGTCGCGTTGCGGGCGGTCGTCCTGGTGGTGTGGCGGGTGAAGGACACGGCGCGGGCGACGCTCGGGGTGGAGGACCACGAGTCGTATCTGCGTGAGTGCGTCGAGGCGGCGCTGGCCCGGGTGCCGGTGGAGATGCCGGGTGCCTCGCGGGGATCGGCGGAGGCGGCCGCGGAGACGCTGACCCGGTTGGTGGTGCGGGACGCGGGCGTGGTCGGGCTCGACGTGTTCTCGGTGCGGCCGGTGCGGGTGGAGTACGCCCCCGAGGTCGCCGCCGCCATGCACCGGCGCCGGATCGCCGCGCTGGACGCCCAGGACCGGGCCACCATGGTCACCTCGGTGGTCGACTCGGTGGAGGACACGGTGACCCGGCTGACCATGCGCGGTCTGGTCGAGCTGGACGACTACGAACGCAAGGCGCTCGTCAAGGACCTGACGGTGGCGTTCTGCGCGGGGCGGGGGGAGGCGGGCGCCTGAAACCCGCTGACGGCCCGTCGAACCCGTTCCTCGATGGGTATGGACACGTCTTTGATATGGACACAGTCAATAGTCGGCAATAATCTGGGACTTGGTCTAGACCTGCAAGCTCATCGAACCTCCCCCACGTTCCCAGGAGCAGCAGCATGCGCAGAAAGACCAAGTGGTACGCCTCCGCGCTCGGACTCACCACCGCCGGGGCCCTCGTGCTCTCCGCCGGAGGCGCGAGCGGCCACGGCTACACCGACCTCCCCGTCAGCCGTCAGAAGCTCTGTCAGAACGGCACCGTGACCAACTGCGGCTCCATCCAGTGGGAGCCGCAGAGCGTCGAGGGCCCCAAGGGCTTCCCCGGCTCGGGACCGGCCGACGGCCAGATATGCAACGGCGGACTCGGCCAGTTCAGCCAGCTCAGCGCGCCGAAGACCCCCTCCGGCGGCGCCTGGCCCACCACCCGGGTGACCGGCGGTCAGAACTACACGTTCCGCTGGCAGTTCACGGCCATGCACGCCACGACCGACTTCCGGTACTACGTCACCAAGCCGGGCTGGAACCAGAACCACAACCTGTCCCGCTCCGACCTCAACCTCACACCGTTCTTCACGGTCCCGTACAACGGACAGCGACCGCCGTCCACGCTCTCGCACAGCGGCAGGCTGCCCACCGGGTTGAGCGGCCACCACGTGATCCTCGCGGTGTGGACCGTCCACGACACGGGCAACGCGTTCTACGCGTGCTCGGACGTCACGTTCTGAGCATTGCTTGAGACAGCGCGGCCCCGCCCGCGGGTACGTTCCCCCTACGTCGACATGACCATGACGGCGTAGGGGAGCTGTACCTGACCTCGGGGAATGCGCAATGGACGTCATCTTCTACCTCGTTCCCGGCCTGATCCTGGCCGTTGTCCTCTTCGGCGCGTACCGCGTGCTGCGCCGCTCGCTGCAGATCCGAAGCGCCTGGAACAGCGGTCTGACCGCGGAGGGGCGCTGTCTGCGGATGTTCACGACGACGCACGGCGGCAGCGGCGACACGAGTGTGAGCACCACGCTGCATCACGTGTACGAGTTCACCGCCCGCGACGGCCGGACGGTGCGCTTCGAGGAGGAAGGCGGCCCGGGGACGACGTTGGAGGGCGACTTCGTCACCGTCTATTACAAGGAGGGCGGCGAGGTCGTCGCCACGGCGAAGGAGCCGCGCCGGGGCAAGCTGGCGGCGTCCACCGTCGCCATCCTCGCGTTCCTCGGGGTGGTCGCGGTGTTCTGCATCGGCTTCATGGCCACGTACCACCAGATGTCCGACGGCTTCGGCTTCGGCGAGGGCACCGACGACACTGTCGACACCGTCGTGGTCGACGGCGTCACGATGACCCCGTGACCCTACACATCTGACGGTCCATCAATTACCGTGCGCCGCCATGGAGTCCAACAGGCGTACGGTCGCGGAGCTCGTCGCCGGCCGATGGGGCGACCACCGGCCGGGGCTGTGGTGGGAGGAGCAGGCGCTCACCCATCACGAGGTGGCGGCGGGTGCCGCGGCCCGGGCGGCGCTGCTGGCCGACCTGGTGCCGTCCCGCTCGCACATCGGGGTGCTGCTCGACAACACTCCTGAGTACGTCCTGTGGCTGAGCGCGGCGGCCCTCGCCCGCGCCGCCGTCGCCGGGATCAACCCCACCCGCCGGGGCCCCGAACTCGCCCGCGACATCCTGCACACCGAGTGCCGTGTCCTGGTCACCGAGCGGTCCCACCTGCCGCTGCTCGACGGCCTCGACCTGTCCGGCGTCCGCCTGCTGCTGACCGACTCGGCCGAGTACGACACGCTGCTCGCCCCGTACGCCGACGCACGACCCGACCCCTCCCGTGCCTCGCCGCACGACCGGCTCCTGCTCTACTTCACCTCCGGCTCGACCGGCGCCCCCAAGGCCGCGATCTGCACCCAGGGGCGTTTGGCCGCCGCGGGCCGCTCCCTGGCCGGCCAGTTCCACGTCCGGCCCGACGACGTGCACTACGTCTGCATGCCGCTGTTCCACGGCAACGCGGTGATCGCCGACTGGGCGCCCGCCCTCGCGGCCGGCGCGGCGGTCGCGCTGCGGCGGCGGTTCTCCGCGTCGGGGTTCCTGGCGGACGTACGCGCGTACGGGGCGACGTACTTCACCTACGTGGGCCGGGCCATCCAGTACGTCCTCGCCACCGAGCCGCGCCCCGACGACCGGGACAATCCGCTGCGCCTTGGCTTCGGCACCGAGGCGGGGGCCGTGGACGCCGCCGCCTTCGAGCGGCGGTTCGGGGTGCGGCTGGTCGAGGGGTACGGCTCCTCCGAGGGCGGGGCCGCCGTGCAGTGGTCGCCGGGCACGCCGCCCGGGGCGGTGGGGCGCGCGACGCCCGGGCTCGCCGTACTCGATCCGGAGACCGGTGAGGAGCGTCCGCCCGCCGTGTTCGACGCGGGTGGGCGGCTGGTCAACGGGGACGCGGCCATCGGGGAGCTGGTCAACCGGGGGCCGAACCCCTTCGAGGGGTACTGGCGAAACCCGGAGGCCGAGGCGGAACGGCGGCGGGAGGGCTGGTACTGGACGGGTGACCTGTTCTGCCGCGACGCCGACGGCTACCTGTACTTCGCCGGGCGCGGCGACGACCGGCTGCGGGTCGACGGCGAGAACCTGTCCGCCGCGATGATCGAGAACATCCTCGCCCGGTACGAGGGTGCCGTGGCCGTCGCCGTGTACGCGGTGCCGGATCCGGTGACCGGGGACCAGGTCATGGCGACCATCGCCGGGGAGTTCGACCCCATCGCCTTCGCCGGGTTCCTGCTCGCCCAGCCGGATCTGGGGACGAAGATGGCACCCCGGTTCGTACGGGTGGTGGAGCGGATGCCGGTGACCGCCACGAACAAGATCCATCGGGCGGGCCTGCGACGCGAGGGGCCACGGTGCGCCGACCCGGTGTGGTGGCGACCGCCGGCGGAGCGGACCTACCGGAGACTGACCGAGGCGGATGCCCTGGCATACGTCGAAGGGCCTCTCGCTCCCACGAGAGGCCCTTCGGAAGTGCGCCGCCAGGGACTCGAACCCCGGACCCGCTGATGCTGTGTCTCCCGGGGGGGTAACCCCCGGACCCCCAGCCGCCTCTGCTTGACGGCATACGTCGAAGGGCCCCTCGCTCCCACGAGAGGCCCTTCGGAAGTGCGCCGCCAGGGACTCGAACCCCGGACCCGCTGATGCTGTGTCTCCCGGGGGGTAACCCCCGGACCCCCAGCCGCCTCTGCTTGACGGCATACGTCGAAGGGCCCCTCGCTCCCACGAGAGGCCCTTCGGAAGTGCGCCGCCA
>NZ_JBHVGZ010000003.1:103936-119518 GCF_042800355.1 Streptomyces sp. NPDC057623
AGGGACTCGAACCCCGGACCCGCTGATTAAGAGTCAGCTGCTCTAACCAACTGAGCTAGCGGCGCATGACTCCCGCCGACTGCGTTCCCAGGGGGTTCGCGGCTGGCGACGAAGAAAATACTACCTGGTCCCGAGGGGTGCTTCGGACCACCCGGGACGGGTCTAGATCGCCAGCGACAGCAGTACCGGCGCCGCGTTCCGGTTCAGGGCGTCCGCCGCCTGGCGCAGCCGGTGGGCGTGCTCGACCGGGAGTGACAGGGCCAGGCAGCCCACCGACGAACCGGCCGTGATCGGGACCGCCGCGCACACCGTGCCCACCGCGTACTCCTGGAGGTCGAGGTGGGGGACCGTCGCCGGCTGGGACTCCAGGCGGGAGAGCAGGACCCGGTCGCTGGTGATCGTGCGGGAGGTGAGACGGGCCATCTTGTGGCGGGAGAGATGATCGCGCCGGCCGTCGTGGTCGAGCTGGCCGAGCAGGCTCTTGCCGATCGCGGTGGCGTGGGCGGAGTAGCGGAAGTCGACCCACTCGTTGACCACGGGGGTGGCCGGACCGGCGGCGATCTGGTCGATCCTGATCTCGCCGTCGACGTACCGGCTGATGTACACGGCGGCGCCGACCGAGTCGCGCAGCCGGTCCAGGGTGCGCTGGAGGTTCTCGCGCAGGGCCTGCTCGCGGCCCTGCGCGGAACCGAGGCGGGTGAGGGCGTCGCCCGTGACGTACGCCCCGTCGCCGACCTGCTCGACGTAGCCCTCGCGGCGCAGCATCAGCAGGAGGCTGGTCAGGCGCTCCGGGTCGATGCCCGTGTGCCGGGCGAGCTCGGTGTCGGTGACTCCGGTGCTGTGCCGCACCACGGTCTCCAGGACGCGCAGGGCGTCCTGGGCCGAGTGGTGCGGCGTCGTCGGCTCGTGCTGCAGCGCCACGGTTCCCCCTGCGGTTGCACGTCGCTTCTCATCGATCCGGGTTCGTGTCAGCCAATCCTCTTCACGCAATCCCCTTCACGATAACGGGCAAGCGGCTTGTAGTGAGCGGTTGTTGACGAGATTGCGATGCCCTCAACTGCGGGGGTAGCACTCTGGCATATGTCAGGGGTATGGGCCCGGCGCGGACTCACAGCACAGCGCTGAGGAACTCCCGGGTGCGGTCCTTCTCGGGGTCGTTGAACATCTTCTCCGGGCTGCCGGACTCGATGACCCGGCCGGCGTCGAACATCAGGACCTGGTCCGAGATGTCCCGGGCGAAATTCATCTCGTGGGTCACGCAGAGCATCGTGATGTCGGTGGTGCGGGCGATGTCCCGCAGCACGTCGAGGACGCCCGCGACCAGCTCCGGGTCCAGCGCGGAGGTCACCTCGTCGAGCAGCAGCACCTGCGGTCGCATGGCCAGTGCCCGCGCGATCGCGACCCGCTGCTGCTGACCGCCCGACAACTGGGTCGGGCGGGAGTCGCACTTGTCGGCGAGGCCCACCATCTCCAGCAGCTCACGGGCGCGCGCCTCCGCCTCGTCCTTGGACAGGCCGAGGACCGTGACCGGGGCCTCGGTGATGTTGCGCAGCACCGACATGTTCGGGAACAGGTTGAACTGCTGGAAGACCATCCCGATGTTCTTGCGGACCTCGCGGACCTGCTTCTCAGGGGCCGGGAAGAGCTTCTCCCCGGCCACCGTGATCGTGCCCTCGTCCGGCTTGAGCAGGGTCATCAGCAGTCGCAGGATCGTCGTCTTGCCGGAGCCGGACGGGCCGATCAGGGTGACGTGCTTGCCGGACTCGACGGAGAAGTCGAGCTGGTCGAGGACCGTGTTGGACCCGAAGCGCTTGGTGACGTGGTCGAAGCGGATCAGCTCGCTGCCGTCCACCGGCGGGTTGGCGCTCGCGTCGGGATCTTTCATCAGAGGCGTGTCAGCGGACAAGGCGTCGCTCCAGGGCTCGTACGAGAAGGGAGGCCGGATAGGCGATGAGGATGAAGGCCACACCGATGACCGTCAGGGGCTCGGTGAACTGGAAGTTCTGCTGCGCGAACAGCCGCGCCGCGCCGAGCATCTCCATGACCGTGATCGTCATCAGGATCGGTGTGTCCTTGAGCATCGCGATGACGTAGTTGCCGAGGGCCGGCACGACCCGGCGGATCGCCTGCGGCAGGATCACCACCCGCCACGTCCTGGTCACCGACAGGTTCAGCGCCGTCGCGGCCTCCCACTGGCCGGCGGGCACCGCCTCGATGCCGGCGCGGTAGACCTGCATCGTGTACGTCGAGTAGTGCAGCCCGATCGCGCAGATGCCGGTGGTCAGCGCCGGCCACGTCAGGCCCCACTCGGGCAGCACGTAGAAGAAGAAGAAAAGCTGCACCAGCAGCGGGGTGTTGCGGATGAACTCCGTGACCGCCCCGACCGGCCAGCGCACCCAGCGGGACGGCGTGCGCATCAGCAGCGCCCACACCAGCCCCAGCGCGAACGAGATCAGTGAGCCGAGGGCCAGGATCTGCAGCGTCAGCAGCAGCCCGTCCCAGAACTTCGGCATGAAGTCGGCGACAGCGCCCCAGTCCCAGGTCATGACACGCCTCCGAGAGAACCGCCCGCGCCCACACCCGTCGTCTCAGGACGGTGCAGCTCCTGGTCGGGAGTGCGCCCGACCTGCTTGCCGACGCCGGTCTTGAGCTTGCGTTCCAGTCCGCGCATCCCGCGCGTGAGCAGGAAGGCGATGGCGAAGTAGATCAGCAGGACGTATGTGTAGATCTCCGTGCTCTCCTGGAGTGCGAGGCGCACCAGGTTGGCGCTGAAGGTCAGGTCGCCCATGCCGATGACGGACACCAGCGCGGTGCCCTTGAGCAGCTCGATCAGCAGGTTGGAGAACGGCGGGATCATCTCCGGCACCGCCTGCGGCAGCAGGATCAGCCGCATCCGCTGCCACGGCGTGAAGCTGAGCGCGATCCCGCCCTCCCGCTGCGCCGGGTCGACCGAGTTGAGGGCGCCGCGCACGATCTCGGCGCCGTACGCCCCGTAGGTCAGTCCGAGCGCGAGGGTGCCGGCCCACAGCGGGACCAGCTGCCAGCCGAAGGCGACCGGCAGTACGAAGAACACCCAGAAGATCATGATCAGGGCGGAGGTCCCGCGGAACACCTCGGTGTAGACGCCCGCGAGGAAGCGGACGATCCACAGCCGGTGGGTGCGGGCCATGCCGACCCCGAAGGCGACCACCGTGGCCACCAGTCCGCTCAGGACCAGCAACTGGACGGTGACCCAGATCCCTTCGAGTACGAGTTCCCAGAGTCCCGAGGTCATCAGCCCGTCCCCCCTGCGCACAGCTCCTTCGCGGTGAGGTCGGTCATCTCGGCCTCGGTGAAGCCGAACGGCTTGAGGATGCGGAACAGCTCGCCGCTCTTCTTGAGCTTGTGCAGCTCGACGTTGAAGGCGTCCCGCAGCGTGGTCTCGGTCGGCCGGAAGGCGAACGCGCCGCCGTCGACGTGCGGTTTCCCGCCGACGAGGGGCGCGAAGGCCTTGGTGGCCTCCGCCTTGGCCGACTTCTTGACGACCTCACGGGCGGTGAGCGCCGTACCGGCGAAGACGTCCACACGCCCCGCCTCGACGGCGTTCAGTCCCGCGACCTGGTCCGGCACGATCAGGATGTCGCTCTCCTTGTACCCCGCCTCGACGGCGTACTGGATCTCGGCATAGCCGGTCCCGGTGGCGAACTTCGCCTTCTTCCCGACGACGTCCTTGTAGTCGTGCAGCCCCTTCGGGTTGCCCTTGCGCACGATGAAGGAGTCGAGCATCTGGTAGTCGGGATCGGAGAAGATGACCTGCTCACAGCGCTCGGGGTTGACGTACATCCCGGCGGCGACGACGTCGAACTGCTGCGAGCGCAGCCCGGGTATCAGCGATCCGAACTCGGTGGGCACGGGCTGTACCCGGTCCACGCCGAGCCGCTTGAAGATGACCCTCGCCAGCTCGGGCGCCTCGCCGGTGAGTTCACCGTTCGTGTCGATGTACCCGAAGGGAATCTCGCCCGCGATGCCGAGCCGTACGACGCCGGCGGCCCGTAGCCGGTCGAGCAGTTCACCGCCCTCCTTGGTGGAGGCCGTGGCCACGCGTGAGCAGCCTGCCGCGCCCAGCGCGCCGAGCGCCGCCACCCCCGCGAGCAGCGACCGGCGAGTTGGGGTGCCCGATCTGTGTCCGACTTGTGTCTCGACATGTTCCAGTGGTGGAGCCATGGCGGCGCGGCTACCCGAGTCCATGCGATGTATGCACAGTGGAAGGCATGACTGAACGGTTCATCGAGGTGTCGCTGGTCAAGCGGGGCATCCACTGCACCGCCAAACTCCTGGACGACCGAGCCCCGCTCACCTGCGCGGCCGTCTGGGACGCCCTGCCCCTGGCCGGCGACGTCTACCACGCGAAATACGCCCGCAACGAGATCTACGCCCTCTTCCCGCCCTTCGCGGAAACGGAGCCGCCCCTGGAAAACCCGACAGTCACCCCCATCCCGGGCGATCTGTGCTATTTCGCCTTCGCGGGTACGGAGCTGGGCAGCAAGTCCTACGGCTACGACCGTGAGGTCCGCCCCGGCACGACGGTCGTCGACCTGGCCCTGTTCTACGAGCGCAACAACCTGCTCCTGAACGGTGACGTGGGCTGGGTGCCCGGCATCGTCTGGGGCCAGATCGTGGAGGGCCTGGAGGAGATGGCCCAGGGCTGCAACGACCTGTGGCGGTCCGGGGCGCTGGGGGAGTCCCTCAGCTTCCGGAGGGCGTGATCCCGGCGATCCCGGCCTCGTAGAGCGCGTGCGCCGCTCGCAGGACGAGTTCGTCCCGGTGCCGGGCGGCCACGAGCTGCAGGCCGATCGGCAGGCCGTCCCCGTCGGTGCCGACGGGGACGGTGGCCGCCGGCTGCTGGGTCAGGTTGAAGGGGTAGGTGAACGGGGTCCAGCCGGTCCACCGGCGATGCCCCGAACCCTTCGGGACCTCGGCGCCCGCCTCGAAGGCCGTGAGCGGGAGGGTCGGGGTGACGAGGAGGTCGTAGGTGTCGTGGAAGCGGCCCATCCGGCGGCCGAGCTCCATGCGGACGTCCACCGCGGCCAGATAGTCGAGCGCGGTGAGCCGGGCGCCGGCATCGCAGATCTCCCGCAGCCCCGGGTCGAGCAACTCCCGCTGGTGCGGGCCGAGATGCTGGGTCACCCGGGCCGCCCCCGTGAACCACAGGGCGTGGAAGGCGTCCACCGGATCGGTGAAGTCGGGGTCGGTCTCCTCGACGTACGCCCCCAGCCCCGCCAGCCGCTCCACCGCCCGCCGCACCGCCGCCGCGACCGCGGGACGCACCGCCACCTGGCCGCCGAAGGAGGGCGAGTAGGCGACGCGCAGCCCCCGCACTCCGCCGCTCAGGCCGGCCGCGAAGGAGCCCGGCGCCGGTGGGAGCGCCGACCAGTCACGCGAGTCGGGCGTGCCGATGACGTCCAGGAGCAGGGCCGCGTCGGCCGCGTCACGGGTCATCGGACCGACGTGCGCCAGCGTGCCGAAGGCGCTCGCCGGGTACAGCGGGACACGGCCGTACGTCGGTTTCAGGCCGAAGACTCCGCAGAAGGCCGCCGGAATGCGCACGCTCCCGCCGCCGTCGGTGCCGAGCGCGAGCGGCCCCGCGCCGAGCGCGACCGCGGCCCCCGCACCGCCGCTGGAGCCACCCGCGGTGCGGGTCGGGTCGTACGGGTTGCGGGTGACTCCGGCCAGCGGCGAGTCGGTGACGCCCTTCCAGCCGAACTCGGGGGTGGTCGTCTTGCCGAGGAAGACGGCGCCGTGCGCGCGCAGTCGGGCCACGGAGGGGGCGTCCTCGTCCCAACGGCCCTGCTCCGGGATGGTCTTCGAGCCCTTCCGCGTCGGCCCGCCGCGCATCAGCAGGATGTCCTTCACGGTGACCGGGACCCCGTCGACCAGACCGGCCGGTTCGCCGCGCCGCCAGCGCTCGGTCGACTCGCCGGCCCGTGCGAGGGCCTCGTCGGCCGTGAGCCGTGTGAAGGCGTTGACCTCCGGCTGGATCCGTTCGGCCCGCTCCAGGGTCGCGCGGGTGGCGTCGACGGGGCTGAACTCTCCTTTGCGGTAGCCGTCGAGGAGTTGTACGGCGGTCAGTTCGGTGAGATCCGTCATGCGTCGCCCTCCAGCCGTAGACATCAGCGTCCGGGTACGTACCCACGCTGCTTGTCGACCACGTTCAGCAGTGGCCTGCCCGCCTCCCACCTCTCGTACAACTCCACGAACTGACGGCCGAGTTCATCCCGCCAGCCGATCGTGTCCCCGCTCATGTGCGGCGAGACGATCAGATTCGGAACCTCCCACAACGGGCTCTCGGGGGTGAGGGGCTCATGTTCGAAGACATCGAGCGCCGCCCCCGCGATCCACCGCTTGGCGAGTGCGTCGACCAGGTCGTCCTCGACGACAAGCTGCCCGCGCCCGACGTTGACGAACCGCGCGGACGGCTGCATGACCCCGAAGCGACGGGCGTCGAACATGCCGTGCGTCTGCTCGGTGAGCGGCGCGGCCGCGATCACCCAGTCGGCGCGGGCGATCAGCCGGTCGAGGTCCTCGGGACCGTGGATGCCGGTGCGCGGGGCCCGGCCGACCAGCGCGGTGGTGATGTCCAGGGCCTTGAGGGTGCGGGCGATCGCCCGGCCGATGGGCCCGGACCCCACCACGCACGCGCGCGTGCCGCCGACACGCTGCCCCTCCCGGTGCCGCCACTCCCGGGCACCCTGAAGCTCCAGGGTCCTCGGCAGGTCCTTCGCCATCGCCAGCACCAGGGCGGCGACGTACTCGGCGATCGGCTGGTCGAAGACCCCGCGCGCGTTGGTGACCACGGTGTCGGACTCGGTGAGCTCCGGGCACATCAGATGGTCCACGCCGGCACTCGCCGTGTGCACCCAGCGCGGCCGAGGGCCCGCGCCGGGCCAGGCGTGGCGCACGGCGTGGGAGGTGAAGTCCCAGACCAGCAGCACGTCGGCGTGCGGCAGCCGCTCGGCCAGGGTCTCCTCGCTCGCGTGCTCGACGCGGGCGCGGCCGGTGAGGCGGCCGAGGCGGGGGAGGGGATCGTCGTCGAGGACGAGGAGCGTGGGCGGGGGGTCGGAGGCGTGCGGCGGACCGGGGGTGCGTGCGGTCATGCGGGGTCGTCTCTCCGGGGTCGGCGGGGGCGTCGGGCGGTTGTGCGCGGGGCGTTCTCCTGGGGTGCGCAGAGGCCGTTCCCCGTCGATCCACTGCGACGGACGGCCGTCTGACATGCGAGGTTTGACCACGCTCGCACCCGAACCTACCTTCGTCAACACGGGCGTACACACGGTCCGTTGCTCACCCGTATCTCGTAGTGAGGGCGGTGCCTGCGATGAGCAGCCTGGACATCTCCTTCCTCGGCGGACCTCGACCCCAGCGTGGGGTCGGAGTCGTCGCTCCTTTCGACTTCGCGCTGGACCGGGAGCTCTGGCGCTGGGTGCCGGACGAGGTCTCGCTGCACCTGACCCGAACGCCCTACGTGCCGGTCGAGGTCAGCCTCGATCTGGCCCGCCTCGTCAGTGAGCACGAGACGCTGAGCGACGGCGTCCGCACCCTGACCGCGGTCGCGCCCGAGGTGGTCGCGTACGCCTGTACCTCCGGCAGCTTCGTCGGCGGCATCGCGGGCGAGCGGGCGATGTGCGAGGCGATGACCCGGTCGGGCGCGGTGCCGTCGGTCACCACCTCCGGCGCCCTCCTGGAGGCGCTGACCGAGCTCGGCGTACGCCGTGTGGCCCTGGTGACCCCGTACACCGTGTCGGTGACGCGGGCGCTGGAGGAGTACGTCGCGGAGGCGGGGACCGTGGTCACGGGGTGTGCCTTCATGGGGCTGACCCGGCACATCTGGAAGGTGCCGTACCGCGATGTGGCGGACATGGCCCGCCAGGCCGTACGCCGTGACGCCGAGGCCCTCTTCATCAGCTGCACCAACCTGCCCACCTACGACGTGATCCCCCAGCTGGAGGCGGAACTGCGCATACCGGTGCTCTCGGCCAACCAGGTGACGATGTGGGCTGCGCTGCGTCGGCTGGGTACTCGCGCGGTGGGGCCGTATCAGGCGCTGATCGATCCGGCGGCACGGATCGACCCGGCTGCGCCCGGCGGTGCGGCGCTTCCTGAGGTGCCGGATGTACCCGAGCAGGAACAGCAGTAGGAGAAGCGGGCACTAGTACCAGGCCCAGCGAGCAGACGCAGCGAGCAGCAGGAAGGCTGACATGACCGCACTCGGATTTCTCTACCCGGGCCACTCCGCCGAGGACGACTATCCCCGCATCGAACAACTGCTCGCCAGCGACATCCGGCTCGACCTGGTGCACACCGACATCGGCGAGGACGCGCACCGGGTGGACGCGCTGCTGCGGATGGGTTCCGCGGAGCGGCTCGCGGCGGGCGTGGAGGCCCTGCGGCTGACCGGCGCCGAGGCGGTGGTGTGGGCCTGCACGAGCGGCAGCTTCGTCTACGGCTGGGAGGGCGCCCACGAGCAGGTACGCAACCTGGCCGTCACAGCCGGTATGCCCGCGTCCTCGACGTCCTTCGCCTTCGCACACGCGGTCCAGGAGCTGGGGGTGGGGCGGGTGGCGATCGGCGCGACGTACCCGGACGACGTGGCCGGGCTCTTCGCGGACTTCCTGCGCGCGGCCGGTACGGAGGTGGTGTCGGTGCGCGGCTCCGGCATCATCACCGCCGTCGAGGTCGGCACCTGGGGCGAGAAGGAGCTGTTCGCCCTGGCGAGGGAGGCGGACCACCCCGACGCCGAGGCGATCCTGCTCCCCGACACGGCCCTGCACACCGCCTCCCACCTCCCGGCCCTGGAACAGCACCTCTCCAAGCCGGTCCTCACCGCCAACCAGGTCACGGTCTGGGAGGCCCTGAGGCTGACGGACCGCCGAGTGAACGCCCCGGCACTGGGCGCGCTCTTCACCAGGGAGCCGATCGTGCAGGTCTAGGTCTTTCAGCCCGTCCGGCGTCTGAGGACGAGGCCCCTTCAGGGCCGAAAGCGGGGGTCCAGGGGGCGGCAGCCCCCTGGCGGGGTGGCAGGGGCGGAGCCCCTTCGGAAGATGGGACGGGTAGGAGCGGCGGGGGCGAGGGAATAAACCGGAGCCCCCCTCCTGTTAACGCCGATCGCACACCACACGGCAAACGCAGGAGGCACAAGTGCCGGCAGACGAGACCCGAGGCACCGCACACGGCACCGCCCCGGCCCCCCTCTCCGTACTCGACCTGGTCACGGTCAGCTCCGGCCACACCGCCACCGACGCCCTGCGCACCAGCGTCGACCTCGCCCGCCTCGCGGAGTCCCGCGGCTTCCACCGCTACTGGGTCGCCGAACACCACTCCATGCCCGGCGTGGCGTCCTCGTCCCCCGCCGTGATCCTCGCCCACATAGCAGCCCACACCACCCGCATACGCCTCGGCTCCGGCGGCGTGATGCTCCCGAACCACGCCCCCCTCGTCATCGCGGAACAGTTCGGCACCCTGGAGGCCATGGCCCCCGGCCGCATCGACCTCGGCCTCGGCCGCGCCCCCGGCACGGACGGCGCCACATCAGCCGCCCTCCGCCGCACGGACCCCATTCACTCAGGCGCCGACGAATTCCCCGAACAGCTCGCGGAGCTCACCCGCTTCCTCGACGACGACTTCCCGGACGGTCACCCCTACCGCCGTATCCACGCCGTCCCCGGCCCCGTCCAGTCGACGTCACCCGGCGGCGTCCAGTCCCCGCACCGCCCCCCGATCTGGCTGCTCGGCTCCTCCGGCTTCAGCGCCCGCCTCGCCGCGGTCCTCGGCCTGCCCTTCGCCTTCGCGCACCACTTCTCGGCACAGAACACCATCCCGGCCCTGGACCTGTACCGGGAGTCCTTCCAGCCGTCGGCCGTCCTCGACCGCCCGTACGCCCTCATCGGTGTCTCCGCCCTCGCCACCGAGGAGGAGAGGGAGGCCCGCCGCCAGGTCAAGGCCGCCGCCCTCAGCATGATCCGCCTGCGCACCGGCCGCCCCGGCCTCATCCCCACCCCCGAAGAGGCCGAGGCCCACGAATTCACCTCGCTGGAGCGCGAGTTCGCCGACTCGTGGAACGCCAACGTCGTCCACGGCACCCCCGACGAGGTCCGGGCCGGCCTCGACGACCTCCACAAGCGCACCGGCGCCGACGAGTTGATGATCACGAGCAACGCCCCCGGCATGGACGTACGCCTGCGCTCGTACGAACTCATCGCGGACGCCTACGACTTGCCGACCACCTGACCGGACCCGTCGCGACGGTTCAGACCCGCACACCCAGCAGCTCGGAGATACGATCCGGCGGCACCGGCCGCGAGTACAGCCACCCCTGACCGGTGTCGCACCCGATCCGCCGCAGCCGCGAGGCCTGCGCCAGGGTCTCCACGCACTCCGCGGTGACCGTCAGCCCCAGCCGATGGGCCAGATCGATCATCGCCTCGACGACGACCTCGTCCGCCGGGTTCGGCGGGACGGCCGCGTTGCTGTCGCTCTCGTACTGGAAGCCCCGTACGAAGGAACCGTCCAGCTTCAGGACCGAGACCGGCAGCCGGCTCAGGTACGCGAGGTTCGAATAGCCCGTGCCGAAGTCGTCGATCGCGATGCGCACCCCCATGTCGCTGAGCGCCTGGAGGTCCTGGATCGGGCGTCCCGCCGAGCCCATCACGGCCGACTCGGTCAGCTCCAACTGGAGCAGATGCGGGGCGAGTCCGGTCTCGTCGAGGATCCGGGCCACGTCCGCCACCAGGTCGGAGTCCCAGACCTGGCGGACGGCGACGTTCACGCTCACGAAGATCGGCGGCTCGTCGGGGTGCGCGACCTGCCAGGCCTGTGCCTGACGGCAGGCGGTCGCGAGGATCCAGCGGCCGAGCGGCACGATCGAACCGTCCTCCTCGGCCAGTCCGATGAACCGATTCGGCGCCAGTACGCCGAACTGAGGATGATTCCAGCGGACAAGTGCCTCGACGCCGCGCAGCCGGCCGTCCTCCATGCTGACCAACGGCTGGTACTCCAGGGCGAATTCCCCGCGCTCGATGGCGGGGCGGAGCGTGGAGGCGAGGGCCTGGCGGGTCATGAGGTGGGCGTTGCGTTCGGGGTCGAAGAGCGTCCAGCGGTCCTTGCCGTCGGCCTTCGCCCAGTACAGCGTCGTGTCCGCGGCCGCCATCAGGGCGGTGGGGGTGGTGCCGGCCGCCTGGCGTTCCACCACGCCGATCGAGGCCGACACCGACAGACGCCGGCCGCCCAGGTCGAAGGGGGCCCGCAGGGCTGCGAGTACCGACTCGGCGAGGTCGGCCAGTTGCTCGGTGCCCGTCGAGTCCTCGACCAGCAGGGCGAACTCGTCCCCGCCGAGCCGGGCCACCAGGGGCGGGATCGATCTGGCGAAGCCCGCCTCCTCGGCGCAGCACGTGAGCCGTTCGGCCACGGCGGCCAGCAGTTTGTCGCCGACGCGGTGGCCGAGCGTGTCGTTGATCGCCATGAAGCCGTCAAGGTCCAGGTAGCACAGGCCGATTCGCCCGGTGGTGCCCCTCTCGTCGTACGACTCCACCTCCAGCGCGGCCGACAGGCGCTCGAAGAACAGGGTGCGGTTGGGCAGCCGGGTCACCGGGTCGTGCATCTCCAAGTGCCGCAGCCGTGCCTGGAGTTCACGGTGGTCGCTGATGTCGGCGACGGAGAGCAGGACGCCGCAGGGCTCCTCGCCGGGCAGCGGCGCGACGGTGACCTGCACCCACAGGGAGTGCCCGTCCCGGTGTTTCAGGCGTCGTGTGCAGCGCAGTTGGGCCTGGCGGCCGCGCAGCACCTCGCGGTACGCGTGCCAGGCGCGCGCGTCGGAGGCGAGGTCCACCAGGTCGGCGGCGACGGAACCGGCCAGCTCACCGGGGGCCGTACCCAGCAGGTCGGTGAAGGAGGCGTTGGCACCGGTCACCAGGCCCTCGCGATCGACCACGGCCATCGCCAGCGGGGCGGCGGAGAACGCGGAGGAATAGGGAGGGGACGATCCGGAACCAGGGGATGACTGTACGTTACTCTCTGTGACGGCTGCCCTGATGAGGCCTGCCGCGGGCGTCGGCCCTTCGGACGTTCCGCTCACCGCTCGCTCCCGCAGTGCACTCGATCTTCGGATGGGTCTCATCGGAATGGTCGGCCGGTGGACGGGGGTGCCCCCCTGTGGTCGCCGGGCCGTGTCCGTGCAGGAAAGTGTCAGGAAAGTGTGCCGATCATAGAGGCTGGCCCGAGGGCCTTCCACCTACTGTTCAGTGTTCCCACGCGGCGCGCGCTTCTGACAGATCGTTTCTGCCCGCACCTGGACAGCTTCTTCGAACCCCCGACCAGTTGTGACGTTCCGTGAGCGATTCGGGGGTGTCGGTTCTGACAACCGGTCGGCCCTCTCACCCGTCCGGTGCAGCTGAACAGGACGTAGTACGACAATCCGACACAGGCTGGGTGCGGTGTCCCGCGAACCGCTCCGGAGGTCCCCGTGCCGCGTCAGTTCCCCCTGCTCCGTGGGATGGGCCTGTTGCGGGACCGGTCCCGACTGCGCAGCACCGCCGCCGTGTTCACCACGATGTCGGCGCTCGCCGCGACCTCCCTGGTCGCCGGTCCCTCGGTCGCCGAACCGTTCGACACGGCGCCGTGCGCACTCAAGCGGACCGCTGCCCACCACTCCGAGGGCCTGGACACCTGGAACGCCGCCTACCCGCGCCCGACCAGGGAACTCGACGCCGTCATGGTCTTCCTGTCCTTCCCGGACTCCGCCCCCCTGACGACACCCGCCGAACTGACGGCCGACCACTTCCCGGCCACCACCCGCTTCTTCGAACGCGCCTCCTACGGCAGGTTCACCCTGCGCCCGCATCCGCTCCGGCACTGGATCCGCATGCCGAGGCCGTCCACGGCGTACGCCATACAGCGTGACTGGCGGGTCACCGACCGGGCCGCCTATCTGCGGGACGCGCTCGCCGCGGCGGACCGGCAGGTGGACTTCTCCCGCTACGACATCGTCTACTTCGTCGCCGACCCGGACGCGCCCGGCGTCGACTCGGACGCCACGAAGGTCGTCAACCTGGACGTTCCGCTGCGGGCCGACGGCACGGACATCCGGCGCGTCGTCACGGTCTTCGAGAACCATCCGCCGGACCGGCTGGTCCTCGCCCACGAGACCGGCCATGTCTTCGACCTGCCGGACCTGTACCACCGTCCGGTGGACGGCAAGGGTGACTGGGACACCTATGTCGGTGACTGGGACCTGATGGGCAGCCAGTTCGGCATGGCCCCGGATCTGTTCGGCTGGCACAAGTGGAAGCTCGGATGGCTGGATCCGCGGCAGGTGGTGTGTGTGCAGGGGCGGGGCGGCGGACCGGTACGGCTGACGCTGGAGCCGCTGTCGGCGGCGCCCGGGATCCCGGCG
The DNA here is from genome assembly GCF_042800355.1 of Streptomyces sp. NPDC057623. Classification (NCBI taxonomy): domain Bacteria; kingdom Bacillati; phylum Actinomycetota; class Actinomycetes; order Kitasatosporales; family Streptomycetaceae; genus Streptomyces; species Streptomyces sp. NPDC057623. The sequence continues at coordinate 117,357 of NZ_JBHVGZ010000003.1, forward strand.
CAGACGGGTGCGGCCGGGTCGCCCGGCCCCGTCGGGGCCCAGGGCGCGTTCGATGACAGCGGTGCCTTCGGTTCGCGCGCCGAGCCCGGGACGTACGGCACACTCGGAGCGTACGGCGTGGTGCCCGGCTTCGGGCTGGGCAACGGGACCAAGCTCGCCGTCGTCCCCACCGGGCCGGAAAGCGCCCTCGCCTTCGAGGTGCGCGGCCCGGTGGGCAACGACATGCGGACCTGCCGGCAGGGGGTGCTGGTGTACCGGGTGCGGAGCCAGACGGAGTCCGGGGGCGGGCCGGTCGAGGTGATCGACGCCCATCCGCGCAGCGAGGCCTGCTGGGAGGAGTCCGTGTATCCACCGCTCGCGGACGCGCCGGTCGGGCTCGGCGAGAGCTTCACGGTGCCGGAGGAAGGGGTGCGGGTGGACGTGGAGGGGCGGACGGTTTCGGGGGCGTGGACGGTGAAGATCACGGCGATCGGGTAGCGCGTGCGCCGGGTGAGGGGTCGCGTGATGGGACAGATGTACGCCGGGTGGTAGCGGTACGCCTCGCAGACCGCTCGTGCGCCGGGGGGGCAAGGCGAAAGGCCCCTCGTTTCCACGAGGGTCTCCCACTGTCTGTGCGTCGCCGCGAACTCGAACCGCGGACCCGCTGATACCGCGTTCCTCCGCGGGACCGGGAGAAGTCTCCTCAAAAGCGAAAGCCCCCCGCGGTTGCGAGGAGCTTTCACTGTCTGTGCGCCGCCAGGGACTCGAACCCCGGACCCGCTGATTAAGAGTCAGCTGCTCTAACCAACTGAGCTAGCGGCGCCTGCTGACGTCGTAGACATTAGCACCCTGATCGGGGTGGGGAAAAATCGATATCCGAACGGCAGCCCGAGCCGCCCGCACGGCCGCCCAGAGCAGCACCTCGGGCCCCGGCAACCAGGGACTACGGGTGTCCGGGGCGACCAGCCAGCGGCCGCCGGAGGGGGTGTCGCTGCCGGACCGGCCAGGGACCGTCACCGCGTCTCCGGTGCCGTGGCAGAGGAGGGCCGGGACCTCGCCCGCACGGCCGAGTTCCTCCCAGCGCAGCAGTGACGGCAGCCGCTGGGCCGTACCGGGCACGGCGAACAGCAGCATCCGGCCCCGGAACACCGCCACCGGTCCCGATCCGGGGCCTTCCTCCCATAACTGGTCGACCATCCGGCGCCCGAAGACCGCGGGTGCGCTCACCACGTCGAAGGCGGATCCGCAGGACAGGACCACGGGGGCCGTCGGCCGCTCGTCCCGGAACGCCTGGGCGCTGCGCGGATACGGTTCTGCGGAGGCGAGCCAGGCGGCGCCGTCCGCGGTGAGGGAGGCGGGCGAGGTGGGCGAGAACGGGGCGTTGCGTGTGCTGCTCATGGCGAATACATCTACCGACGGTGAGCGCGCCGTTCCCGAGAGTTCCCGGAAACCGGGACAGGGTGGGGATGCAGGGCGTATCTTGCCCGCCTGGCATATGCCATCGAGTGCCCCGGGTGGGTCAGACCGGGTCGACGTGCCCCGGGCCCTCGACCCCACGCATCAGATCCCTGCCGAACTCCACCATCTTCTTGGCGTAGTCCTCGGTCCACTCGGCCCGCGCGGCGATGTCGGCGGGCGTCAGCCGGTCGAACCGCCGGGGGTCCGCCAGCTGGGCGGCGGCCATGGCCTGGAACTCCACCGCACGGTCCGTCGCCGCCCGGAACGCCTGCGTCAGCTCGGTCGCCCGAGCCAGCAGCGCCCGCGGGTCGTCGATCGACTCCAGGTCGAAGAAGTGCTCCGGGTCCGCGGCCACCTGCGCGGGCTCGAAGAGCAGGGGCGCGGGGCGTAGCCGCGATTCGTTCCGACGCGGCGTGGGCTCCGCCATGTCTTCTCCTTCTCCTACGTCACCGATCTGGTACGTCACCGGTCTGATTGCTCCCCGGCGACCGACCCCCGCAACCGGCCACCCTCCAGCGAACCGGTTCACCGTCCATTGTCCCGCGCCCACGCAAGTGGGCGTCGAGCCCAGCCCGAACGCTCTGCCCCCAGACCCGGCCGCACCACCACCGGACTCAGCCGCTCCACCATGCGACCCGGTGCTCGGCCAGCCGAGCGAGAACCGCGTGATTCGCCTCCCAGCCGTCCGGGCTGTGTTCTTCGGCCGCCTGCGGCGGCGTGCCGGA
>NZ_JBHVGZ010000003.1:119618-327472 GCF_042800355.1 Streptomyces sp. NPDC057623
CTCCGTCCGGCGGATGGGTGGTGTTGGGGTGGGGCCGCACGGGTGGGTGCTGTTCGGTTCGCATCGGTTCACGGGCGCCACGCGACCCGGTGCTCCGCCAGCCGAGCGAGAACCGCGTGATTCGCCTCCCAGCCGTCCGGGAACTTCACCAGCGTCCCCAGTTGCACCGGCTCGGTCGACGGGTAGTCGTCCAGCAGTTCGCTCACCCCCGCCCGGCAGACCACGATGCACGCGTGCCGGTGGCGGGAGGCGAGGACGCACAGGCGGCCCGTCTCCAGGTGGAAGGCGGTGGCGTCGGGGCGGCCGGAGAGGGGATGGAGGACCACGGTCACGTCGTACTCGCGGCCCTGGAGGCGATTCGCGGTGTCCACGGTGACGTCCGTCACGCCCAGCTCTGCCAGGGCCGCCCGGACTGCCGCCGCCTGGTCCCGATGGGCCGTGCCGACCGCGACCCGGCCGGCGGTGAGGGGAGCGGGATCGGGCGAGCGCTCCGACGTCGCCGCTCCGCCCCGGTCCAGGAGGCGCCGTACGACCGTCGCCACCGCCCGGACCGCCTCGGGGTCCGTGCGCGGGGTGTTCCGGGCGGGCAGCTCCAGGAGTCCCCAGCCCGACTCCGCCGCCTCGTCGATCACCCGGTCGGGGCCCGAGCCGTCCGACGGGACCGCGAAGGACAGGCGTCGGTCGCCGTGGTCCGTGCCGCTGCGGAACGGGGTGTACGGGTAGAAGGCGTCGGAGACGAGGGGCGCGGCGGACGCGGGGAGCCGCCACGAGACCGGCAGGCGGTGCTGGGGCAGTTCGGGGTTGTGGGCCAGGAGGGTGGTGACGGCCGAGCCCGACGGGTCGTACGACAGGCCCGCCCACTGCTCGCTGCCCACGATCGCGAACGGGTCCAGCTGCCCCGGGTCGCCCACGAACAGCGCCCGTTCGAACAGCCCCGCCACGGCGAGCAGCGAGTCCGAGCGCATCTGGTACGCCTCGTCGACGATCGCGTGCCGCCAGGGCTCGTCGACCTTGACGTGTGCCCACTTGGCCGCCGTGGAGATGACGACCGAGAGGCCCGCCAGGTCGCCCGCCTTCGCCGACTTGCGTACGTTCGGCAGGTCGTCCAGGGCCTTGTCGTACGGGTCGGCGTCACTGCTGTGCAGCCGGCCCACCGGCAGCTCGGGGTTCTTCTCGGCGAGTCTCAGCACCAGGTCGTCGACCTGGGCGTTGGTCTGCGCGACGACCATCAGCGGGCGCCCCGCGTCGGCGAGTTCGAGGGCCGCGCGGACCACGAGCGTGGACTTGCCGGCGCCGGGCGGGGAGTCGACGACGACGCCGCGCGCGGTGCCGTGCAGCGTGTCGTGAAGGATCGCGTCGGTGGCCTCGGTCGCCGCGGCACCGGGGTCGAACACGGCGGTCACAGCACGTCCTCCTCGGTCAGGGCGTCGGCGGCCTCGGGGGCCTGCTCCCCGGGAGGCCCGCCGTGCGTCCACGGCGTCTGCTCCGGGTCGGGCAGCTTCGCGCCGCCCCGCGGCTCGTGCTCGAACAACGTGAAGCACAACAGGTCGCCCTTCTCGGGCACCGACCCCTCCTCCGGCTCCTTGCCGCGGCCCATCTTGTCCAGCACCCGCAGCACCACGAGCACGCCCCCGTCCTCGATGTCCCCCTCGTACCCGACGAACTCCGCCGACTGGGGCTTGCCGCCCAGCGAGCGGAACACCTTGGCCCGCTCGCCCAGATGCGGCCGGTCGTCCGTGCGAACGGTCACCAGGGGCCGCGGACTCGGGCGCTTGCCCTCGCTGTACGCCATGACGACCTCGGTGACCTCGCCCGCGAACGCCTCCCCGGACAGTCGCCGCCCCGCCATCACCAGCGGGTCGTCGAGCGCCTCCTGCGCCTCCAGACGGGCCTGTTCACGCTCGCGTGCGGCGAGCTTGTTGGCGGCGGTGACCGCGTCGTCACGGCGCGGCTGCGGGGGTTCGCCGGCGAGGACGCGGTCGCGGTGGCCGGTGAAGGACCAGCGGTCGCGGGTCCACCGCTCCTCGACCCGCCCGGCCTCGGGCAGCTCCCGCACCAGGTCCAGGCCCCGCCACACCGCGTCCCAGGTGGGCCTGGTCCGGCTCTCGACGAGGGCGCGGATCTCGCGTTCGGCGGCGGTGAGATCCCCGAGCCGGTCGTCCGCCTCCAGCCCGTCCTCGGCGGCGGCGAGGGCGGTGCGGGCGCGGTCGTAGCGCTCGATGGCGGGGGCGAGCAACTTGTTGTCGAACGCCGGGTCGGTGGCGGGACCGGCGGGCGGGCACAGCAGCTGGCCCTCCCGGTCCCGCGCGAGCTCCGCCCGCAGTGCGGCCTCGGCGCCCGTCGACGCCTGGTGGGGAGGGTCGATCCACGCCAGCAGCGCGCCGAGATGCTGGTCCTCCAGGGTGGACTGGCCGGTCGTCCAGTGCCGGGCCAGTACGTCCGTCATGGCCGACAGCAGGGAGGAGCCGGGCACACGGGCCCGCTCGGCGAAGTGGGTCAGCCAGCGGCCGAGCAACGGCACGCGCGGGGGCGCCGGATAGGGGGTCTCCGGGTCCTGTTCCGCCGTACGCCGGAAGCGCATCGAGCGGCCCAGGAGCCGTACGAAGTCGATGCCCGCGCGGCTCGGCACGATCAACTGCGGGGCGTCCGCGCACAGTTCGACCTCGACCTTGACCCGCTTGCCGGTCTCCGGATCGGTCTCGTTGCGCTCGGCCGCCTCCACGTCCTGCGCGTAGGTGTCGATGTACGGCAGGACGACGTCCGCCAGCTCGGCCAGGAAGGCGAACCGGAGGTCCCGGTCGCGGGGCTGGGGTACGACCAGCAGGTGCGGGGCGTCCCGGTCGGTGCCGACCAGCGCGCCGAGCGGAGCCCCGGCCTCACCCGCGGTGGTGAGGGGCACGAAGACCAGCGGCCGCTCGGACAGACGCCGGTGGCGGACGGTGGCGGCGGGCTGGGCGCGGCCCGTGCTCACCGCTTCGAGGCGGGCGAGGGTGGAGATCAGCGACACGCGGCCACCGCCTCCGGGCGGCCGAGGGCCCCGGGTTCCCGGCCGAGGGCCTCGCCACGCAGCCGCGCCGCCCTGCGCAGGGCGGCCACCGCCGGGTCGGCCGGGTCGCCGGACTCGCCCCGGGCCGCCGACAGGACGTCCTCGACCGTCGTCAGGTCGCCCAGCTCGGCTCGCACCGAACGGCCCAGCGACGTGACCGCGCCGGACGCGCGGGAGCGGGCTCGGCAGTGGAAGGCCAGCTCACAGGCGGACAGGCACTCCGGCGCGTACGTCGCCGAGACCGACTCGACGGCCGTCGTCAGGTCGGCGGCGGGCAGCTCCGGGGAGAAGCAGGTGCCGTCGGGGAGGGTGTCGGCGATGTCCTCGATGCGGGTCAGCCGGGCCAGCTGGCGGGCGGTCACCGCGCGCTGCTTGCGGACGTCGACGGCCGAGGCGGTCGGGAGGTTGGAGAAGTCCTTGGGGCAGACCAGCAGGACGCGATGGCGCACGCGCGGGGCGGGGGCGCCGTCCGAGCCGAGCCGGGCGGCGATCTGCTCCAGCGCCAGCACGTACACCGCGGACTGCCGCGCGGCCGCGCCGACCTTGGCCGGGTCCGCCGCGCCGTCCAGCATCGGGAAGGACTTGATCTCCACGACCGTCCAGCTGCCGTCCGGATGCACGACGACCGCGTCCGGCTCCAGGAAGGCGGGCGAGCCGGCGACGTCCAGCGCGAGCATCGGATGGTCGAGCAGCGTCCACTCGCCGCGCGCTTCGGTGGCCTCCCGCAGAGCCAGTGCCGTACGGGCCGTGCGGCCCTCGGGGCCGGTCGCGGTGAGCTCGGGCACACGCGCGTGGCCGGGCGGTTCGGCGGTGCGGTCCAGTCTCTCGTGCGCCAGCCGCAGCAGCTCCGCGCCGCCGTCCGCCTTGACCTTGGCCTCGAAGGCGTTCCCGCGCGTGAAGGCGAACTGCGACTGCCCGAAGACCGACGGCGAGCCCAGCGCGCTCGCCAGTGCCGCCTTGTTCACCCCGGCGCCGTCCAGGATCGCGCGCCGCCTGCAGCCGGGGTTGGCGGCGAGGGCGGCCAGGGCGCGCGCGTCCAGCGCCTTGGCCGGTACGTCGGGACCGCGCAGCTCAGCGAGCCGGTGTCGGAGCGCCGTCCCCCGCGTCCTGGGGAGAGGCACTCGGCTCGGCTCCGGATCCGAACCGGGACTCGCGCTGCCGTGGAATTCGCTCACCCGCGGAAGTCTGGCATCCGCCACTGACAATTGAGGAAGAAGCGTCGTCGGAGGCCACCGTGACGGTGCCGCGCGCACTGTCCCGGGCACCCTTCGCGACCGTGCCGCCGGAGGCCGTTCCGGCCGTCGCGACGGGTGCCACCTCCGGGCCGAACCGCGCCCTGACCCGGTCCGCGGTCCGCAGCACGTACGGCGTCAGCAGCAGTCCGACGCCCATCACGGCGGCGCCCGCGACCGCGTCGAGGAAGTAGTGGTTGGCGGTGCCCATCACGACGATCGTGGTGATCAGGGGGTAGGCGACGGCCGCGACCTTCGTGAGGCGGGTCCCGCCGTACCGCCACAGCATCACCCCGCACCACAGCGCCCAGCCGACGTGCAGACTCGGCATGGCGGCGTACTGGTTCGTCATGCCGCCCATGCCCCGCGGCGCGCTGGCCTCGCCGCCCCACCAGCCGTACGAGCTGTACTGGGCCATCGTGTCCACGAAGCCGTGGCTCTCGGCGAGCAGCCGGGGCGGACAGGTGGGCAGCAGGGTGAAGCCGATCAGGCCTATGAAGGTCGACGTCATCAGCCAGGTGCGGGCCGCGCGATAGCGCACGGTGCGGGACCTGAAGATCCAGACCAGGAGCGCGGGCGTGACCAGGTAGTGCAGTGACGCGTACCAGAAGTCGGCCGGGACACCGAGCCAGGGCTCGCGCGTGAAGAGGCGGTTGAGGGGGTGCTCCGCGTTGAGGTACAGGGCCTTCTCGATGTCCAGGATCGCGAGGCCGTGGTCGACGGCATGGCTGACATCGCCCCGGGCGAGGAGCCGGCCCGCCGAGTAGCAGGCGTAGACCAGGAGTATCAGCGGCAGCTCGGTCCACCAGCGCAGGCGGGTCCGCGGCGTCGCCTCCACGCCAGCTGTCTCGGCGCGTGGCATCCGATCGCCTCCCCCTTCTCGTCGCGGCGCCCGGTTGACCGGTCGTACCACTTTACGGTGTATGCGCGAGCCCCCTTCGGGCGCCCCGGCCCTCAAGACGCAGAGATCGCCCCCGGGGTTGCCCCCGCACAGCGTGCGCGATGATGGACGGGTCCGCCTCTCATTTCTCCCGGAAAGGCCTTTCCATGGCACCGCGCATCCTGCTGGCCCGGCACGGACAGACGGCGTGGTCGCTGTCCGGCAAGCACACGGGCAGGACCGATGTGCCGCTCCTGGAGGAGGGCCGCCGGGGCGCGAAGCTGCTGGGCGAGCGTCTGCACCGGCCGCCGTACGACGGGCTCGCGGGGGTCGAGATCCGCACGAGCCCGCTCTCACGCGCGCGTGAGACGTGCGAACTCGCCGGCTTCGGCGAACGCGCGCGTACCTGGGACACGCTCATGGAGTGGCACTACGGCGCCTACGAGGGCATGACACCGGCCGAGATCCAGGCCGTACGGCCGGGCTGGCTCATCTGGCGCGACGGCGTGCCGGAGGGCGAGAGCCTGTCCGAGGTGTCGGCCCGGGCCGACGAGGTGGTGGCATGGGCGCGCGAGGCGGACCGCGACGTGCTGGTCTTCGCGCACGGGCACATACTGCGGTCCATCGGCGCGCGCTGGCTGGGCCTGCCGCTCGACTTCGCCGCCCGCATCCGGCTGAACCCGACGTCGCTGTCGGTGCTGGGGTGGGCCTACGGGGAGCCGGCGATCGAGAGCTGGAACGACCTGGGGCACCTGGCGGCGTAGCCGGCCGGCCACAGCCCCCGCCGGTCACGCCATGCGGGGGGTGCTCGCGTGTCGTTCCAGGAAGGCCGACACGCCGCTCGCCCGCCGGTGCGGCAGCAGTACCCGCGCCGTCCCGGCCAGCATGGTCTGCACCCGCGACGACTGCACCTGGTCGAGCAGGTCCAGCACCCGCATGCCGGCGGCCGCGGCCTCGTCAGGTCGTCCGCCCCGGGCCAGGTCGTCCGCCAGTTCCGCCATGTACAGGGCGATGTTGCGGGTGAAGTGCGGGTCCTGGAGCTCGGCCGCCCGCCCAGCGTGCCGGGCCGCCCGCTGCCAGTTGCCCAGTATCGACCAGCACTGTGCCTCCAGTGCCTCCAGCTCGGCCTCCCCGTAGAAGCTCATCCACTCGGGGTCGGCGTCGGAGTGGCCCCGGTCGAAGAGGGCCTGCGCGCGGACGAGGGCCTGCTCGCAGCCGGTGCGGTCGGCGAGCCCCGCCCAGCCGCCCGCCTCGCGCAGCGCCAGCAGCGACATCAGACGGGGGGAGCCCAGCGGGCGTGCGACGCGCTGCGCGGCCTGGGCGGCCCGCACGGCCTCACGCGGCCGGCCCGCGTCCCGTGCCAGGAACGAGGTGTTGCAGAAGGCGTGCGCCTCCAGGGCCGGGTCGCCCGCCATCCGGGCCGTCGCCAGCGCCTCCGCGTAGTGCGAGCGCGCGTCGTCGAACCGCCCCGAGTCGTGCGCCAGCCACCCCACCGAGATGGCCAGTTCACCCGCCCCCGAGTGGATCCGGTCGCCGGTCGCCTGCCGGGTCGTACCGGCGTCGAGCAGTTCGTACGCGGCACGCAGTGGGGCGGCGGCACGCCGGTAGAGGCCGTCGGCGCCATGCCGGTCGTCGAGCAGCCGGATACGGCGTACGGCTTCCTCGAGCGCGTCCGCCTCGTGTCCCCCGGCACGTCGCACGGGACGTTCCGCCGCCGCGGCGTCGAAGGCGAGCCCCAGGGGGCTCAGCGAGGCGGCGGCCACTGTGGCGCCTCCGCCGGTCATGAATGCGCGACGCAGCACGTCGCTCTCCTCGTGGATCTCGTGATTCTGGTGGTTCTCGTGGTTCTGCTCTGATCCGTACGGGTCGTACGGGTCGTACGGGTTCTGCGGGTCATACGGCTCGTGGCCCCTCCACGTCTCACTTGCGGCGCACGCCGGGCTCGTGGTGTGTACGAGGGGCGCGTCCTCGTCGGTGTGCGCCCGGCGTCCGCGTACGGACGAGCGGGGCGCGAAGCCGAGGTCGGTGAGCGTGCGGCCGGGGAACATGTGCAGGAACACCCGTTCGTACGCGTAGTTGGGGCAGCGGATCTCGCCGGCCTCGACCCGCCCGACGTAACGCGCGTCACAGCTGACCCGCTCGCCGATCTCGCGCGCGGCTCGTCGTACCACCGCGGCGAACTCGGCCGGCGAGCGCTGTCCGCGCAGCTGCCGGAACGCGAGATTCGGCCTCGGTGGTTGGAAGGGCTGGGACGAGGTCAGCTCTGACGACGCCATGGCCGGGTCCTCTCATGCGAACCGTCGAACCATGCCGGAGCGAGGACGAGTTGAGCCGGACACCCGTACCGAATATCCGTGTGGTGCCCTTGCTGTCGGCGGGCATGAACGTACCTGCTGTAGCGGACCCGCCACGCAGTGTTTGGCTACAAAACGGATATCTCATACGGGATCTGCCATGAACTGCCATCCTTTGCGGCTGACTTCCGCCGTAGCCGTTGACGTCGCGGCGCGTTGAACTCCGCGGACTGCAAAAGGGGTTCCGTGGTGGAGGTCGGGATGGAGACCAGCCAGAGCATCGCTCCGCATGTGCCGTCGACTACGGCGGGGCACGCGCCGACCGCAGAGTGCGGCGAGCCGCCGGCGGCGGCCTGCGACGTGGTCACGGTCCCGGCGCGGCAGGGCCTGGAGGCGGTCGACATCCTGCGGCGGGGGGCCGCCGGGGACGCGGTGGGGCCCGTACTGCACGACGACGGATGCGACACCCTCGGCTTCGTGGTCCCGTCGGGCACGGCGGCCGCCTGGGACGTGCCCGGCAGCACCTGTACGGAGACCGACGGCCGCGGGCTGAGGCTGAACCTGGACCCCGAGCCGCCGGTCGAGGGCTCGGACTGGCTCCTGCCGCCCGGCGAGGCGGACCTGGCGACGGATCCCGTGGTGCTGCGTGCGGCGCTGGGAGAGGCCGCGCGGCTGATCGAGGCGGCCGACAACTGCCGGTGACGCGTGGTCGCCGGTGCGGGCGGGTGGCGGTGACCGTACCCCCTGATAATGGCCAGGTGGGAAAGTCCAGGAACCCCCGGCGCTCCGGCGCGGACCTCGCCTCCGTCGTCGAGACCGTCGACGGCGGACTCGCCGAACTCATACCCGACCGGGACCGTGCGCGGGCCTGGACGCTGCTCATCGACGGGGCGCCGCAGTCGCACGTCGACCTGGACGACCCCTCCTATCTGTCCTTCGAGTACCAGCGCCGCCTCGGTCACGTCATCGATCTCGTGGCCGCACCCGGCAGACCCGTACAGGCCGTGCATCTCGGCGGTGGCGCCCTCACCCTCGCCCGTTACGTCGCCGCCAGTCGCCCCCGCTCCACCCAGCAGGTCGTCGAGCGTGACGCGGCCCTCGTCCAACTGGTCCGCCGTGAACTGCCGCTGGACCGCGGCGCCCGGGTCCGGGTGCGGTCCGTCGACGCGCGGGAAGGGCTCGCCAAGGTGCCCGACAGCTGGGCCGACCTCGTCATCGCCGACGTCTTCAGCGGGGCCCGCACCCCGGCCCACCTCACCTCGACCGAGTTCCTCGACGAGGTCCGCCGGGCGCTGAGACCCGGAGGCTGGTACGCCGCCAACCTCGCCGACGGGCCGCCGCTCGCGCATCTGCGCGGCCAGATCGCCACCGCCGCCGCCCGGTTCGGGGAGCTGGCCCTGGTCGCCGACCCGACCGTGCTGCGCGGCAAGCGCTTCGGCAACGCCGTCCTCGTCGCCGCCGACCACCCGCTCCCGGTCGCCGAGCTGACCCGCCGCGCCGCCTCGGACCCGCACCCGGGCCGGGTCGAACACGGCCGGTCCCTCACCGACTTCACCGGTGGTGCCGTACCGGTCACGGACGCGGCGGCGGTCGCCTCACCGGCGCCACCGCCGTCGGTCTTCCGGTAGCCCGGAGCCCTTCGGGTGGGTCAGTAGTTCCCGATCTCCACCCGCGGCGGCCCGTCGTGCCAGGTGCAGAACACCGACACCCGGTCCGCTCCGGCGCCGAACTCCACCCGGATCCATGTCTCCGTCTTCCACACCTGCATCGACCAGCCCGCACCCGGGGTCGCCGAGACGAGGGTCGCGTCCGTCTCGGCGATGTCGAAGACCACGCGGCCGCCGTCGGTGTCGTAGCTCTTGACCTGGCCGGACGTGGTGGGGGAGGGGCTGGTGCGCTGCGGTGGTGTCTTCGAGGGGGTGGGCGTGCGGGGCGTCCCGGCCGGCTTGGGCGAGGGGCTCGACGGGCCCTTCGAGGGGGTCGGCCGATTCGTCGACGACGCCAGCGGCTTCGACTCCTGCGTGGTCGCGTCGGCCGCCGTGATGGGCAGGGCGCGGGGCCGGTCGTACACCGTGCCCGCCATCACCGTGTGGACACCCCACCACGACAGCGTGACCGCCGCGCCCGTGGCGAGCGACCAAGCCAGTACGTGTACGAGTCCTCTGCGCATCGCGGGCCATACTGCCTCACGCGTCCCGGACGTGTCGCGCGGTTGTCCACAGGGCCTGAGTTGTCCGCGGAGTGCTCCAAAGGGCCGGAGTTGTCCACAGGAACCGAGTTGTCCACAGGCCCGGACCGGGCTCGCTCGCATGGCGTACGGTGCGGCGCATGGCAAGTGTGCTCGTGGTCGAGGACGACCAGTTCGTACGCTCGGCGCTCATCCGGCACCTGACCGACGCCGCCCACACGGTGCGCAGCGTCGGTACGGCACTGGAGGCGCTGCGCGAGGTCGCCCATTTCCGCTTCGACGTGGTGATCCTGGACCTCGGTCTGCCCGATCTGGACGGCTCCGAGGCCCTGAAGATGCTGCGCGGCATCACCGACGTACCCGTGATCATCGCCACGGCACGGGACGACGAGGCGGAGATCGTCCGGCTGCTCAACGCGGGCGCGGACGACTATCTGACCAAGCCGTTCTCGGTCGAGCACCTCTCGGCCCGGATGGCCGCCGTCCTGCGCCGGGCCCGGTCGGGCGGCGGGGAGGCCGCGCCGTCGAGTGTGCTCCGCGTCGGCGGCCTGACCGTCGACCCGCTGCGCCGCCAGGCCGAGTTGGACGGCGCGAGCCTGGACCTCACCCGCCGCGAGTTCGACCTCCTCGCCTTCCTGGCCGGGCGGCCCGGAGTCGTCGTCCCGCGCAAGGAACTGCTCGCCGAGGTGTGGCAGCAGTCGTACGGCGACGACCAGACCATCGACGTCCATCTGTCCTGGCTGCGCCGCAAGCTGGGCGAGACGGCCGCGAGCCCACGCTATCTGCACACCCTGCGGGGCGTCGGCGTGAAGCTGGAGCCACCGCGATGAGGTGGGCACTGGTCAAGGTCTGTCTGGCGGTCACCACCATGGTCGTGGTCGCCTTCGCCGTCCCGCTCGGACTCGTCATCCGTGAGATGGCCCGCGACCGCGCCTTCTCCAACGCCGAGCGGGAGGCCGCGGCCGTCGCCCCGGCGCTGTCCATCACCACCGACCGGGACCAGCTGGAGCGGGTCGTCGCTTCGGCCGGGTCGGACGCGGGCATGGCCGTGCACATACCGGCCTCCGGTGACGCGGCCGCCGTGGACCTCGGCCGCCGGCGCGCCGCCGCCGACGACATCGCGACCGTACGACGGCTGGGCCGCGCCTCGACCAGCGAGGTGCCCGGCGGATCCACGCTGCTCCAGCCGGTCGCGCTGAGCTCCGGCGAGATCGCCGTCGTCGAGGTGTACGTGCCCGACGCGGAGGTCACCAACGGCCTCGCCACGGCCTGGGCGGTGCTCGCCGGCGTGGGCCTCGCCCTGATCGTCGGGTCGGTCGCGGTCGCCGACCGGCTGGGCGTACGGATGGTGCGGCCCGCGCAGCGCCTGGTCGAGGGCGCGCACGAGCTGGGCGAGGGCAAGCTGGGCGCCCGGGTGCCGGAGGACGGGCCGACCGAACTGCGGCTGGCGGCAGTCGCGTTCAACTCGATGGCCGACCAGGTCGTACAACTCCTAGCGAACGAGCGTGAGTTGGCGGCCGACCTGTCCCATCGCCTGCGTACCCCCCTGACCGTGCTGCGGCTGAACGCGGCCTCGCTCGGGGACGGCCCGGCCGCCGAGCAGACCCGGGCCGCGGTCGCCCAGTTGGAGCGCGAGGTCGACACGATCATCCGTACGGCCCGGGACGCCAAGCCGCAGACGGTGGCGGCGGGTCCGGGGGCCGGGTGCGACGCGGCCGAGGTGGTGCGCGAGCGCATGGCCTTCTGGTCGGCGCTGGCGGAGGACGAGGGCCGCAAGGTGCGGGTGGCCGGCGTGGACCGGCCGGTGCGGATACCCGTGGCCCGGGCGGATCTGGCGGCCGCGCTGGACGCCCTGCTCGGCAACGTCTTCCGGCACACGCCCGAGGGCACGGCCTTCGCGGTGGACGTGCACAACGGCGAGGACGCGGTGATCGTGCTCGTCTCGGACGCGGGGGCCGGCATCTCCGACCCCGAGGCGGCGATGGCGCGGGGTCGGGGCTCGGGCAGCGCCGGCTCGACCGGGCTCGGCCTGGACATCGTGCGGCGGCTCGCGGAGTCGACGGGCGGGGACGTACGGATCGGGTCGTCCGTGCTGGGCGGCACCGAGGTGCGGATCTGGATCCAGCTGGACGGACGGGCGCCCGTGCGCAGGGGGCATCGGGGGGCCGTCCGAAGACGCCGCCCCGGCAGATTGGTCTCGACCTTTAACCGTCCCCGATCTCTCCCTTAAGCGCACCCTAAGGTCCTCAACACCGGCCTGGATCAGGGCTTTTGCCCGATTCCGCATCGCTAGCGTGCTGCCGCACCCCACCCTCGGGAACCCCCGTGATGAGCGAAGGCAGGCACGTGATGAGTACGCACCGGCGCAAGGTCAGCGGCAGGAACAAGGCGATCGGCGGACTCGTCGCCGCGGCCGTGGTCGGTGGTGGCGCGATCCTGTTCACGGGTACGGCCCAGGCCGCCGGGATCGGGGCGGCGTACACGAAGACCAGTGACTGGTCGACGGGCTACACCGCGCAGTACGTCGTCACCAACAACAGCGCGGCGGCCAAGGGCTGGACGCTGGAGTTCGACCTGCCGTCGGGCTCGAAGCTGAGCTCCCTGTGGAACGCCGAGTCGAGCGTGCGCGGGCGGCATGTCACCGTGACGCCGCCGAAGTGGGACACGGACGGGCTTGCCGCCGGCGAGTCGGTGACGGTCGGCTTCGTGGTCAACGGCACGGGCGCACCGACGGGCTGTCTGATCGACGCCGCGAAGTGTTCCACGGACGACAGCGCGACGCCCGAGCCGAGCGGCCGCCCGACGTCCACCGCATCGGCCTCGCCGACCCCGACCCCGACGCCGAAGCCGACGGCCACGCCCACCCAGAGCGCTCCCGCCACCGCGACCCCCACCGCCAAGCCCTCGGAGAGCCCCGGCAGCGGAACGGGAACCGCCGCCGGCTTCGCCCCGTACATCGACACCTCCCTCTACCCGGCCTTCGACATGGCGGCGAGCGCCGAGGCGACCGGCGTGAAGGACTACAACCTCGCCTTCATCACCGACGGCGGTGGCTGCACCCCGAAGTGGGGCGGCGTCACCGACCTCGGCACCGACGCGGTGGCCGCGCAGATCGGCGCCCTGCGGGCCGAGGGCGGCGATGTCCGTGTCTCCTTCGGCGGCGCGGCGGGCAGCGAGCTGGCGACGACCTGCTCCTCGGCGGACGCGCTGGCGGCGGCGTACGGCAAGGTCGTGGACGCGTACAAGCTGACCAAGGTCGACTTCGACGTCGAGGGCGGCGCGCTGCCGGACACGGCGGCCAACGCGCGCCGGGCCCAGGCGATAGCCGGACTCCAGCGGCAGCACCCGAACCTGGACGTCTCCTTCACTCTCCCCGTCATGCCGGAGGGCCTGACCCAGCCCGGCGTCGACCTTCTCGCCGACGCCGAGCAGAAGGGCGTGAAGATCGACACCGTCAACATCATGGCGATGGACTACGGCCCCGCGTACAGCGGCGACATGGGCACCTACGCCGAGCAGGCGGCCACCGCCACCCAGGCCCAGGTCAAGAGCGTCCTCGGCCTGTCCGACGGCGCGGCCTGGAAGACGGTCGCGGTCACCCCGATGATCGGCGTCAACGACGTCACGACCGAGATCTTCAAGGTCGACGACGCCGCCCAGCTGGTGAGGTTCGCCCGGTCCAAGGGGCTCGGCTGGCTGTCGATGTGGTCGGCCACCCGTGACCAGCAGTGCGCGGGAGGCGAGAAGCCGGCGGCGGACGCGACGTGCAGCTCGATCCTCCAGGAGAAGTTCGCGTTCTCCAAGGAGTTCGCGGCCTACGGCAAGTAGGGACGAGCAGCCGACCGACCACCCATGACACGGGGGAGCGCGCCCCGGCCGGTCTTCCCCCCATCCGGCCGGGGCGCGCGGGCTGTCGCCCCCGGGGCAGTTCCCTGCGGGGGCGGCCGGCTAGATCTCCGTCTCCACCGCCGGCAACGTCCCCGTCCGCGCAGCCTTCCCGTACCAGTACGCGCTCGACTTCGGCGTCCGGGCGAGTGTCGAGTAGTCGACGTACACGGCCCCGAACCGCTTCTCGTAGCCGTACGCCCACTCGAAGTTGTCCATCAGGGACCACAGGTAGTAGCCCCGGACATCGGCGCCGTCGGCGATCGCGCGGCGGACCGCGGAGAGATGTCCGTGCAGGTACGCGATGCGCTCCGGGTCGTGGACGCGGCCGTCCGGGTCCGGCTTGTCGTCGTAGGCCGCGCCGTTCTCGGTGATGTACAGCGGCAGACCGGGCGCCTCCCGGGTGTAACGCATGATCAGCTCGTGCAGGCCGGTCGGGTCGATCGTCCAGCCCATCTCCGTGCGCTCACCCGGCGTCTGGTGGAACGTCACGTCGTCCGCGCAGGGCCACGGCGAGTGCTCGCTCGCCCCGTGACCGTCCGCCCGCGGGCCGCTGACCTCCGTCTCCGCCGCCGACACCAGCGCCGGGGTGTAGTAGTTCAACCCCAGGGCGTCCAACGGCTGGTTGATCGCGGCCAGGTCGCCGTCCAGGACGTACGACCAGTCGGTCAGGAGCTCCGTCGCCGTGTACAGGGTCTCCGGGTAGGCGCCGTGCAGAATCGGGCCGTGGAAGATGCCGCTGGCCAGGTCGTCGATCTTCCGGGCCGCCGCGAGGTCCGCCGGGTCCTGCGAGAACGGCCGTACCGCGGCGGAGTTGAGGCTGAGCGCCACCGAGTTGCGGGCCGGCATCACCGAGCGCAGGGCCGAAGCGCCCAGGCCGTGCGCCAGGTTCAGGTGGTGGGCCGCCCGCAGCGTGGCCGCCGGTTCCGTACGGCCGGGGGCGTGCACGCCGGATCCGTAGCCCAGGAACGCGACGCACCAGGGCTCGTTGATCGTGATCCACTGCTCCACCCGGTCGCCGAGCGCCTCGCCGACGATCTGCGCGTACTCGGCGAACCGGTACGCCGTGTCGCGCTCCGGCCAGCCGCCCGCGTCCTCCAGCTCCTGAGGGAGGTCCCAGTGGTAGAGGGTGGCGGCCGGTTTGATCCCCG
Organism: Streptomyces sp. NPDC057623; assembly: GCF_042800355.1. Classification (NCBI taxonomy): domain Bacteria; kingdom Bacillati; phylum Actinomycetota; class Actinomycetes; order Kitasatosporales; family Streptomycetaceae; genus Streptomyces; species Streptomyces sp. NPDC057623. The sequence continues at coordinate 134,295 of NZ_JBHVGZ010000003.1, forward strand.
CGGAGAGTAGCTCGTCCACCAGACGGCGGTAGAAGTCCAGGCCCCGCTGCACCGCGGGGCCCCGGCCCGTCGGCTGCACCCGTGACCACGAGATCGAGAAGCGGTACCCGCTCAGGCCGAGCTCGGCCATCAGCGCCACGTCATCGCGGTAGCGGTGGTAGTGGTCGATGGCGATGTCACCGTGCTCGCCGCCGGCCGTCCGGCCCGGCGTATGACTGAAGGTGTCCCAGATCGACGGGGTGCGGCCGTCCTCCCGCACCGCCCCTTCGATCTGGTACGCGGACGTCGCCGCGCCCCAGAGGAAGGAGGGGGGAAAGGACACGGCGGACATGGGTTCAGGCATGGAAGCGCTCCCATAGGGGGTCGTGGAGACCGACGGGTAGGAGGGGAGGGGGAATGGGGGGAACAAGGGGCCGAGGCGGCGGTGACCCGGCCCCGAGGGACGTACGGGAAGGGATGTACGGGAAGAGACGTACGGGAAGGAACGTATGGAAAGGGGCGTAGGGCGACGGACGTACGGGACAGCGATGCGACCCGACGGGCCTCAGCCCTTGACCGCGCCCTGCATGATCCCGCCCACGATCTGCTTGCCGAACAGCAGGAAGGCGATCAGCAGCGGCAGCGTGCCGAGCAGAGCGCCCGCCATGATCACCGCTTGGTCGGGGACGTAGCCGGTGCCGAGGGAGTTGAGGGCGACCTGCACGGTCGGGTTCTCCTGGTTCAGGGCGATGATCGGCCACAGGAAGTCGTTCCAGGCGAACACGAAGGTCAGCAGGCCGAGGACGGCCATCGCGGGCCGGGCCGCCGGGAAGACCACGTGCCACACCACCCGCAGACTGCTCGCGCCGTCCACCCGCGCCGCCTCGATCAGCTCGGTCGGCAGCGCCTGCAGCAGGTACTGGCGCATGAAGAACGTACCGAAGGCCGTGCACAGCGTCGGCAGGATGACCGTCTGGAGCTGGTTCGACCAGCCGAGGTCCGCCATCCACAGATACAGCGGTACGACCGCCAGCTGCGGCGGGATCATCATCGTGCCGATCGTCAGCATCAGCAGGACGCCGGAGAACCGGAACCGCAGCTTGGCGAAGGCGAAGCCGGCGAGGGTGGCGAACACCACCGTACTGATGGTGATCGTGGCCGCGACGAACGTGGTGTTGAACATCGCGGTGCCGAGCCCGCCCTCCTCCCACGCCCGTTCCATGTTCTTGAACAGGTTGCCGCCGAACCACAGCGGCGGCGGGGTCTCCGCGAGCCGCCGGTCGGTGCGCGAGGCCGCGATCGCCGTCCACACCAGCGGGGCCAGCGAGACCAGCGCGAAGACGGTCAGGACGACATAGGTGAGCGGGCCGGCGTGCAGTTGCTTGCCCGCGCCCATGACCCGGCGGCGCCCGCGCTTGGGCTGCTGGTCCTTCTCTATCTGAGGAACCGTCAGTTCACCTGTACTCATTGGGACTTCCTCAGCCGTCGGGACACCAGCAGTTGGATCACGGCGACGATCAGCAGGATCAGGAACATCGACCAGGCGATCGCGGAGGCCTTGCCGAGGTTGCCGATGATCCAGCCCTGGTCGTACATGTACAGGCCGAGCGTCTGGTACTGGTGGTCGGAGCCGCCCTTCGAACCGGACACCCCGCCGAACAGCAGCGGCTCACCGAAGAGCTGGGTCGCGCCGATCGTCGAGACGACCACCGTGAACAGGATCGTCGGCCGCAGCTGCGGGATCGTCACATGGATGAACTGCTGCCAGCGGCCCGCGCCGTCGATCGCCGCCGACTCGTAGAGGTCGGCCGGGATCGCCTGCATCGCCGCCAGGTAGATCAGCGCGTTGTAGCCGGTCCACCGCCAGATCACGATCGACGAGACCGCGAACTGCGAACCCCAGTCGGACTCGCGCCAGTTGACCGGATCGATCCCGACGAACTCCAGCAGCCAGTTGATCATGCCGCCGTCCCACGAGTACAGCAGCACGAACACCAGCGTCGCCGCCGCCACCGAGGTGGCGTACGGGGTGAGCATCACGACCCGCCACACGGTCGAGCCGCGCAGCTTGTAGTTGAGCAGGTGGGCCAGTCCGATCGCCATCAGCAGCTGGGGCACCGTGGAGATCACGCCGATGGTGAAGGTGTTCCCCAGCGCGTTCCAGAAGAAGTCCGAGGACAGCAGGTTCTGGTAGTTGTCCAGGCCGGTCCAGGTCTGGCCGTCGAGGTCGGCCAGCTGCACGTTGTGCAGCGAGTACCAGGCCGTGTAGAGCAGCGGGACGAGCGAGAACGCCCCGAAGACGATGAAGAAGGGGGCGACGAACGCGTACGGCGACGCCTTCATGTCCCAGCGGTACAGCCGGCTGCGCCAGGAGTCCGGGCCCGGCGGAGGCGGCGTACCGCGACCGTGCGCGCGGCCGGCCGCGCCCGGCTGGTCACCGGGCGCGGCGTCGGCGCTCGCGGAGTGCGCGAGGGCCTGCTTGGAGCTGGTCACTGGCCGAGCACGTCCTTGATCTCCTCGGACGCGGCGTCCCAGCCCGCGTCGGGGGACTTGCCCTTCTGCTCGACCTGGAGGATGCCGACGTCGGTCAGCGCGGTGTTGATCGCCTGGTCCTTGATGCCGAAGTACTGCGACGGGATCGTCTTCGCCGAGTCGGAGAAGATCTGGGTGATCGGCGCGTTCGAGAAGTACTCCGTGGTGGCGGCCGCCGGCTTCAGGGTCGAGTACGCCGACGGGGTCGACGGGAAGCTGGCCTGCTTGGCGAAGACCTTCGCCTGCTGCTCGGGCGCGGTCAGCCACTTGGCCAGCGCGATGGACTCCTTCTGGTGCTTGCCCGAGGTCGGCACGCCGATGAACGAACCGCCCCAGTTGGCCGCGGTCGGCGCCGCCGCCACGTCCCACTTGCCCTTGCCGGCGTCACCGGACTTCTCCAGGATGTAGCCGATCATCCAGGCCGGGCAGGCCACCGTGGCGAAGGTGCCGTTGGCGTAGCCCTGGTCCCACGGCTTGTCGAACTGCTTCAGCTTCGCCGACATGTCGCTGGTCGCCACGTCCATGGCGACGTTCCAGGCCTTCTTGACGCTCTGCGACTTGTCCCAGGTGACGGTGCCGTCCGTCTGGTAGTAGCGCTCGGGCTCGCCGCCGAGGGCCGCGTTGTAGACCGAGGAGGCCGAGTCCACGAACTTGGTGCCGCTGGGCGCCTTCTTCATGTACTCCTTGCCCAGGTCGACGTACTTGCCCCAGTCGCCCTTCCACTGCGCGGCGAGCTTGGTCCGGTCGGTCTCCAGGCCGGCCTTCTCGAACAGGTCCTTGCGATAGCAGATCGCCATGGGCCCGACATCCGTACCGAGCCCGATCAGCTTGCCGTCCTTGGTGGTGGCCTGGGCGTTCTTCCAGTCCAGCCACTGGGACTTGTCGACCTCCTTGCCGAGGTCGACGAACTTGTCGCCCTGTGTCTCCACGGCCTCGGTGATGTTCATGACCTCGATGGCCTGGATGTCGTCGGCGCCGGCGCCGGCCTGGAGTCGGGTGAGGACCTTGGGCCAGTAGACGTCGGTGCGGGTGGTGACGTTCTCCTTGATCGTGATGTCGGGGTGGAGCTTCATGTACTCGTCGTAGAGGCCGGCCTGCTTGTAGCCGAAGGTGCCGAAGGTGCCCACGGTGAGCGTGGTCTTGCCTCCGCCGCCGTTGCCTCCGCCCTCCGAAGAGCTGTCGTCCGAGTCCTCGGCGCAGCCGGCGAGCAGCCCTGTCGTCAGCGCGGCCGCGGCCGCGAGGGCCATCAGCCGGCGGGACCGGCGGGTACTCGTGCGCATTGCGTCCTCCTGTTGCCTGACGTGCCGACCCCCCGGCCAACTGCACTGTTGGGCCCGTTCGTTGTTCTCGCTGCGGCTCGGGCGGGGAACGTGCGGGATGTGTATGTGTCAGGTACTGTGGGAGCGCTCCCACAGGTGATGAGTTGAAGGGTCGTCGGTCGGGGCGGGGGTGTCAAGGGACCCGGAGCGGAGAGATGTGTTCAGTTATCGGGCTGTTAACTGGACCCGCTCGGACCGGTTCGGGCTGGTTCGGGCCGCCTCGGCGGACGAGGGCGAGGCCGTACGGGCCGGAGCGGGGCCGGGGACAGCAGCACCCCGGGGACGGTCACTCTTCCTGACGGGACTGTTAAATTCCAGGCCAGCGTGAAGACAACGGCGGAAGGTGGAGCCCCATGGCAACCCACGGAGCGCGGGGCCGTAGCGGCGGTCGGCCCACCCTCGAAGAGGTGGCGGCCCGTGCCGGCGTGGGCCGGGGCACCGTCTCCCGCGTGATCAACGGCTCGCCCCGGGTCAGTGACGCCACCCGCGCCGCGGTGGAGGCGGCGGTCGCGGAACTCGGCTACGTCCCGAACACGGCGGCCCGCGCCCTGGCGGCGAACCGCACCGACGCCATCGCCCTGGTCGTGCCCGAGCCGGAGACACGGTTCTTCGCGGAACCGTACTTCTCGGACATCCTGAAGGGTGTGGGCGCCGAACTCGCCGACACCGAGATGCAGCTGCTGCTGATCTTCGCGGGCAGCGACAAGGAGCGGCGCCGCCTGGCCCAGTACCTGGCCGCCCATCGCGTCGACGGCGTCCTGCTGGTCTCGGTCCACGCGGACGACCCCCTGCCCGACCTGCTGTCCCAGCTGGAGATCCCCGCGGTGATCAGCGGCCCGAGATCGGCCGCGGAGACCCTGACCTCGGTGGACTCCGACAACTACGGCGGTGGCCGCTCGGCCGTCGAGCACCTGGCGGCCCGAGGCCGCACGCGGATCGCCCACATCACCGGCCGCCTCGACGTCTACGGCGCCCAGCGCCGCGTCGACGGCTACCGCGACGCCCTGCGCGACGCGGGGATCGAGGTGGACGAGCGGCTGATCGAGCCGGGCGACTTCACGGAGGAGGGCGGCCGTCGGGCGATGGAGACCCTCCTCTCACGCTGCCCCGACCTGGACGCGGTCTTCGCGGCGTCGGACGTGACGGCGGCCGGCGCCCGCCAGGTCCTGCGCGAGGCGGGCCGCCGTATCCCCGATGACGTCGCCCTCGTCGGCTACGACGACTCGGCCATCGCCCGCCACATGGACCCGCCCCTCACCAGCGTCCGCCAGCCCATCGAGGAGATGGGCCGCCGGATGATCGACCTGCTCCTCACCGAGATCGCGGACCGCCGCCCGGCGATGTCGCGGGGCCTGGAGCGGGCCCAGATGGTCCTGGCCACGGAGTTGGTGCCGCGGGCGTCGTCCTGAGCGGTGGCCGTGCGCCTTCCGGGACCAGGACCCGGGCAACGCTCGCGGAGTGCGCGGGAGTTGGCGAGGTTCCTTCGAGCGGCCGGGTGACCGGGCCGTCGGGGGACGGGCGGCGGCATGCGCGCGGGGTCCGGATCTCCGGGGTTGCCTCGCGGCCGGCCTCGGGCCGAGCCCGTCTTCAGCGCGGAGCGCTCAGGGGAGAGCGGGCGGGTCAGCGGGTTGCGGCGGTGGCGTGAGCCGCCACCGTGTCTCCCCGTCCTGCTCCTCGTCGGTCGGGGCGAGTCCGGCCGCCGCGGCTACGGCCGCCGAAGCCGCGTGGGCGGGGTGGATGTGGGCGACGACCGTACGGACCGACCTTCGCCCGAGCCAGTCGACGAGCCCCCGCGCGGCCTCGGACGCGAACCCGCGCCCCTGCCACCGACTCCCGATCACCCAGGCGATCTCGGCGCCGCGGCCGTCGCGGGGCCGGCCTTCGGTGACCGTGGCCTGGACCGTGCCCACGAGGCACGACCGCGCGCGCAGCCGCAGCACCCAGTTGCACCAGGAGACGGCCGGGTCGGGGGATCCGGAAATGAGGCGCTCGTAGCGGGCGCGCAGGTCGGCGGGGGAGAGGGGAGCGCCGCCGATGTAAGTGTGCAGCGCCGGGTCCGACAGGACGACGGCCATTTCCTCGGCGTGCTCGACGCGCAGAGGGAGGAGATCGAGGCGGGCGGTGCGGACGGTCTCGGGGGGTACGCGGGGCTCGGACATCGTGCGCAGCCTATGACCCGGGCGGGAAAAAGCTTCAGCCGGTGACTTCGTTTCCGAAGTCACCGGCTGAAGACCGAGGGTGAGTGACGGGACTCGAACCCGCGGCATCCTGGACCACAACCAGGTGCTCTACCAGCTGAGCTACACCCACCATGACCGGCTTTGGGTTTCCCCGACCGGCCGAGAAAAAGTGTACAGGGTCCGAAGGGGTGCTCGCGCACGGATTCCTCGGCGCCCCCCGGCACCCCCCTCGCACTCCTACTGAGCAGGCAGAACGTGCTTCGCGGCGATCGACTTCGCGGTGTCCGAGTCCGGGCCGGGCTGCGGCACGAAGACGGCCTCGCGGTAGTAGCGGAGTTCGGCGATGGACTCGCGGATGTCGGCCAGGGCGCGGTGGTTGCCGTTCTTCTCCGGGCTGTTGAAGTAGGCACGCGGGTACCAGCGGCGGGCCAGCTCCTTGATCGAGGAGACGTCGACGATCCGGTAGTGGAGGTAGTCCTCCAGCGTCGGCATGTCGCGCAGCAGGAAGCCACGGTCCGTGCCGACGGAGTTGCCGCACAGCGGGGCCTTGCCGGGTTCCTTCACGTGCTCGCGGACATACGCCAGCACCTTCTCCTCGGCGTCGGCCAGGGTCGTGCCGCCGGCCAGTTCGTCGAGGAGCCCGGACGCGGTGTGCATCTGACGCACCACCTCCGGCATCGTCTCCAGCGCCGGGTCCGGCGGGCGGATGACGATGTCCACACCCTCGCCGAGGATGTTCAGCTCGGAGTCGGTGACGAGGGCGGCAACCTCGATGAGCGCGTCGTCGGACAGCGAGAGGCCGGTCATCTCGCAGTCGATCCACACCATGCGATCGTTCATGCGAACACCCTACGGCTGACGTCCGCTTTTGGGATGCCCGGTGTCGCAGGCGGCGTACCAGGGGGCTGCCGACCCCTGGACCCCCGCTTCGGCCTGAACGGCCTCGTCCGCAGACGCCGGACGGGCTGAAATGTGCCCGCCCGGCGTCTGACGTCAGGCTCCGCTGCGCTGACCCGGCAGGGTCGCCCGGCCTCCGACGTACAGCTCGCGCCCGTTCTCCGAGGGGCCGGGGCCTACGGGAGCCGGTGTGCGGCGGGTCTGGAGCGGGACCGGGCCGCCGTCCTGGTACGGGGCGGGTGGTGGGCCCTGCTGGACGGTGGGGCCCGTCGGGGGCTCGACGTCCGTCGGCCGTTCGGCCTGGGGACGGCGGGCACGGTACGCCGCCCGGTACGCGGCCGGCGACGAGCCGAGCTGGCGGCGGAAGTGGCCGCGCAGCGCGACCGGCGAGCGGAAGCCGCAGCGTCCCGCCACCTCGTCCACCGAGTAGTCGGACGTCTCCAGCAGGCGCTGCGCCTGAAGGACCCGCTGGGTGATCAGCCACTGGAGCGGGGCGCTGCCCGTCAGCGAGCGGAAGCGGCGGTCGAAGGTGCGGCGGCTCATGTACGCGCGGGCCGCCAGCGTCTCGACGTCGAACTGCTCGTGCAGGTGCTCCAGCGCCCAGGCGACGACCTCCGCGAGCGGGTCGGCGCCGATCTCCTCTGGTAAAGATCGATCGAGGTAGCGCTCCTGACCGCCGGATCGGCGCGGCGGGACCACCAGACGGCGGGCCAGTGCTCCGGCCGCCTCGTTGCCGTGGTCCGTCCGCACGATGTGGAGGCAGAGGTCGATGCCGGCCGCCGTGCCCGCGGATGTCAGAACGTCGCCGTCGTCGACGAACAGCTCGCGCGGATCCACGTGCACTGACGGGTAGCGCTTGGCCAGAGTCGGTGCGTACATCCAGTGTGTCGTCGCGGGACGGCCGTCCAGCAGGCCCGCCGCGGCGAGGACGAAGGCGCCGGTGCACAGTCCGACTATGCGTGCACCTTCCTCGTGCGCCCGGCGCAGCGCGTCGAGTGCGTCCTCGGGCGGCGGTGAGGTGATCGAGCGCCAGGCCGGCACGACGACCGTGCCCGCCCGCGAGATCGCCTCCAGGCCATGTGGCGCGGAGAGTTCCAGGCCCCCTGTGGTCCGCAGTGGGCCTTCCTCGCCGCCGCACACCAACAGGCGGTAGCGCGGCACGCCGGCGTCCTGGCGGTCTATCCCGAACACCGACAGCGGTATGGAACTCTCGAAGATGGGGCCGCCGCTGAACAGCAGCACCGCAACGATCTCCTTGCGGCGTCGCCCGGAAAGTTTCCGGGCCGCGGCTTCCGGCGCGGCAGTGGAGTCGTGGCTCATACTGCTAAGCCCCCCTCGGTGGTCGCGGCTCCTCGGTTGTGTCGCTCCTGCACGTTTCCCCTTGGTCCTGCACGAGTCCCCCGCCGTAGACAGTCAAGATCGAATCTACTGTGTCGCGTCGCGCCGGAGTGGCCGGTTCGACACTCGGTAGATTGTCGACTTGGCAACTTGGCGTGAAGCATTCGATCACGAAGCGTTGCACTCAAGGGCCGTGCAGGGAAGTGCGCCTTGTCGCGGTGGCCAATCCACGTAGGGTGCGCAGGGCCCCTGAGGCCCTTTCCGTGCAGGTGGAACGGGGGTTGGGGGGTGTTCTGGGCAGGGGATGCCCGCGCGCCAGAAGTTGGCTGAAAAGCAGCGTGCCGGGGTGTGAAAACCGGTCAGCCGACCGGTGTATTTCCCCCAGTGTGACGTCCGCCTCTATGGGCCCCGGTTCCGGTCCTGTGATGGCGTCCACGGCGCCGGGGTGACGGGCCGGCCTCCCCGGCCTTGATGCGGGCCGCGCCGCGTTCCGACTGGCGCAACAGCAGGCGGCACACGGCCGTCACGGCCGCGAGGCCCAGGGCCGTGCCGGTGGCGCCGGCGAGCGAGGTGCCGTACCAGAGGAGCACCACGGGGACCAGGACGCAGCTGAAGGCCGCCCAGCGCACCACATCGGTGGCGCTGTCCTCGGTGGGCGTGCTGGGTCCTGACATGCGTACTGCTCCCTGGGCTGCCTGGGCGGTGGCTCAGGGAGATCAACGCGGGTCCGAGCGGTCGGTCACTGGTACGCGCCGGTAGGCGGCCGTCCGGCGGCGGGACGAAGTTGAACCCTGTGCAAACCGCCTGTACACCGCAGCAACCATTGCGTTACGGGCGCACCCTCGTGCATCCTCCCTGGAACCCGCACCGACCGTGAGCGGGGATCTGGGCTAAGGAGGCGTGCCGCCGTACCCTTGGGGTATGGGGTTGGGAAGACCATTCCCGGACACAGCTCCGCCGCATACTGCTGCATCCGTCAGCGAGCCCGCTCGTGGGCCACCCATAAAAGGATCAATTCGCCGAGACAGCCATGGCCGGTCACGAATTCTTCGAACCCGCGGACCGCAAGCGGCCCGTCGCCGACCCCACGGCGGCCGAGCCCCTGGCGGCGGAACAGCCACGCCATTCCTGCGACCCCGCCTTCAAGCACGGCGTGGTCGTCGGCTTCGACGGCTCCACCTCCAGTGAGCGCGCCCTGGCGTACGCCATCGGCATGGCGCATCGCTCCGGGTCGGGCCTGATCATCGTCCACGTCGCCAACCGGCTGCCCACCACCGTGTGGGCCGGCTGCGAGCCTCCGGTCTTCGTCGACGTGCCGGATCACCGCACCGAGGTGCTGGGCCTCGAACTCGCGTGCGCGGAGTACCTCGCCGAGGTGCCCTGGATCCTCGTCGAGCGCGGCGGGGACATCTGCCACGAGCTCGAAGAGGTCGGGCAGGAGTACGAGGCGGACGCGATCGTCGTCGGTTCCACGCACGGGATCGTCGGGCGGATCTTCGGCTCCGTCGCAGGGCGGCTCGCCAAGCGGGCCAAGCGTCCTGTCATCGTCATTCCGTAACTCCCCGTCGTCCCAGGTGGGATGAGCGGTTCGGGGTACGGCCCCCTTCTTGCGATGCGTGAACTTACTGGCGCGTAGAGGTGTTTGTGCCTTTGTGAAGGGCATATATCGCTCACCGCACAACTGCACATGCACGAAGGGAGCCCGCCGTGGACAACGACGTCTCTGCGGGAAGCGGAATCACTACCGTGGTCGGCCGACTCGCCCTGGGAATCACCCTGTTGGCCTTCGGGCTGGGGTACACCGAAGTCATCGACGGCGTGTCGGCCGCTGACGCCGTATCAATCGCCCAGTACGTGGGCGGCATTGCCCTCTTCGTCGCGGGGCTGATGGCCCTCCGCGACCGTGACACCGCGAACGGGACCGCGTTCGTGACGCTGGGCGCCCTCTGGTTCACCTGGGCGGTCTCGGCGGGCGGCTCCGCCGATGCGGCCGGGTTGTTCCTGTCGCTGTTCGCCCTCGTGGTGCTGTCACTCACGCTCGCGGGTGGGGATCAGCTCGGGCAGGGGGCGTACGGGCTGTTCTTCGTCGCGCTGGTGCTCATGGCTGTCGCCGACTTCGCCGACAGCGGCGGGCTCGCCAAGGTGGGCGGCTGGTTCGCCGTCGCCGCGGGTGCGGTGGCCTGGTATGCGGCGACCGCGGCGCTGGCGCACTGGCCCACGGCTCTTCCGCGACGCGCTGCGGGTCGGGGCGTGACGGCCACCGGGTAGCTGCGCGGGCTGGGGGTTGGGCGGCCCCCGGCGCTGAAAACGGACCCCCCGTGTCGGGTGGCGACACGTGGGGGTCCGTTCCGTTGTCCGGCCTCTGCGGGTCGTGGGGGTTGCTCGCGCAGTTCCCCGCGCCCCTTGCTGCCAGGGGGCTACTCCACCGTTACCGACTTCGCGAGGTTCCTCGGCTTGTCGATGTCCCTGCCCAGGGCCAAGGCGGTGTGGTAGGCGAGGAGTTGGAGGGGGACGCCCATCAGGATGGGGTCGAGTTCGTCCTCGTTCTTCGGGACGATGATCGTCTGGTCGGCCTTCTCCTGGGGCTGGTGGGCGACCGCGAGGATCTTGCCGCTGCGGGCCTTGATCTCCTCCATGGCGGCGCGGTTCTTCTCCAGGAGGTCGTCGTCGGGGACGATGGCGACCGTCGGGAGGGAGGGGTCGATCAGGGCCAGGGGGCCGTGCTTGAGCTCGGAGGCCGGGTAGGCCTCGGCGTGGATGTAGGAGACCTCCTTGAGCTTGAGGGAGGCCTCCAGGGCGACCGGGTAGCCCCGGACGCGGCCGATGAAGAGCATCGAGCGGGCCTCGGCGTACTGCTGGGCCAGCTTCTCGATCTCCGCCTCCTGCTCCATGACCTCGGCGATCTGGGCGGGCAGCTTGCGCAGGCCCTCGATGATCCGCTTGCCGTCGCGGACCGAGAGGTCGCGGGTGCGGCCGAGGTGCAGGGCCAGGAGGCCGAAGGCGACCGTCGTGTTCGTGAAGCACTTCGTCGAGACGACGCAGACCTCGGGGCCCGCGTGGACGTAGATGCCGCCGTCCGCCTCGCGGGCGATCGCCGAGCCGACGACGTTGACGATGCCCAGGACCCGCGCGCCCTTGCGCTTCAGCTCCTGGACGGCGGCGAGGACGTCGTAGGTCTCGCCCGACTGGGAGACCGCGATGTAGAGGGTGTCGGGGTCCACCACCGCGTTGCGGTAGCGGAACTCGGAGGCCGGCTCGGCGTCCGCGGGGATGCGGGCCAGCTCCTCGATCATCTGGGCGCCGATCATGCCCGCGTGGTACGAGGTACCGCAGCCGAGGATCTTCACGCGGCGGATCTGGCGCGCCTCACGGGCGTCCAGGTTGAGGCCGCCGAGGTGCACGGTGGAGAAGCGGTCGTCGATGCGGCCGCGCAGGACGCGGTCCACGGCCTCGGCCTGCTCGTGGATCTCCTTGTGCATGTAGGTGTCGTGGCCGCCCATGTCGTAGGACGCGGCTTCCCACTCGACCGTGGTGGGCTCCGCCGTCGTACGGGTGCCCTCCGTCGTGTACGTGCGGAAGTCGTCGGCCTTGAGGGTGGCCATCTCGCCGTCGTCCAGCGTCACTATCTGGCGCGTGTGGGCGACCAGCGCGGCGATGTCCGAGGCGACGAACATCTCCTTCTCGCCGATGCCGAGGACGACCGGGGAGCCGTTGCGGGCGACGACGATGCGGTCGTTGAAGTCGGCGTGCATCACGGCGATGCCGTACGTGCCCTCGATGACGCGCAGCGTCTCGCGGACCTTGTCCTCCAGCTTCTCCGCCTGCGAGCGGGCGATGAGGTGGACGAGGACCTCGGTGTCGGTCTCGGAGAGGAACTCGACGCCGTCCGCCTCCAGCTTGCGGCGCAGGTCGGAGGCGTTGTCGATGATGCCGTTGTGGACGACGGCGACCTTGCCCTCGGCGTCCAGGTGCGGGTGGGCGTTCGCGTCGGACGGGGCGCCGTGGGTGGCCCAGCGGGTGTGGGCGATACCGGTCGTGCCCTTGAAGCGCCCCGGGACCTTGGCCTCCAGGTCGCGGACCCGGCCCTTGGCCTTGACCGTCTTCAGGCCCGCCGCCTTCGGGGACGTGACGACGATGCCCGCCGAGTCGTAGCCGCGGTACTCCAGGCGCTGAAGGCCCTCCAGGAGCAGGGGAGCCACGTCACGCTTCCCGATGTATCCGACGATTCCGCACATATACAGGTATTCCTAGCCGTAGACGATGCGGCGCAGCTGCCTGAGCGTGAGCTCCGGCGGTGCCACCGCACGGTATTTGAGGTCCGCCTCGATCCGTTCGAAGATCTGCGCGTTCACCAGGCCCTGGGCCTGGAGTTCGCGGTGGCGGCGACGGACGTAGTCCTCGGTCGTCTCGTCGAAGTAGGCGAGCACGTCCTGGATCACACGAAGCGCCTCGCCCCTGCTGAGGGGCGTGGAGCGCGTCAGGTGATCTACGAGTTCGTCGTGCACCCGGTAGATCCTGGGGTACGGGCAGCGGTTTCGCAAGAAACCTGCCCGTTTTCGGGCAGCCGCCTTGCAGTGGGCTGGCAATCGGCTGTTTGAACCTCTTGGAAGAACATTGAGGGTCTCATGGGGGCCTGTTCCGGAGCCGTCCATGCGTCGGTCCGCATCCCGTTGCCTGAGGGGACGAGTTTCGGACGCCATGGACATTCCTCGCATGGGAGTACCCCAGCAGCTGGCCGAGCGCATGAGCATGGCCGAGCAGCACGAGTACCTGCGCGCCAAGTTCTCGCGGCGCAACATGATCAGAGGCGGCGCCGTCACGCTCGGCGCCGTCACGGGTGGCGCGTTCGTACCGGGCGCCACCGCCCAGGCCGCCACCCAGGCCGCCACCCAGGCCGCCGTTCCGACGCGGACGGCTCCGCGCACCGAGACGGTCGACGGTGCCCTCGTCGCCCCCTTCGGCCGCCACCTCGGCTACGGCAACGACCCGCGCACCGAGATGACCATCTCGTGGCAGGTCCCCGTCTCCGTGAAGAAGCCGTTCGTCCGGATCGGCGCCCACCCCTGGGACCTCTCCCGCAAGATCGAGGCCGAGGTCCGCACCCTCTACACGCCGGCCGGTGTCGGTGCCAGCGCCGACCACACGCAGTACTACGTCCACGCCAAGCTGACCCACCTGCGCCCCGGCCGGACGTACTACTACGGAGTCGGCCACGCCGGCTTCGACCCCGCCGAGCCGCACCTGCTGGGCACCCTCGGCACCTTCACCACCGCCCCCGCCCACAAGGCGCCCTTCACCTTCACCGCCTTCGGCGACCAGGGCGTCAGCTACCACGGCCTCGCCAACGACAGCCTGCTCCTGGGCCAGAACCCCGCCTTCCACCTGCACGCGGGCGACATCGCCTACGCCGACCCGTCCGGTGCGGGCAAGACCGCCGACACCGGCTACGACTCGCGCGTGTGGGACCAGTTCCTCGCCCAGACCGAGTCGGTCGCCAAGTCCGTGCCGTGGATGGTCAGTTACGGCAACCACGACATGGAGGCCTGGTACTCGCCCAACGGCTACGGCGGCGAGGAGGCCCGCTTCACGCTCCCCGACAACGGGCCGGACAAGAAGCACCTGCCGGGCGTCTACTCCTTCGTCTACGGCAACACGGCCGTCATCTCGCTGGACCCCAACGACATCTCCTTCGAGATCCCGGCCAACCTCGGTCTGTCCGGCGGCACCCAGACCAAGTGGTTCGAGGCGCAGCTGAAGAAGTACCGGGCCGCGCACGACATCGACTTCGTCGTCGTGTTCTTCCACCACTGCGCGTACTGCACCTCCACCGCGCACGCCTCGGAGGGGGGTGTGCGCCAGGAGTGGGTGCCGCTGTTCGAGACGTACCAGGTGGACCTCGTCATCAACGGCCACAACCACCAGTACGAGCGCACCGACGTCATCAAGGGGAACGAGGTCGCCAAGAAGCTGCCGATCGGCGGCACGGCGTACCCCGAGACCGAGGGCGTGGTGTACGTGACCGCGGGCGCGGCGGGCCGCAGCCTGTACGCGTTCACCGCGCCGGACTCCTACGAGGGGCACGAGCACGAGCAGGAGTCCGTGGCCTCGTTCGTCAACCTCAAGGACGGCAAGCAGAACGAGACCGTCGCCTGGTCCCGGGTGCGCTACCTCGACTACTCGTTCCTGCGCGTGGACGTCACGCCCGCGCCGAAGGGCCGCTACACGACCCTGAAGGTGCAGGGCATCGCCGAGACCGGCGAGCGGATCGACCACTTCACGGTGGCGCGCAGGGCCAAGTAGCGAGCGGCCGGGCACGCGGGCTACAGCCGCTTGAGCACCGCCTGCTTGGCCATCGTGAACTCGTCGTCGGTGAGCACACCCGTGCGGTGCAGCTCGCCGAGTTCGCGCAGCCGGCGCAGGAGGGCGTCGTGGTCGTCCTCGGCGGCCGCGACCGGAGGGGAAGGCAGCTCCGGTCGCGGCTGGGGTACGTCCGTGGCGGTGGCCCCGGCCGGATGCGGGAGGCGGGCCTGGACCGCCGCCGCGACCAGGGCCATCAGCGGATCCTTCTTGAAGCCCCACAGCTCCACCGAGTTGGCGTCGTACTTCGGCGGGGCCTTGGTGGGCGCGTTCCTCACGGTGAAGCGGAGGTGGCCGTTCTCCAGGCCCGCCGCCGGATGCCACTGCACGGCGGTGACGTCCGTGAGCGTGAGGGTGCGGGAGCCGGCGGCGGCCTTGGCGTCCTCCGTCTTCCAGTTCCACTCCAGGCGGATGTGCTCGCCGTCGAAGGTCGCGGTGCCGTCCCCGGCGGAGACCGACAGGGGGACGGAGGGGCCCGGCAGCAGATACGCGTCGACCGGGTCGGCCGGGACCTGGTCCAGCAGCAGGGCGCCCCGCACCTCGTCCACGAAGTACTCGGCGACGCCGTACCGGTCGGACTCGACGACCAGCTGGTAGGGGTCGTTGGGCTCGGTGAGCCGGCCGCCGGTGGCGTGCAGCAGCGGGTCGGCGCCCTCACGCAGCCGCAGCCGCAGCCGCCCGGCCTTCTTGCCCTGCTCGAAGGAGACCCCCGCCAACGCCCCCAGGGGGACGACCAGTTCACCCAGGGTCTTGCGGAACAGGCTGACGTTCTTGTCCCGCCCGGGAGTCAGCCGCAGGGCGTCGCCGTCGAAGACCCACGTGCCGTCCTTCTGGATGATTTCCGCCATGGGGTGGATTGTTCCACCAGTCTCACGAGAGAGTGGTCCAGACCTCTTGGAGCGCAACGGCTCATGAAGGGACACGCTTGTGAGAGTCGGCTGTGTCGGACCGCACCACAGAACGTTCCGCCTTCTCGGTTCCCTGCTGCTGGTCGCGATGGGCGCCTCGGTGACCGGGGCCGCTCCCGCCCGGGCGGCGTCGCCCCTCCCGCTCGACCGGGTGGTCCCCGTGCCCGCCTCGGTGGACCCCGGCGGATCCCCCTACCGGATCACCCGCGACACCCGCATCCGCGTTGACGACTCCCGCGAGACGCGCCGCGTGGGCGAGTACCTGGCGCACCTCCTGCGCCCCTCCACCGGCTACCGGCTCCCCGTCACCGCCCACGGTGGCGGCGGCATCCACCTGCGCCTGGCCAAGGGCCCGTTCGGTGCCGAGGGCTACCGCCTCGACAGCGGCCGCAAGGGCGTCACCATCACCGCCGCGGGGCCCGCCGGGCTCTTCCACGGCGTCCAGACCCTGCGCCAGCTGCTCCCGGCGGCCGTCGAGAAGGACTCCGTCCAGCCCGGCCCCTGGCTGGTCGCGGGCGGCACGATCAAGGACACCCCGCGCTACGGCTGGCGCGGCGCGATGCTCGACGTCTCCCGGCACTTCTTCACCGTCGACCAGGTCAAGCGCTACATCGACCAGCTCGCCCTGTACAAGATCAACAAGCTGCATCTGCACCTCAGCGACGACCAGGGCTGGCGCATCGCCATCGACTCCTGGCCGCGCCTGGCCTCGTACGGCGGCTCGACGCAGGTGGGCGGCGGTCCCGGCGGCTTCTACAGCAAGGCCGACTACAAGGAGATCGTCCGGTACGCGTCCTCCCGCTATCTGGAGGTCGTCCCCGAGATCGACATGCCCGGCCACACCAACGCGGCGCTCGCCTCGTACGCCGAGCTGAACTGCGACGGTGTGGCTCCGCCGCTCTACACCGGTACCGAGGTCGGGTTCAGCTCGCTGTGTGTCGGCAAGGACATCACCTACGACTTCGTGGACGACGTGATCCGCGAGCTCGCCGCGCTCACCCCGGGCGAGTACCTCCACATCGGCGGCGACGAGGCGCACTCCACGAGCCACGAGGACTATGTGGCGTTCATGGACCGGGTGCAGCCCCTCGTCGCCAAGTACGGCAAGACGGTGGTGGGTTGGCACCAGCTGACAGGGGCGACTCCCGTGAAGGGGGCGCTCGCGCAGTACTGGGGGCTCGACGACACCAGTGCGCAGGAGAAGGAGCAGGTCGCCGCCGCCGCGCGGAACGGGACCGGGATCATCCTGTCGCCGGCCGACCGGATCTACCTCGACATGAAGTACACCGCCGATACGCCGTTGGGGCTGGACTGGGCCGGGCTCGTGGAGGTGAAGCGGTCGTACGACTGGGATCCGGGAAGCTATCTGCCGGGGGCGCCGGCCTCGGCGATCCGGGGTGTCGAGGCGCCGATGTGGACGGAGACGCTCAGCAAGTCGGCCGACCTCGAGTACATGGCGTTCCCGAGGCTGGCGGGGGTGGCCGAGCTGGGGTGGTCGCCGGCTGCCACGCATGACTGGGAGGGGTACAAGGTTCGGCTGGCTGCGCAGGGAGCTCGGTGGGAGGCGCTGGGGATTGATTACTACCGGTCGCCTCAGGTTCCGTGGTGATTCGTCTGCGGGCCGGTGGGGGCTGGTCGCGCAGTTCCCCGCCCTGGACGTAGACGGGCACCCCGGGGGACCGTACCCCGGGGTGCCCGCCTGTCTGTGTAGGGCCGTGGACTACAGCCCCGCGATGGGGTTCTTCAGGTTGCCGACCAGCTGGAGGGCGCCCGCCGGGTCCGCGAGGTCGACCATCTGCTTGTTGTTGCGCAGCTGGAGGCGGTTGAGGCAGGACAGGGCGAACTCGGGGGCGAACATGTCGTACTGCTTGAACTTGTCGGCGAGTTCGGGCACCGAGTGCTGGTAGTCCCGGGTGATCTCGGCGACCGTGCGCCAGAAGTCGTCCTCCTCCAGAATTCCCTCGGCGGCGAGGTTCGCGGCGAGGAAGCGGAAGAAGCAGTCGAAGACGTCCGTGAAGACGGACAGGAGCTTCTTGTCCTCCGGGACCTCCACGCGGAGCCGCTCGACCGTCGGCGGCAGCACCGCGTCCGGGTCCATGACGGCGATCTCCTCGGCGATGTCCTTGTAGATCGCGCGCTCCACGACCCCGTCCTTCAGGACGAGGATGACGTTCTCGCCGTGCGGCATGAACACCAGGTCGTAGGCGTAGAAGCTGTGGAGCAGCGGGGTGAAGTAGGCCCGCAGGTAGCGGCGCAGCCACTCCGTGGGGGTCAGGCCCGACTGCTCGATCAGCGCGCCCGCGAAGGACGCGCCCTCGTGGTCGACGTGGACGAGGGAGGCCATGGTGGCGAGCGACTCGCCGTCCTTCAGGGACGACACCGGGCTCTCCCGCCACAGCGCGGCCAGCATCTTGCGGTACGGCGAGTAGCGGTCCGTCGCCGCCTCGTACTCCAGGTGCCGGTAGCCGACGGCGGCGCGCTCGCGGATGATCGACAGGCCGGTGGACTTCAGGATCGGGTCGCCGGCGATGAGCTGGGCCAGCCAGTCGTTGATGGCCGGGGTCGCCTCCATGTACGCCGCCGAAAGGCCGCGCATGAAGCCCATGTTGAGGACGGACAGTGCCGTCTTCACGTAGTGCTTCTCGGGGCTGGAGCTGTTGAAGAAGGTCCGGATGGACTGCTGGGCCAGGTACTCGTCGTCGCCCTCACCCAGGCACACCAGGTGCTTCTGGGCGACCTCGGCGGCGAAGGTGACGGTGAGCTTGTTCCACCACTGCCAGGGGTGGACGGGGATGAACAGGTAGTCGGCGGGGTCCAGGTCCTGGTCGCGCAGGACGCCGTGGAAGCGCTCGACGGTCTCCTCGCCCAGCTCCTGCCGTACGAAGGACTCGTACTCGATGCCGACCCCGGCCGTGAACGCGGCGCGCGAGTGGTGGGCCGCCAGCCAGACGAGCCGGACCGGGCTCGCCGTCTCGGGGGCGTACGACAGGTACTCGTGGATGCCGAAGCCGAGCCGCCCGTTGTTGGCGACGAAGCAGGGGTGGCCCTCGGTCATGCCGGTCTCGATGGCCTGGAAGCCGGCCTTCGCCAGCTCGGCGACCGGGACCTGCGGCTTGGTGAGCTTGTAGCAGGTGCCGGAGAGGGTGGAGGAGATCTCCTCCAGGTAGACCGGCAGTACCTCGTCGCTCAGGCCCAGGGACTTCTGGAGCTCGATGAAGAAGTCCAGGGCGGCGAGCGGGCGTTCGGCCCCGTCCCGGTGACGGGTGATCGAGTCCGCGTCGACCTGCCAGTGGTCGAGGGCGTGCACCGTGGCCGTGAAGGTGTAGCGGGTCAGGCCGTCGTCGCTGCGCACGACGTACGTGCCGTCGGCGGCGCTCTCCGGCGTGATGAGGCGCTCGTGGGAGAACTCGGCGAGTGCCTTGCGGATCAGGAGGCGGTTGGCCCGCGCCCAGCGGTGGGGGGACAGATGCGCTACGGCGTCGGACAAGGTCATACGGCTACTCCTCGGGCGGCCAGGCTGTGCCTGTCAATGAAGCGTTCGCGCGTGCAGAAGCTGAGCAGCGCCTTCTTCTCCGGCTTCTGGATCTCGCGCTCGGGCACGAAGCCCACGGCTTCGTTCAGGGCGTGGACGGCCTTGTTCGAGACGTCCGGCTCCACGACCACGCGTCGTACCGCCGGGTCCTCGAAGAGGTGCGCCATGACGGCGGTGATGACGGACCGGGTGAAGCCGCGGACGGGCCGGTCGGTGGGCGGCGTGAGGAAGTGCATGCCGATGTCGCCCGGCTGCGGCTCGTACAGGCCGACCAGTTCCCGGTGGGCGGGGTCGTACTTCTCCATCAGGAAGGCGGGGACGCCGTTCTCGTCGAGGCCGAGCAGCGCGTGGTGGTGCTCGTCGGCCGCGATCTCCATGTAGGCGCGCTCGACGTCCACCAGGCTCGCGTCCTGCATCATCCAGAAGGCGGCCTTGGGGTGGGTGACCCAGGCGTGCAGGAGCTCGGCGTCCTTCAGGGGGTCCAGCGGGCGGAACGTGAATGTCATACCGAGAACTCCTGGAACGCGATCGTCTTCTCGACCGGGTAGTACTCGGTGCCGAGCAGCTCGCGGATGATGTACGCGTTCCGGTACGGGCCCATCCCCAGGTCGGGGCTGGTGATGCTGTGCGTGTGGACGCCGGCGTTCTGCAGGAAGATCCCGCGGCCGGTGACGTCGACGGCGTAGTTGCGGGCGACGTCGAAGCTGCCCCGGGAGTCGTAGACCAGGCGGTCACGCACGGGCCGCAGGAACTCCGGCTCGGCGTACCGGTAGCCGGTGGCCAGGACCAGGCCCTGCGAGTCGAGCGTGAAGTCCTTCCCCTGCTCCTCCTGGCGGAAGGACACCGTGTACGTGCCGTTCTCGTACGCCACGCCGCTGAGCGAGGAGTTGGTGAGCAGCCGGGTGGGGACGGGGCCGCCGAGGTTCTTCTGGTAGAGCAGGTCGAAGATCTCGTTGATCAGATCGCCGTCGATGCCCTTGAACAGGCCCTTCTGCTGGGCGGTGAGGCGGTAGCGGGTCGCCTCCGGCAGCTCGCGGAAGTAGTCGATGTACTCCGGCGACGTCATCTCCAGCGTGAGCTTGGTGTACTCCAGCGGGAAGAAGCGCGGGGAGCGGGTCACCCAGTTCAGCCGGTAGCCGTGGACGTCGATCTCGCTGAGCAGGTCGTAGTAGATCTCCGCCGCGGACTGCCCGGAGCCGACCAGGGTGATGGAGTCCTTCTTCTGGAGCTCCGCCTTGTTCTGCACATAGCGGGAGTTGTGGATGAAGTCGCCGCCCAGGCCCTGGCACGCCTCGGGTATGTAGGGCGGGGTGCCCGTGCCGAGGACGAGGTGGCGGGCGCGGTAGGTGTCACCGGCGGCCGTCCGCACGACGTACAGCTCGGCCCCCTCGTCGTACGTCACCTCGGTGACCGTCGTGCTGAAGCGGATGCTGCTCAGCTTGTTCGCGGCCCAGCGGCAGTAGTCGTCGTACTCGACCCGCAGCGGGTAGAAGTTCTCGCGGATGTAGAACGAGTAGAGCCGGCCCTTCTCCTTCAGGTAGTTCAGGAAGGAGTACGGCGACGTCGGGTCGGCCAGGGTGACCAGGTCCGACATGAACGGGGTCTGGAGGTGGGCGCCGTCCAGGAACATGCCCGCGTGCCACTCGAAGTCGGGCTTCGACTCCAGGAAGACCCCGTCGAGCTCGTCGATCGGCTCGGTCAGGCAGGCGAGTCCGAGGTTGAACGGGCCTAGCCCGATCCCCACGAAGTCATGGGTTCTGGTCGGGTTTTCAGGACGCGCGGTCAAGGGACTCTCCCAGGTACTGCTCGGCGTGGCCGGCTATCAGGTCGAGGACGGCCGCGATGTCTTCGGTCGTCGTCTCGGGGTTGAGCAGGGTGAACTTCAGGTAGTGGCGGCCGCTCACCTTGGTGCCCGCGACGACCGCGTCGCCGGAGGCGAACAGGGCCTTGCGGGCGTAGAGGTTGGCGCGGTCGATCTCGGCGGGGTCGGTGACGGCCGCCGGAATGTAGCGGAAGACCAGGGTGGAGAGGGTCGGCTCGACCACGACGTCGTAGCGCGGGTCGGCGGCCAGCAGCTGCCAGCCCTCCACCGCCAGGTCGCAGACCTCGTCGAAGAGCTGCCCGATGCCGTCGGCGCCCATCACGCGCAGGGTCATCCACAGCTTGAGGGCGTCGAACCGGCGGGTGGTCTGGAGGGACTTGTCGACCTGGTTGGGGATGCGCTCGGTGACCATGCGCTTCGGGTTGAGGTACTCCGCGTGGTAGGTGGCGTGGCGCAGGGTCGAGGCGTCACGGACCAGTACGGCGGAGGAACTCACCGGCTGGAAGAAGGACTTGTGGTAGTCGACGGTGACCGAGTCGGCGCGCTCGATGCCGTCGATGCGGCCCCGGTACTTCACGGAGGCGAGCAGACCGCAGCCGTAGGCGGCGTCGACGTGCATCCAGGTGTCGAACTGCTCGCACAGCTCGGCGACCTCGGGCAGCGGGTCGATGGAGCCGAAGTCGGTGGTGCCGGCCGTCGCGACGACGGCCATGGGGACGAGGCCGTCCTTCCTGCAGCGCTCCAGCTCATGGGCGAGCGCGACCGTCTGCATGCGCTTGTCGTGGTCGACGGGGATGGAGACCACGGCGTCCTGGCCCAGTCCCAGCAGTTTCGCGGACTTCTTCACGCTGAAGTGGCTGACCTCGGAGGCGAAGATCCGCAGTTTCGCGAACGAGTCGGTCTTGGCCTCCTCGCGCGCCAGCAGCAGCGCCTGGAGGTTGGACTGCGTGCCGCCCGAGGTGAAGACACCGTCGGCGTTCTCGCCGAGCCCGATGCGGGCCGTCGTCCAGTCGATGAGCTTGCGCTCGATCAGGGTGCCGCCTGCCGACTGGTCCCAGGTGTCCAGGGAGGAGTTGACGGCGGAGAGGATCGCCTCGCCGAGCACGGCCGGGATGACGACCGGGCAGTTGAGGTGGGCGAGGTAGCGCGGGTGGTGGAAGTAGATCGCGTCCCGGAGGTAGACGTCCTCCAGCTCGTCGAGGACCGCGGCGGTGTCGAGCAGCGGCTTGTCGAGGTCGATGGCGTCGATGGCGGGGGCGAGGGCGTCGACCGTGACGCCGGTGAACGGACGGTCGGTGGCGGCGAGTTTGGCTGCCACCCGCTCTATACCTTCGGTCACGGAGCTGCGGTACCGCTCCGCGGTCGTGTCATTGAGCAGGTGCGAGCGCATGGGGAGGTCCTCCGGTGGGGACGGGCCGTGAAGTGCGGGGTGGCATGCGAGGTGGCGTGCAACTTAGGTTAGCCTAACCTAAGTTCCTTTGAATCAGGGCGGCACCAAGGGTGACTGCGATCACTTACGTCCGGTGGCCGCCCGATCGCCTTGCTTTCAGGGGCGGTTACGCCTGCTCGCGCAGCTGCTCCTCGCTCATCCCCTGCCTCCAGTACCCCACGAAGGTGACCCGGCGCCGGTCCACCCCGCGCTCCTGGACGAAGTGCCGGCGCAGTGTCTTCACGCACCCGGACTCGCCCGCGATCCACACGTACGGCCGCTCGGCGGCGGGCAGTTCGGCGGAGCGGATGGCGTCGAGGGCCATGGGGGACCCCTCGGCGCGCGTCCCCTCCCGGACGAGCCAGGTGATCTCGGCGTCGGCCCCGGTCACCAGGTCCTGGATGTCCCCGGCGTCGTGCACCTCCAGCCACACCCGGGCACGGGTGCCGGCCGGCAGGGCTTCGAGGATGGCGGAGACGGCGGGTACGGCCGTCTCGTCGCCCCAGATCACCACGAGGTCGGTGTCCTGCGCGGGCCGGAACCGGATCGCCCGGTTGTCGGCGACGGCCGGCCCGAGCAGCAGGACCCGGTCACCGGCCGAGGCGCGGGAGGCCCAGTGGGAGGCGGGGCCGGCCGGGGTGTGCAGGACGAAGTCGATGTCGATCTCGTCGGGGTGTCGGCGCAGGGCGCGCAGCGTGTAGGACCGCATCACGGCCCGCACGTCGTCCGGGAGTTCACGCCAGCCCTGCCACCACCCGTCACCGAGTTCGAGGGGAACCTGCGGTTCCGTCTGGCCCGGGTGCGGCAGGAACAGCGACAGGGACTGATCGCGCCCGTCGGAGAAGAAGTACTCCAGATCGTCCCCGCCGAAGGTGACCCGGACCAGAGACGGCGCGAGCCGCCGCGTCCGTACGACCTGGAGGGAAAAGAAACGGAACGGGGCGGCAACGGCGGTAGTCATATGTGCTCCTGAGGCAACGCGCCCCGAAGGGGCGCGGGGAACTGCGCGACCAGCCACGGCGGACGCGCAGTTCACCACGGTGCGGTGGACCTACGGCGCTGACCGGCTCTCCCGGCGGAGCGCCTACGCGACCTTCTTGGCCTTCTCGATGGCCTCGGCAAGGCTGGTCAGCAGCGGCGTGCACTTGTCGTACGACAGAATCGGCTCGGGCGAACGCCCGATGACCTGCCCGGCCTTCACCGCGGGAAGCTTCTTCCAGGTCGCCTCGGTGATGTCAGCGGGCTGGATCGTCGAGGAGCGGTCGTCCATCATGATGATGTCGGCCGGGTACTTGTCGACGTTCTCCCAGCTCAGCGACTCGAACCAGCCGCCACCCTCCTTCTTGGCGCTCTCCGGCGGCTCGACGAAGTTCACGCCGAGGGCCTTGAAGTACTCCAGGTCGATGGAGAGGTTCGTGCCGGAGACGTAGAAGATGTCCTGGCTGGCGGAACCGGCCATCACCTTGATCTCGGGACGCGCCTTCGCGGCCTTGCGCAGCCGCTCCGCGGCGGCCTCGAAGTCCTTCTTGGCCTGGACGGCCTTGTCGGCCTTCAGGTCCGCGCCGAGGGACTCGGCCAGCTCCCACATCCGCTCCAGCGGCTGGGTCAGCTGGCGGTCGTAGACGGAGATCGCGGCGCTCGGGGCGAGCTTGGCGATCTTGTCCTTGGACGCCTCGGGGACGTACCAGAGGGTGCCGGCGCTGTCGAAGGTCGTGGAGATGAGGACCTCGGGGGCGAACGCGGCGTACTTCTCGACGTTGAACTGGTCCCAGACGTTGCCGAAGACGGTCAGCTTGCTGACGTCCATGTCGCCGGCCTGGACGTCGGCCTTGCCGCCCTCGGTCGTGGTCGGGCCGAAGACGCCGTTGATCTCGATGCCGTAGTCGTACAGAGCGGCCGCGACACCGACGAAGGCGACGATCTTCGTGGGCACCTTGTCGAGCTTCACGGTGGTGCCGCGGTCGTCCTTGAACGTCCAGGGGCCGGACTTGGCAGCGGTCGTGGCCTCGCCGGAACCACCGCTTTTCGCGTCGTCGTCACCGCATGCTGCGAGCACGGCACCGAGGCCGAGGGCGCCGCCCGCGGCGAGGATGCCGCGGCGGGTGAGGTGGGTGGCTCTGGCGTTGGACATGGCTACGCTGCTTTCGAACAGGGCGGATCACGCGCCGGACAATTCGAAGGTAGGTTAGCCTAACCTGAGCTGATGTCCAGGGGTGGGGGCCTTGTGATCGAAGCTGTGCGTGGGTTGTGCGGGATGTGTGACCGGCCCACAAGGCCCAACTCCCTTGTAATCAAGGGGCGTTGGGCCTCGCTCGCTTCGTGGGGTCCCCGAGCCGGGATCAGCCCACCAGCCCCAGCTCCCGCGCGATCAGCATCCGTTGCACCTCGCTCGTGCCCTCGCCGATCTCCAGGATCTTGGAGTCCCGCCACATCCGGGCCACCGGGTACTCGTTCATGAAGCCGTAGCCGCCGTGGACCTGGGTGGCGTCGCGGGCGTTGTCGACGGCGACCGTGGACGAGTAGAGCTTCGCCAGGGCCGCCTCCTTCTTGAAGGGCTCTCCCGCGACCAGACGGGAGGCGGCGTCGCGCCACGCCAGGCGTGCCGTGTGGGCCTTCATCTCCATGTCGGCGATCTTGAACTGGATGGCCTGGTTGGCGCCGATGGGCCGGCCGAACGCGTGGCGTTCCTTGGCGTACTTCACCGACTCGTCCACACAGCCCTGCGCCAGGCCCGTGGCCAGCGCCGCGATGGCGATCCGGCCCTCGTCCAGGATGCGCAGGAACTGGGCGTAGCCACGGCCCTCCTCGCCCAGGAGGTTGGCCGCCGGGACCCGGACGTCCGCGAAGGACAGCTCACGGGTGTCGGATGCGTTCCAGCCGACCTTGGAGTACGGGGCCGCGACCGTGAAGCCGGGGGTGCCGGACGGGACGATGATCGATGAGATGAGCGGCCTGCCGTCCGGTTCCCGGCCCGTCACCGCGGTCACCGTCACCAGACCCGTGATGTCCGTGCCGGAGTTGGTGATGAAGCACTTGGTGCCGTTGATCACCCACTCGCCGGTCTCCGGGTCGAGCCGGGCCGTCGTCCGCGTCGCGCCCGCGTCCGAGCCGCCGTCGGGCTCGGTCAGCCCGAAGGCGCCGAGGATCTCACCGGAGCACAGACGCGGGAGCCACTCCCGCTTCTGCTCCTCGGTGCCGAAGAGATGGACCGGCATCGCGCCGAGCGAGACGCCCGCTTCGAGGGTGATGGCCACCGAGGAGTCCACGCGGGCCAGCTCCTCCAGCGCGATGCCCAGCGCGAGATAGTCGCCGCCCATGCCGCCGTGCTCCTCCGGGAACGGCAGACCGAACAGCCCCATGCGGCCCATCTCCCGCACGATCTCGTACGGGAACTCATGACGCTCGTAGAGGTCGCCGATCTTCGGCGCCACGACGTCGTGGGCGAACTCCGCCACCGTACGGCGGAGTTCCTCCAGCTCGGGGGAGAGACGGTGGTCCATGGCTGTTCACTGCTCCTTGTGGGAGAGGGCTCGGACGGTGCGGGACGGGCTGGGTCGGCCCAGTTGTTCGGCCATCCACGCGCTCGTGGCGACGAGACGGTCCAGGGCGACCCCGGTGTCGATGCCGAGGCCCTGAAGCATCCACACGAGGTCTTCGGTGGCGAGGTTGCCGGTGGCGGACTTGGCGTACGGGCAGCCGCCGAGGCCGCCGGCGGAGGCGTCGACCGTGGTGACGCCGTGCTGGAGGGCGGCGTAGGTGTTGGCCAGTGCCTGGCCGTAGGTGTCGTGGAAGTGGACGCCCACAGCTGCCGCTGGGATGCCGGCTTCCCGCAGCGCCGCCAGCAGCGCTGTCACGTGCCCCGGGGTCGCGACCCCGATGGTGTCGCCGAGGCTCAGCTCGTCGCAGCCCATGTCGACCAGTGCCCGGCAGACCCGGACGACCTGGGGAACCGGGACGGCCCCCTCCCACGGGTCGCCGAAGCACATCGAGAGATAGCCGCGGACGTGGAGGTCCGCCGCCTTCGCCTTCGCCACCACCGGCTCGAACATGGCCAGCGCCTCGTTCACCGTGCGGTTGAGGTTGGCCTTGGCGAAGGACTCGGTGACGCTGGCGAAGACGGCGACCCGGGTCGCGTGCAGCGACAGGGCCCGGTCCAGGCCGCGTTCGTTCGGCACGAGGACCGGCAGGTCCACCGGCAGGCCGGCGACGAGCGGGAACAGCCGCTCGGCGTCCGCGAGCTGGGGTACCCACCTGGGGTGGACGAAGCTGGTGGCCTCGATCGTCGTCAGCCCCGCGTCGGCGAGGCGGCGGACGAACTCCGCCTTGGTCTCGGTGGGCACCGTCGCCGACTCGTTCTGCAGACCGTCGCGTGCGCCGACCTCGTGGATCCGGACGCGGGCGGGCAGACCCGCTGCCGGTACGGCCATCGGGAGACCCTCGACTGTCATTGCTCCGCCTCCTCATGAGGTGCGATGACCGCCAGGACCTGGTCCATGGCGACCGTCGTGCCCGGCGTGACGTCCAGTTCGGCGACCGTGCCGGCGTGCGGGGCGGAGATGACGTGCTCCATCTTCATCGCCTCGACGACCAGCAGGCTCTGCCCGGCGGCCACTTCGTCCCCGACGGCGACCTTCACCACGGTCACCGTCCCCGGCATGGGCGCGGTGAGCGAGTCGGCGCCGGCGTGCGCGGCGCCGGTGAGGGACGCGGCGACCGGGTCGTGGTCCCGCACATGCCAGGCGTCGCCGTCGCGGCCCAGCCAGGTGCCGTCCGGCAGGGCGGCGCGGTGGAAGGTGTGGCGTACGCCGTCGAGGGTGACGGCCACCTTCTCGTCCGTGACGGTGTGGCTGCCGCGCGGGGCGTACTCCACGGGGTCGGTGATGCGCAGGTGGAAGCCGACCGGCCTGGACTCGCCGCCGAGCCGCCATCCGCTCGGCACGGAGAACGGATCGGTCCATCCCTCGCCACGAGGCCGCAGCGCGTCCAGACGCACGGCCGCCGCCGCCTCGTACACCTCCTCCGGGACGTCGGTGGGGACCAGGTCGTCCACCACGCGCTCGACCAGCCCGGTGTCCAACTCGCCCGCGACGACCGCCGGATGCGCGAGCAGCCGCCGCAGGAACCCGGCGTTCGTCTGCACGCCCAGCGTGACCGTCTCCGCGAGGGCCGCCCGGAGCCTGCGGAGCGCGGTGGCGCGGTCGGGGCCGTAGGCGATCACCTTGGACAGCATCGGGTCGTACAGGCTGCCGACCTCGGTGCCCTCGCTGAGCCCGGAGTCGGTGCGGATGCCGTCGCCCTGGGGTTCGTGGAGCTTGAGGACCGTGCCGCCGGAGGGGAGGAACCCGCGCGCGGGGTCTTCCGCGCAGATGCGGGCCTCGACGGCGTGACCGGTGAGCCGTACGTCGTCCTGCCCGAAGTCCAGCCGCTCGCCCGCCGCCACCCGCAGCTGCCACTCGACCAGATCCAGGCCGGTGACCAGCTCCGTGACGGGGTGTTCCACCTGGAGGCGGGTGTTCATCTCCATGAAGTAGTAGGAGGAAGGGTCGCTGCCGGGCACGATGAACTCCACCGTGCCCGCTCCCCGGTAGCCGCAGGAGCGGGCCGCCTGCACGGCCGCCTCGCCCATCGACGCGCGCGTGCTCTCGTCCAGCAGGACGGACGGCGCCTCCTCGATGATCTTCTGGTGCCGGCGCTGCAACGAGCACTCGCGCTCGCCGAGGTGCACCACATTGCCGTGGCCGTCGGCCAGCACCTGGATCTCGATGTGCCGGGGCCGGTCGACCCATCGCTCGACGAGGAGCGTGTCGTCGCCGAAGGACGCGCGGGCCTCGCGACGGGCGGCGGCGATCTCCTCCTCGAGCACGGACAGGTCCCGCACCAGACGCATGCCCTTGCCGCCCCCGCCCGCCGAGGGCTTCAGCAGCACCGGTGCGCCCAAGTCACGGGCGGCGTCGGCCAGGTCGGGATCCCGGCCGCCGGGTACGACCGGCACGCCGGCCGCCTTCACCGTCTCCTTGGCGCGGATCTTGTCGCCCATGAGCGAGATGGCGTCGGCGGGAGGCCCGATGAACACCAGCCCCGCGTCGGCGCACGCGCGCGCGAAGGCCGCGTTCTCCGCGAGGAAGCCGTATCCGGGGTGCACGGCCTGCGCGCCCGTACGCGCGGCCGCCTCCAGGATCCGCTCCATGGACAGATAGCTCTCGGACGCGGGCGCCGGACCGATCCGTACCGCCGTGTCCGCCTCCCGGACGTGCCGCGCGTCGGCGTCCGCGTCGGAGAAGACGGCCACCGAGCGCACGCCCAGCGCGCGCAGCGTACGGATCACACGGACGGCGATCTCGCCCCGGTTGGCCACGAGGACCGTGTCGAACATGGTCTGCGTCATCGTCACAGTCCCCCTCACATCCGGAAGACGCCGAACTGGGGCTCACCCAGGGGCGCGTTGGCACAGGCGGTCAGGGCCAGGCCCAGCACCTGACGGGTCTCCAGCGGGTCGATCACACCGTCGTCCCAGAGGCGCGCCGTCGCGTAGTAGGCGCTGCCCTGGCGCTCGTACTGCTCCCGGATCGGTGCCTTGAAGGACTCCTCGTCGTCCGCCGGCCAGGGCTCGCCGCGCGCCTCCAACTGGTCCCGCTTGACGGTCGCGAGGACGGAGGCGGCCTGTTCGCCGCCCATGACGGAGATCTTGGCGCCCGGCCACATCCACAGGAAGCGGGGCGAGTACGCGCGACCGCACATGGAGTAGTTCCCGGCGCCGTACGAGCCGCCGACGACGACTGTCAGCTTCGGCACGCGTGTGCAGGCCACCGCCGTGACCATCTTGGCGCCGTGCTTGGCGATGCCGCCCGCCTCGTAGTCCTTGCCGACCATGAAGCCGGAGATGTTCTGGAGGAAGAGCAGCGGGATTCCGCGCTGGTCGCACAGCTCGATGAAGTGGGCGCCCTTCTGGGCGGACTCGGAGAACAGGATGCCGTTGTTGGCGACGATGCCGACCGGGTGGCCGTGGATGCGGGCGAAGCCGGTGACGAGGGTCTGGCCGAACTCGGCCTTGAACTCCGCGAAACGGGAGCCGTCGACCACGCGCGCGATGACCTCGCGCACGTCGTAGGGGGTGCGGGAGTCGACCGGGACCGCGCCGTAGAGGCCGTAGGGGTCGACCTTCGGTTCGGTGGCGGGGGTGACCTCCCAGGGGAGCTTCCCGCGCGCGGGGAGGGTGGCGACGATGTTCCGCACGATCCGCAGCGCGTGCGCGTCGTCCTCCGCGAGGTGGTCGGTCACGCCGGACACCCGGGAGTGGACCTCGCCGCCGCCGAGTTCCTCGGCCGTCACGACCTCACCGGTGGCGGCCTTCACCAGCGGGGGGCCGCCGAGGAAGATCGTGCCCTGGTTCCGGACGATGACGGCCTCGTCGCTCATGGCGGGGACGTAGGCGCCGCCGGCCGTGCACGAGCCCAGCACGGCGGCGATCTGCGGGATCCCGGCGCCCGACATCCGGGCCTGGTTGTAGAAGATCCGCCCGAAGTGCTCCCGGTCCGGGAACACCTCGTCCTGCATGGGCAGGAAGGCGCCGCCGGAGTCGACCAGGTAGAGGCACGGCAGGCGGTTCTCCAGGGCCACCTCCTGCGCGCGCAGGTGCTTCTTCACGGTCATCGGGTAGTACGTCCCGCCCTTGACCGTGGCGTCGTTGGCGACGATCACGCACTCGCGGCCGCTGACCCGCCCGATCCCGGCGATGACGCCGGCGGCCGGGGCCTGCCCGTCGTACATACCGTCGGCCGCCAGGGGAGCGAGCTCCAGGAAGGGGGAGCCGGGGTCGAGGACGGTGTCGACGCGGTCGCGCGGCAGCAGCTTCCCGCGCGCGGTGTGCCGGGCGCGTGCCTTCTCACCGCCTCCCAGCCGGGCGGCGGCGAGCTTGCCACGCAGCTCGCCCACCAGTGCCCGATGGGCCTCCTCGTTGGCCCGCCAGGCCTGAGACGCGGGATCTGCCGCGCTCACAAGCTCCGGTGCCTCGTGCATCCCGCGGTCCCCTCACCAGTGGTCGACCAGTTAATGAGCGTTAACGCATTTCCTTCAGGTTAACGACCGCTAACCTCCCTGTCTAGAATTGCTTCCATGGCCACCAGAACCGACGCCCCCACCCGCCGCGAGCAGATCCTCAAGGAGGCCGCGCGGCTGTTCGCCGAGCGTGGTTTCCACGGCGTCGGCGTGGACGAGATAGGCGCCGCCGTGGGCATCAGCGGCCCCGGCCTCTACCGGCACTTCGCCGGCAAGGACGCGATGCTCGCCGAGCTCCTGGTCGGCATCAGCGGCCAGCTCCTGACGGGTGCGAAGCGGCGCCTCGCGGAGGCCGACGGCGTGCCGCCCGAGGCGGTCCTCGACTCCCTCATCGAGGGCCATATCGACTTCGCCCTCGACGACCGCCCGCTCATCACCCTGCACGACCGCGAGCTGGACCGCCTGCGCGACAGCGACCGCAAGCTCGTACGGCAGCTCCAGCGGCAGTACGTCGAGCTGTGGGTGGAGGTGGTGCGCACGGTGTATCCGGACCTGACGGAGCCGACGGCCCGCTCGGCGGTGCACTCGGTGTTCGGCCTGCTCAACTCGACCCCGCATCTGGGGCGGCCGGGGTCGCTGCCGGGGCGGGGGGTCACGGCGGAGCTGCTGCACCGGATGGCACGGGGGGCGTTCGGGGCGGCGTGAGCCGTCCGGGGCCCCTGTACTCATGCCGTCTTTAGGTCAAGACTTAGTAAAGTAGCGGCGTGATCATCGCTGCAACGGCCGACGCACCCGTCGGCGGAGTCGCCGGCTGGGCCGCCGACCTCATGGAGAAGCTGGGCGGCCCCGGCGCCGGACTGGCCATCGCCCTGGAGAACCTCTTCCCGCCGCTGCCGAGCGAGGTGATCCTGCCGCTGGCGGGGTTCACGGCGAGCCAGGGCCGGATGGACGTGGTCGAGGCCGTCGCCTGGACGACCGCGGGCTCGGTGGCCGGCGCCCTGGCGCTGTACCTCCTCGGCGCGCTCTTCGGCCGGGACCGGCTGATCGCGGCGGCCGCGCGGCTGCCGCTGGTGAAGGTCGCGGACGTGGAGCGGACCGAGGCGTGGTTCGTCCGGCACGGCACCAAGGCCGTGTTCTTCGGCCGCTTCGTGCCCATCTTCCGCAGCCTGATCTCGATACCGGCCGGTGTGGAACGCATGCGGCTCCCCGTCTTCCTCGCCCTCACCGCGGCGGGCAGCCTCATCTGGAACACCGCCTTCATCGCCGCCGGCTACGCGCTGGGCGCGCGCTGGCACGAGGTCACCGACCTGGTGGGCCTCTACTCCAAGGTGATCCTCGCGGCGGTGGCCGTGGCGGCCCTGGCCTTCGTGGGCGTACGGATCCTCCGCGCGGGGCGTGGGGCGCGGCGGCGTCCGGTCCGACGGGGCGAGGAGAAGGCGCGGCTCTGAGTGGGGCGAGCGTGACGAGCGTTACGGACCTCGACCCCTGGACGCCTGTGGATACTCGCCGGTACGGTTGAGTGAGCAAGCGCTTAGACATGTACCGGTGGAGGTGGGCGGCGTGCGCCGTACGGTGTTCAACGAGGATCACGAGGCGTTCCGGGAGACCATCCGCGCCTTCATCGAGGCCGAGGTCGTCCCGGTCTACGACGAGTGGTTCGCGGCGGGCCAGGCGCCCCGCGACTTCTACTACAAGCTCGCCGAGCTCGGCGTCTTCGGCATCCGCGTCGACGAGGAGTACGGCGGCGCCGGCATCGACTCGTACAAGTTCGAGGCGGTGATGTACGAGGAGACCGCCCGCGCGGGTGTGCAGTTCGGCGGCTCCGGCGTGCACGTGCTGCTCGGTCTGCCGTACATCAAGATGCTCGCCAGCGACGAGCAGAAGAAGCGGTTCCTGCCGAAGTTCGTCTCCGGTGAGGAGATGTGGGCGCTGGCGATGACCGAGCCGGGCACCGGCTCCGACCTCGCGGGCATGAAGACCACCGCCAAGCTCTCCGAGGACGGCACGCACTACGTCCTCAACGGCTCCAAGACCTTCATCACGGGCGGCGTGCACGCCGACCGCGTGATCGTCTGCGCCCGCACCGACGCGCCCAGCGCCGAGGACCGCCGCCACGGCATCTCCCTGTTCGCCGTGGACACCAGGTCCGAGGGCTACTCCGTCGGCCGCAAGCTCGACAAGCTCGGCCTGAAGACCTCCGACACCGCCGAGCTGGCGTTCGTCGATGTGAAGGTCCCCGTCGAGGACCTCCTCGGCGAGGAGAACAAGGGCTTCTACTACCTCGGCCACAACCTCGCCTCCGAGCGCTGGGGCATCGCCTTCGGCGCCTACGCGCAGGCCAAGGCCGCCGTCCGGTTCGCCAAGGAGTACGTCCAGGACCGCACCGTCTTCGGCAAGTCCGTCGCCTCCTTCCAGAACACCAAGTTCGAACTGGCCGCCTGCCAGGCCGAGGTCGACGCCGCCGAGGCCGTCGTGGACCGCGCACTGGAGGCCCTGGACGCGGGCGAGCTGACCCCCGCCGAGGCCGCCAGCGCCAAGCTGTTCGCCACCGAGGTCGCGCACCGCGTGATCGACCGCTGCCTCCAGCTGCACGGCGGCTACGGCTTCATGAACGAGTACCCGATCGCCCGTCTGTACGCGGACAACCGCGTCAACCGCATCTACGGCGGCACCAGCGAGATCATGAAGTCGATCATCGCCAAGGACATGGGCCTGTAGGGCTCCGGAAACTCCCCGCCAGTAGAAAAGGTGCCATGAACCAGGCACTACAGGGTCTCCTCGATCTGCTCGACCTGGAGCAGATCGAGGAGAACATCTTCCGCGGCCAGTCCCGCTCCGCCGTCGTGCCGCGTGTCTTCGGCGGCCAGGTCGCGGCCCAGGCGCTGGTCGCGGCCGGGCGTACGGTCGCCGAGGACCGGCACGCCCACTCCCTGCACGCGTACTTCCTGCGCATGGGCGACCCCGGCACGCCCATCGTCTACAACGTCGAGCGCATGAGCGACGGCCGCTCCTTCACCACCCGGCGGGTGGTCGCGGTCCAGCACGGCAAGCCGATCTTCGCCCTGTCGGCCTCGTTCCAGGTGTACGAGGAGGGCATGGACCACCAGATCCCCATGCCGCCCGCGCCCGACCCGGCGACGCTCCCCACCTCCGAGGAGCGGCTGCGTGGCTACGACCACCTCGACCCGGACGTCGTCGAACGCTTCCTGGAGGCACGCCAGGCGGTCGACCTGCGCTATGTCGACGAGCCGCCGTACGGCAGGTTCGGCGAGCCCCGCGAACCGCACTCCCAGGTCTGGTTCCGCACCAACGGCAAGCTGGCCGACGACCCTCCCCCAGACTCCGTCTGGGGGGACCCCCACCTGCACGTCGTCCTGGCCACGTACGTCTCCGACATGACCCTCCTCGACTCCGTCCTGCTCGCGCACGGCCGGGGCGGCTGGGCCGTCGGGGACGTGGTCGGCGCCTCCCTGGACCACGCCATGTGGTTCCACCGCCCGTTCCGCGCGGACGAGTGGCTGCTGTACGACCAGGAGTCGCCGTCGGCGCACGGCGGGCGCGGCCTCGGCCAGGCCCGCATCTACACGCAGGACGGACAGCTGGCGGTCTCGGTGATCCAGGAGGGCGTGGTCCGGGTCCCCCGGCCGACGTCGCGCGGCACCGCCTAGACCAGTCCCGCCTCCGCCAGCAGGAACGCCGTCATCGGGTCGTAGTGACGCGGGCTGACCACGTGGTCGTCCAGGGGCACCACCACCTGCACCGTCCCCTCCGCCTCCGCGAGGAACAGCGCCGGGTCGTTGCAGTCCGCGTATCCGACGGAGTCCACCCCGTGCTGCCCCGCGTAGCCCGCCCAGCCGTGGTCGGCGACGACCAGGTCCGGCAGCGGGCGCTCCGCGCGTTCGAGGCCCGTCAGGATGGCCTTCATCGGGTCGCCGGAGTGGGTGTGCCAGAGGGTGGCGCCGTGTTCGAGGACCGCCACGTCGGCGAACTGCATGACGTAGCCCTCGTCGGTCTGGAGGCCCTCGGGGATGACGACGATCTCGCAGCCCGCCGTGCGCAGCGCGGCGGCGGTGGCGCGGTGGACGTCGAGCAGGCCGCCCGGGTGGCCCGTCGCGAACAGCACCCGCTGCTGTCCGTCCGCCGCCTTGCGCAGCCGGGCCGCCATGCGCTCCAGGGCGGCCACCGTCAGCTCGGGGTCGATGGTGTCCTGACCGTGGCGGTGCTCCGCGTCGTCGTTCACGCCGACGCGCTCCGCCATCACCGCGAGCACGTCCTGCTCGTCGGTCCAGCGGTCGCCGAGTTCCAGGCCCAGCCAGTAGTGGCGGTTGCCGTTCGCCAGCTGGCGGTAGTGGGAGAGGTTGTTCTCGCGGGGCGTCGCGACGTCGCCCGCGATACGGGTTCTGACGAGGTGGTCGACGAGCTCGGCGCGGCTGGGTGTCCCGGGTATCGGCATGCCTCCCATTGTGAGGCAGACAACTACGGGAACGCCCGCGTCCGGGGCGCGTGCGACGCGGGTCACTGTACGGACCACCGCCCGGCGCGGGTCACCGTTCGCCGTGGCGCAGGGCGAACCACAACTCCATACGTACGTCCGGGTCGTCCAGGTCCGTGCCGAGGAGCGCCGCGCAACGGGCGATCCTCCCGCGGACCGTGTTGCGGTGGACGGACAGGGCGACGGCCGTGCGGTCCCAACTGCCGTGCAGGGAGAGCCAGGTGCGCAGGGTCTCCGTGAGGGGGGCGGTGAGGGGCGCGAGGAGAGCGCGGGCGTGGGACTCGGCCTCGTCGGGGGAGAGCAGGTCGGTGAGGGCCGGGCGGTGGGTGCCGTGCCGGAACAGGGGCGTCCGGGTGGCCAGGGCGCGGGCCAGGGCCCGGGCCGCCTGGGTGTCGGCCGTCGGCCAGCCCGGAGCGTCCGCGGGGGCACTGACGCCCAGGGTCCAGCCGGGCTGCGGGGACGGTTCGCGGTCCGCCGGGGCGAGGACGCGCACGACGTCCGGCGCGAGGTCGACCAGCGGGGAGCCGAGGGCCGCGCCCAGCGCCGAGGCGGCCACGGGGTCGCAGGGCTGGGCGTCCGGGCGGCCGTGGACCACGAGCCAGCGGTCGGCGCCCAGGAGGGGGGCCACCGTCTGCGGCTCGGCGCCCAGCAGCAGCCGTACGAGCGCCGACGAGCGGGCCGCTCCCGAGCCGCTCTGGTGTTCGCCGGTGAGGAGGGAGAGGAGCACGGCGGCGACGGAGGCGATGGTGTGGTCGCCGGGGTCCCGGTGCGGGGCGGCGACTCCCAGGACGAAGCCCCGGCCGGCGCCGAGGGCGTAGGCGGCGAGGTGGGTGCCGGCGACGGTGTCGGTGGCGGAGGTGGGCGTCCCCGGACCTGAGGGCCGCACGACCGACGCGAGCGCGGACAACGACCCGCTCACCGCCTCCTCCGGCTCCCGCCCCGCCTCCCCGATCACCGTGCCCTCCGGCCCGTACAGCACCGCCAAGCCCCCCGTCCGCTGGGCCAGCTGCCGGACCACCGCCCGTACCGGATCAGGGCGGGAGGCCGCCGCGGCCAGGCTCTGCTGGGCCTCCGTCACACGGCGCAGTTCGGCGTGGCGGGCCCGGGCCATCAGCTGCCAGACCGCGCGGGCCACACCCGAGAAGGTCGTCCGGGGCGGCACCTCCAGGAGCGGGAGGCCGTACGCGTCGCAGGCCGCGACCAGGGCACGGGGCACCGTGTCGTGGACGGGGGCGAGCCCGAAGCCGAGCGCCGCGCCGCCCGCCGCCACGATTCTCGACACGTAGTCGTCGAAGTACGTCCCCGAACCCGCCGCCTGAGGGATGTGCACCCCTGCCGTGAGCAGCAGCTCGCCGCCCAGCAGATACGGATAGGGGTCGGCCATCTCCGAGGTGTGGGCCCAGTGGACCGGCGGGTCCGCGTCCGTCGGGCCGGCGATCCGGCGCAGGCCCAGGTCCGCACGGGCCAGGAGCGCCGAGAGCGGAACCGGTGGGGTGGGCGGGACTGCGGGCTCGGGCATGGGACGTTTCCTACAGTCGAGCTGTCTCGGATGGATGAAACGTACACTTCGCAGTCACTTTCCGGCCACCTACTGTCGGTCCAGACCGGCAGCCGCGGGTACGGGCGGATGTCCCCGCGAGCCGCTGCCGACCGTCCCCACCCCCCCTTGCACGACACGCCACCGGGATGTTCGCGAAGGAGGCCCTACATGGCCGTCGACTACACCGTCATCGTCGTCTATCTGGCCGGCATGCTGGCCATGGGCTGGTGGGGCATGCGCCGCGCCAGGTCCAAGAGCGAGTTCCTGGTCGCCGGCCGCCGGCTCGGCCCGACGATGTACTCCGGCACCATGGCCGCCATCGTCCTCGGCGGCGCGTCCACCATCGGCGGTGTCGGGCTCGGCTACCAGTACGGGCTCTCCGGTGCCTGGATGGTGTTCACCATCGGCCTCGGACTCCTCGCCCTCTCCGTCTTCTTCTCCGCCCGCATCGCCCGCCTGAAGGTCTACACCGTCTCCGAGATGCTGGACCTGCGCTACGGCGGCCGGGCCGGGGTCATCTCCGGTGTCGTCATGTGGGCGTACACCCTCATGCTCGCCGTCACGTCGACCATCGCGTACGCCACGATCTTCGACGTCCTCTTCGACATGAACCGCACCGTCGCGATCGTCCTCGGCGGCTCGATCGTCGTCGCCTACTCGACGCTCGGCGGCATGTGGTCGATCACCCTGACGGACATGGTCCAGTTCGTGGTGAAGACGATCGGTGTGCTGCTGCTCCTGCTCCCCATCGCCGTCGTCAAGGCCGGCGGGTTCAGCGAGATGAAGGCGCAGCTGCCGACCGAGTACTTCGACCCGCTGGGCATCGGCGGCGAGACGATCTTCACCTACGTCCTGATCTACACCTTCGGCATGCTCATCGGACAGGACATCTGGCAGCGGGTGTTCACCGCGCGCGGCGACAGGACGGCCAAGTGGGGCGGCACCGTCGCCGGCACCTACTGCCTCGTCTACGCCCTCGCCGGTGCCGTCATCGGTACGGCGGCCAAGGTGCTCTACCCCAGGCTCGGCAGCGCGGACGACGCCTTCGCGACCATCGTCAAGGACGAACTCCCGGTCGGCGTAAGGGGGTTGGTGCTGGCCGCCGCCCTCGCCGCCGTGATGTCCACCTCCTCCGGCGCGCTCATCGCCTGCGCGACCGTCGCCAACAACGACATCTGGTCGCGGGTACGGGGCGTGGTCCGCCCCGACGAGGACGCGCACGACGAGGTGAAGGGCAACCGCGCCTTCATCCTGATCATGGGCGTCGCCGTGATCTGTACGGCCATCGCGCTCAACAACGTCGTCGAGGCGCTGACCGTCGCCTACAACCTGCTCGTCGGCGGACTGCTCGTGCCGATCCTCGGCGGGCTGCTGTGGCGGCGCGGGACAGCGCAGGGCGCGCTCGCCTCGGTCGTCGTCGGTGGCGTGGCGGTGATCACCCTGATGGCGACCCACGGCATCCTCGCCAACGAGCCCGTCTACTACGGCCTGCTGTCTTCCCTCGCCGCGTACCTCGCCGTCTCCTTGATGACGAGGCCGACCGACGCGGCCGTACTCGCCGTCTGGCGTGAGCGCCTCGCGGGGCGGGATCCCGAACTCGTGTCCGAACCCGTACCGGCTCACCAGTAGAGTCGTAGGCAGATATCCCGCATACGCGATGAAGCGTAGGAAAGAAGGCATTTCCACATGAGCAGCAACGAGACGCCCCGCGGCCCCGTCGACTCCTCCCGCATCCCGCGGTACGCCGGACCCGCGACCTTCGCCCGGCTCCCGCGCCTCGACGAGGTCGGCCGCGCCGATGTCGCCGTGGTCGGCGTGCCGTTCGACTCGGGGGTCTCGTACCGGCCGGGCGCCCGCTTCGGCGGCAACGCGATCCGTGAGGCGTCCCGGCTGCTGCGCCCGTACAACCCGGCGCAGGACGCCTCCCCCTTCGCGCTCGCGCAGGTGGCGGACGGCGGGGACATCGCGGTGAACCCGTTCAACATCAACGAGGCCGTGGAGACCGTTGAGGCGGCCGCGGACGACCTGATCGGCACGGGCGCCCGCCTGATGACCCTGGGCGGCGACCACACCATCGCCCTGCCGCTGCTGCGCTCGGTGGCGAAGAAGCACGGCCCGGTCGCCCTGCTCCACTTCGACGCCCACCTCGACACCTGGGACACGTACTTCGGCGCCGAGTACACCCACGGCACGCCCTTCCGGCGCGCGGTGGAGGAGGGCATCCTCGACACCGAGGCGCTCTCCCACGTCGGCATCCGCGGCCCGCTCTACGGCAAGCAGGACCTGACCGACGACGAGAAGATGGGCTTCGGCATCGTCACCTCCGCCGACGTCTACCGGCGCGGCGCCGACGAGGTCGCCGACCAGCTGCGCCAGCGCATCGGCGACCGCCCGCTGTACATCTCCATCGACATCGACTGCCTCGACCCGGCGCACGCCCCCGGTACCGGCACCCCCGAGGCGGGCGGCATGACCTCGCGCGAGCTGCTGGAGATCCTGCGCGGCCTCGCGTCCTGCAACCTGGTCTCGGCGGACGTCGTCGAGGTGGCGCCCGCGTACGATCACGCCGAGATCACGTCGGTGGCCGCGTCCCACACGGCGTACGAACTGACCACGATCATGTCCCGCCAGATCGCGGCGGCCCGTGAGGAGAACGAGGGCAAGTGACCCACGACCACGACCTGGTGCTCCGCCCGACGGAGGCGCAGATCGCCGCTGCTCTGAACCCTCCCGCCGGCCGCAACGGCGGAGACCTGGTCGTGGAGACACTGGCCGCGCTCGGCGCGACCACGGTCTTCGGGCTGCCCGGCCAGCACGCGCTGGGCATGTTCGACGCGCTACGGCGGTCCGACCTGCGCTACCTCGGGCTGCGGGTGGAGAACAACGCCGGGTTCGCGGCGGACGCGTACGGCCGGATCACGGGTGAGGCGGCGCCGCTGCTGCTGTCGACCGGCCCGGGGGCGCTGACCTCGCTGGCCGCGCTCCAGGAGGCGGCCGCGGCCTCGGCCCCCGTGCTGGCGATCAGCAGCCAGGTCCCGACGGCGGGGCTGGGCGGTGGCAGGCACGGGTACCTGCACGAACTCCCGGACCAGGCCGCGTCGTTCAGGGGCGTGGTGAAGTCGGTCCACACGGTCCGCACCCAGTCCCAGATCCCCTCCGCGATCGAGGCCGCCTGGAAGTCGGCGCTGACGGCACCGCACGGCCCGGTCTGGGTGGAGATCCCGCAGGACGTGCTGCTGGCCGAGACGTCCCTCCCGGTCGTGACGGGCGGCGACGCCTTCCCCGACGAGCTGCCGCCGCGCCCCGAACTGACGGCCGTGGCGGCCCACCTGCTGTCGCGAGCAGCGCGCCCGGCGATCATCGCGGGCGGGGGAGTGGTCCGCGCGGACGCCTCGAAGAAGCTCCGGCAGCTGGCGGAGACGCTCCGGGCGCCGGTCGTCACGACGCCCGGCGGCAAGGGCGCCTTCCCCTGGACGCACCCCCTGTCCCTGCAGTCCTGGATCGAGGACCGGCACACCACGGACTTCCTGGAGGACGCGGACGTACTCCTGGTGGTCGGCTCGGGCCTGGGCGAACTCTCCTCCAACTACCACACGTTCGAGCCGCGCGGCCGGGTCATCCAGATCGAGGCGGACCTCGGCAAGCTGGAGTCCAACCACCCGGCACTCGGCATCCACGCGGACGCGCGCCTCGCCCTTCAGGCGCTGCTGGAGACGGTGGCGGACAGGGAGGACGCGGGCGCGCCGGAGCGGGTGCGGGAGGTGCTGGCGAAGGTCGCCGACCGTATCGCCGCCCAGGAACTCACCCTGGAACAGCAGGTGTTGGCCTCGGTGCGCCGTGCCCTCCCCGCCGACTCCCCGTCCTTCTGGGACATGACGATCCTCGCCTACTGGGCCTGGTCGGCGTTCGACGCCAAGGGCCCCAACCACATGCACTCCGCCCAGGGCGCCGGCGGCCTCGGCTACGGCTTCCCGGCGGCCCTCGGCGCGGCCGCCGCGGACCCGACCCGTCCGGTGCTCGCGGTGTCCGGCGACGGGGGCGCCCTGTACTCGATCGCCGAACTGGCGACGGCCCGGCAGTACGACCTGAACGTCACCTGGCTCATCGTCGACGACGGCGGCTACGGCATCCTGCGCGAGTACATGACCGACGCCTTCGGCGAGGCCACGGCCACGGAGCTGACGCGGCCGGACTATGTGGCGCTGGCGGAGTCGTTCGGGGTCTCCGGGGTCCGTACGACCCCGGAGACGCTTGAGGCGGACCTGGCGAAGGCGCTTCAGACCCCCGGCCCGTCGGTGGTCGTCCTCCCGGCGGTGCTGCGGATGTTCGCGCCGACGCACCTCACGACATGACTACCCAGGAGCCCTGCTCGCGCGTGTTGTCGACGTGGTCGCGGTTGTAGCAGGCGTCGTCCACCGCGGGGCCGGTCACCGGTACGGCCCAGGGGACGAGCGCGAGTGCTGCCCGGCAGAGGTTGGGGGCGGAGTGGCCGGCGATGGTGACACGGCCCCGGTCGCCGTCGTCGGCGTGGGCCGGGGCGGGGGCGGCGAGTACGAGGGCTGCCATGGTGCACGCGGCGAGCGCGCTGATCTTCTTCATAGCCGGGTCAACGGCATCGGATCGGTGCAGGTCATTCCGCTGTACAGGTGGTGACGGAACGCGCCGGGGTCGACGAGACCCCCGGCGCGTCCACGGCGACCGAACAGGGTCCGGTCGCCTACCAGATCGCCTCGACCCACTCCGGGTGGTCGATGAACGGGTTGCGGTTGTGCTGGTAGGAGTCGTAGATGACCTCGTTGCGGCGCTCCTCGAACGCGCTCGGCGGGTCAGCCTCGTTCCATGCCTTGAGGACGGAGAGCTTGCCCATGAAGGGGTTGGAACCGTTGCCGACCTTCTCGTTGGGCTCCAGGTCGGCCCAGCCGTCGTCACCCTCGTAGCGCACGGCCATGTAGAGGATCATGCGGGCCACGTCGCCCCGGTCCGCGGCGCGGGGCGCGAAGGAGTCGGAGTCGACGGTGCTGCCCCCGCCGTTGGTGACGGCGCTGCCGCCGTTGTCGAAGTCCAGGTTGCCGCGGATGCTGTTGACCTGGACGTCGCAGGCGCGCAGGTGGTGCAGGTCCGTGCCGGGGCCGATCGCCTCGCCGAAGTCGCCGT
This sequence comes from Streptomyces sp. NPDC057623, assembly GCF_042800355.1. Taxonomy (NCBI): domain Bacteria; kingdom Bacillati; phylum Actinomycetota; class Actinomycetes; order Kitasatosporales; family Streptomycetaceae; genus Streptomyces; species Streptomyces sp. NPDC057623. The sequence goes on from NZ_JBHVGZ010000003.1 coordinate 175,769, forward strand.
GGGACTTGGCCCAGGTGTGCTCGCGGTTCCAGTTGCCGGTGCTGCCGCCGTTGAGGGACTTGCTGCGGGAGACGCCGCTGTACAGCAGGAGCACGTTGCTGCTGTTGTTCGGGTCCTGGTCGGCGGCCTTCAGCGCGTTCCAGACCGCGGAGTACGAGATCTTCGTCTGGTCGCTGATGATCGTGTGCAGTGAGTCCTTCAGGGCCGTGCCGGTCTTGCCGATCGCGTCGGCGTAGTACGTGTCGTCGTACTCCGTCGTGGTCGCGGCGGCGGGGGAGGCCATGAGCGCCGGGGTGGTGAGGCCGACCAGGACGGCTGCCGTCGTCAGCGCCACGGACTTCCAGCGGCGGTGGCGTATGTGTGTCGCCAGCATGTGGGGTGTCCCATCTACGCGGGTTGAATGGAGGCGGCAATCGGGAGAGTGGCATGGACATGCGGTGGTGTCGAGGGCTTGCACGTGTCCATTGCGTGACGGGAAACGGCAAATCGGCGCTTGTCTACGCGAGTTGCTACGCGAACGGGAGCGTGAAACGGCCCCCGACAGGGAGTCGGGGGCCGTTGCGCGGAAAGCCGAGCCGGTGTCAGCTGACGTCCGACGGGTCCAGCCGGTAGATCGTCGACTGGTTGCTCTGCGAAGAGGAGGACGACGCGGACGAGGAGTTGGCGCTGTACTCGCTCTCCTTCACCGCCGTCCCGTTCTTCTGCACCCACTCCGTGACCGCGGAGCTGACGTCGCTGCCGCCGCCGGGGCCGCCGCCCATGCCGCCGCCACCGATCTGGATGTAGTGCAGCTGCCCGCTCTTCACCAGTTTCTTGAGCTTGGCCGTCGTCATCGCCTTGTCGCTGCCGGACCAGCCCCACATGGAGATGACGGGCTCACCGCTGCTGACGATCAGCTGGGCCGCGCTCTGCGAACTCGACACCGCGAGCAGCCACTTGGCGCCGTCCTGGTGCTTCTTGAGGTACGTGATGAGCTCGCTGCTCGCGCCGCCCATGCCGCCGCCGGGGCCGCCGCCCATGCCGCCGCCGCCCATGCCGCCGGGCTGGGTGCCGTTGCCGGTGGCGGTTCCGCCGGGGGCCGTACCGCCATTGCCATCGCCGGTGCCGTTCGGTGGCGTACCGCCCATCTCGCCGGTTCCGCCGGGGGCCTGGCCGGTTCCGCCGCCCGGCATCGTCTGCCCGCCGCCGTTCTGGCCCTGCTGCTGCCCGCCGGGGAAGCCGCCCTGTTCGCCGCCTGCCTGGCCGTTCTGTCCGCCCTGTTGTGTATCGCCCGGCAGCTGACCGCCGCCGAAGCCACCCCGGCCGCCGCCACCGCCGCCACCGGGACCGCCGCCGAAGCCGCTCCCCGTCGAAGGTCCGGCCGTCGGGTTCGTACCGCCCATGCCGCCGCCCGAACCGGACGGCACCGACCAGGCGTACGCCGCCGGACCCGCCACGGCCGCGACGACCGCCGCCACCACGGATGCCGCCAGCAGCCGTACCCGTGTCCCGGACGCGGACCGGAAGACGAGCAGGCCCACGATCGCCAGCGCCATGACGACGGCCACGGCCGGCCACAGCCAGGTGTTCCAACCGGAGGCCCGCCGCAGCAGGACGACCGCCCAGACCGCCGTGACGGCAAGGCCCGCGGGCAGCACCCACGCCCATCGCCGGTCGGCGCGGAAGGCGCGCAGCAGCATCACGCCGCCGCCTCCGCACAGGGCCGCGATGCCCGGGGCGAGCGCGGTCGTGTAGTACGGGTGCATCGTGCCCTCGGCCATGGCGAAGGTCAGGTAGTGCAGCGCGGTCCAGCCGCCCCACATGAGCAGCGCGGCGCGGGTCAGGTCGGTGCGCGGGGCGCGCCCGCACAGCACCAGGCCGCCGACGCACGCGATCGCGGAGAAGGGGATCAGCCAGGAGATCTGGCCGCCGAGGATGTCGTTGAACAGGCGGCCGAGCCCGGCGGTGCCGGAGAACCCGCCGCCTCCGCCCCCGCCGCCTCCGCCGTTGCCCTCGCCGCCGAGGATCCGGCCCAGGCCGTTGTAGCCCATGATCAGGTCCCAGGCCGTGCCGTCCGTCGAACCGCCGATGTACGGGCGTTCGTCGGCGGGCACGAGCGAGACGGCGGCCGCCCACCAGAAACTGGAGACGGCGAGGGCGACACCGGCGACGAGCAGGTTGACGATCCGCTTCGCGAGCTTCGGCTTCGCGGCGTACAGGTAGACGGCGAAGACGGCGGGCAGCGCGATGTAGCCCTGGAGCATCTTGGTGTTGAAGGCGAGCCCGAAGCACACCGCGGAGCCGACCAGCGGCAGCAGCCTGCCGTTGTGGACGGCCCGCAGGGCGAGCGCCGCGCCGCCGGCCATCAGGAACACCAGCAGCGTGTCCGGGTTGTTGTCGCGGTTGATGGCGACCGTGATCGGGGTCAGGGCCAGGACCAGGGCGGCCACCGTCGCCGCGCCGTGGCCCCACACCCGCTTCACCGAGGCGTGCACGATCCAGATCGTCGCCAGCGCGACCAGGATCATCGGCAGCATCATCTGCCAGGTGCCGTAGCCGAAGACCCGGCACGACAGGCCCATGACCATCAGGGCGAACGGCGGCTTGTCGACGGTGAGGAAGTTGCCCGCGTCCAACGAGCCGAAGAACCACGCCTTCCAGCTCTGCGTGCCGCTCAGGACGGCCGCGCTGTAGAAGCTGTTCAGGCCGGAGCCGGAGAGGTTCCAGGCGTACAGCACCGCCGCCAGGGCCAGGATCGCGATCAGCGCGGGCAGTGACCAGCGCGGTGCCTTGTCCGGGGGTGCCGCGGGCGGGGCCGGCGGTGGCACGTCGGGGGTCACGGGCGTGTGGGGGTGGTGATCGGTGGCTGATGTCACCAGCGCATCGTGTGCGGCGGGGGTGGGTGCGCGCTGTGCCGGACCTTGCGCTTGCCTGTGAGTTCTCCAAGGGGTCCGTAAAGCCTGACCGCCCTCGTCTCCCTCCGGTGCGGGCCCGGGGAGCGTGATCAGCGCGCGGTGCCGTCCGTCCCGCTCCCGGCTTCGCCCGGTGCGGTCGGGGGCGGACCAGAGGCGCCCGCCGGTCCGGCCGGCGGAAGCTCGGGCTCGGGCGGCGCCCCGACCGGCGTGTAGCCCCGGGGCTCGCCGACGGCCGCGAGGAAGGCACGCTCCTCGGGGGTCAGGCCGTCGTCGGTGACACCGTCGTCCTGGGACATCGTGCGCTGCTCCTAGCTGTCCTGGTCCTGCGGGGACCGGCCGGGGCGGCGGTCCGGGGGGTCGAGCAGTTCCAGTATGTCGATGTCCTCGGCCCGCACGTACAGTCCGCGGGTGCTCTCCACCCGGGCGAGGAAGGCGCCGTCGGCCGCCATCCGGTACGAGGACTCCAGATACAGTTCCGGACCCTGCGGGTAGGAACTCGCGTACGACTTCCCGCCGTACCAGCCACCCACCCAGGTGCCGTCCTTGAGGCGGACCCGGACGAAGGTGCCGTCCCGGTCGCGGAACATGTGGTCCCAGGCGGTCGGCGTCCCCCGGTACCGCCCGCGCAGCCGCCGCTGTTGCGCCCAGGACACCGCGAGCGCACCGAGCGCGGGGAGTGCGAACAGCAGGAGCAGGGCATACAGGGCCGCCGTACGCGTCCGCTCCGGGAAGCTCTCCGGGCGTACCAGGTCCGCCAGTTCGCCGCCGAGGACGGCGAAGTAGAGGCCGTTCAGCACGATCGACGCCGTCAGCGCACGCAGCAGCCGGTGTCCGAGATCGGCCTCGCCGGGCACCGGGCCCCGACGGTTCTCGCGGACGAACTGATAGACGACGCCGGGCAGAAAAGCCACCACCACCAGCACGAGTTGGGTCACTGATGAGGGCGGTTGCATCGGGCATCGGCACCTTGTGCGAGGGGAACGTCGTTGACGCTGCACAGGTTAGCCAGGCAGGACCGGCGGCGTACGGGGGACGGCAAGTGCGGCAGGACAGGCACGACTTGGTGGCGGCGTTGGTCGGGCGGGTGAAGGAGGCCCTGGCGTCCGGGGACCGGGAGCGCATGTTCGACACCGGGCTCGACCGGTTCGCGGTCAAGGCCCTGCGGCGGGCGAGAAGCAGTTACTCGCTGTGCCGCATGGTCTTCGAGACCATGGCGGTGCTGCATCGGGAACGCTCTCGGGCACTCGACGGCGAAGAGGCCGCCCTCCACCACGATCTGGCGCTGTTGTTCGGGCACTCCCGGTACGCGGCCCAGCCGCTGGCGCTGCTGCGCGAGGCAGACGTGCTGCGCGGCGGACGTCACCGTCCGTCGGCCCGGAGGCGACTCGGCGACCAGCGTCCCTTCACGCAGTACCTGTCCGGCAAGCGCCAACTCGTCGAACTGCGGAGCGGCGAGCCGGGCGACGACGTGCTGCGCGACGCGCACGTGCTGTCCGAGCAGTTGAACGATCCGTATCTGAGGGCCGACGTGGACGACTTCCTGCGCTCGCTGGGCGCGGAGCCCCCGCGGCGTCCCGCGTCGGTTCCCCCGCCGGTGACGCCCGCCTCGCCGAGGGTCCCGGGCGGTTCTTCCGCCACGGAAGGGGCGGCCCGTGCACTGCTGACCCAGGAGGCGCTGGCCCTGCGGGAGGCCCAGCGGCAGGAGGCCGAATTCCACCGCACCAAGGACCCCGACGCCCTGGACGGGGCGATGAAGGCCATGAGCCGAGCGGTCGAGTGCGCCATGCTGACCGGCGCGCGGGCACGCAGCCTGAGCCATGGCATGGAGATCGGGAGGCTGAACGCCACCCGGTTCGGCCATCTCGGCGACTGGGACGACTACGTCCACGCCGTCGCGAGCATGCGCATGGTGATCGGCCAACTGCCGCCCGACGATCCCGCGGTGGTGGGCTGTCTGCTGCAACTCGGCGTCACCCTGGAAGGGGGGCACGAGTACATGTTCGACAAGTACGGGCCCCGCTGCGGCACGGAGAACATCGACGCGGCCGTGGCCGAACTGCGCAGGGCCTGGCGCGCGGTCGAGGCGGGGGTGGCTGCGCCCGACGACGAGGACCTGCCCGGCACGATCCTCACCATGCTCGGCCACAGCCTGCTGCTCCGGGCCCTGGTGCGGGCCGACGCCGACGCGGCGGACCTCGACCTCACCGAGGCACTGGACCTGCTGGACCGGGCCACGGCCCTGCTGGGCGACGGGGGCGACGGCCCCGACCTGCCGCTGACCGGCGGCCGGGGCACCCCCGGACGCGGTCAGGTCGTCAGCCTGCTGCGCATGTACCGGGTGCAGGCCAGGATCCTGCGCGCCATGGCAGACGGAGACGTCGCCGCCCTGGAGGAGCAGATCGTCACGGCGCGCAGGCGTCTGCACACCGCCGGGTCCCCGCCGGCCCGCCCGCAGTGGCAGGTGATGCTGGGCAGCGCCCAGGTCTTCGCGGACATGCTGGCCGGACGGGCCACGGACCCGTCGGTGCCGACGATGCTGAGCCAGGCGGCGCAGGGCGGTACCGGGTCCGAGGGGCCGCAGCGCGCCCTCCGCTACGCCCGTCTCGCCGCAACCGTCGCCCTGCGGCAGCACCAGTGGGCCGAGGCCGCGCACCTGCTCGGCGAGTCGCTGCGGCAGATCCACGCCCAGCGCGCGCACGGCATCCCCGACTCCGCCCGGGTCGCCTGGCTCCAACAGGGCCGTGACTTCGCGAGCGACCTGGTCACCTGCCTGGTCGCGCTGGGCCGTGCGCAGGAGGCCGCGGTGGCCTTCGAGGAACACCGGGCGGTACTGCTGTCGGAAGCACTGGGCCACCGGGCGGACATGGTGGGACTGGACCTGGTCGCCCCGGAGCTCGCCCGTGACCACCGGGCGGCCGTGCGGGAGTTGCGCCGGTTCGAGACCGGCACCGATGCCCACCGTCCCCAGCATCGGGCCGAGCGGCGCCGGTTGCTCGACGCACGGGACCGGACCGCGGAGCGGATCCGGGAAGTCGAGGGCTTCCAGCGGTTCGGGCAGCCGCCCCGGTTCGCCGATCTGGCGACGGGCGCGCACGAAGGGCCCGCGGTCCTGCTGAACACCGGCTCCCTGCGCGGAGACGCCCTGGTCCTCCAGGACGGGGAGGTCTCCGTCGTCCCGCTGCCGCACGCGCGCGCAGACCGGCTGGAAGCGGCGGTGGGCACCCTGCACCGCGCACTGCACGCCGCGGAGCAGGCACGCGCAGGCGGTGACAACACGGCCTACCTGCGGCAGCAGCGGGCCGTCACCGGGGTCCTGGAACAGCTGTGGGACTGGGTGGCGGCACCGGTCTGGGAGCGGATCGGGACCGGTGGAACGGCCGCGGACCCGCCGCGGCGCATCTGGTGGGTGCCGTCCGGGCCGCTGTGGTTCCTGCCGCTGCACACCGCCTCGGCCGCCGGCGGGCCGTCGCTGGCCGACCTGGCGGTGTCGTCGTACGTCCCCACCCTGCGGATGCTGAAGCTGAGCCGACGACGGTCACCGGGCCGGCTGCGCGATCCCCTGGTGGTCAGCGTCCCCCACGCGCCGGGGGCGGCACCGCTGCCGGGCGCGGAGGCGGAGGCCGGGCTGGTGGCGGCTCTCGCGCCCGGCGCGCGCGTGCTGCACGGACCGGCAGCGACCCGCGAGGCCGTGCTCGATGCCCTGGGCAGCCATCCGTGCCTGCACTTCGCGGGGCACGGGATCAACACGTCCGACGGCACGCTCCTGGTGCTCCACGACTCGCAGGAGCACCCCCTCACGGCACAGGACGTACTGGATCAGGACCTGCCCGGAGGCGACCTGGCCTACCTGTCCGCCTGCGAGGCCGCGCAGACCTCGGTGCTGCTGCCCGACGAGGCCACGCACTTCGGCGCGGCCCTGTCCGTGGCCGGATACCGCCATGTGATCGGCACGCTGTGGCGGGTGGACGACGGCGTGGCGGTCGAGGCCGCGCGGCGTTTCTACGGACACCTGACCGAGGCCGACTTCGACCCGGCCCTCGCCCTGCACCGCACGGTACGGGAGCTGCGCGCCGCCTATCCGAGCATGCCGGGACTGTGGGCGGCGCACATCCACATCGGACCGTAGCCGGGGCCCGGAGTGGGTTGGCCGAGATGGGAATGGTTGACATTGAACCCGGAATTGATGGGTGCAGACTGAGGAGACGAATTGATGTCTTCGCGGCATTCGGGGGAATCTTGTTGCGAATCCATTTCACCAGCCGGGATCTGGAGTGCTTACGGATAGCTGACCGGCCGGACCCGCTCTGGGAGATCATCTGTAGTGTCTGCCGACTGCAGACCAGGGAGGGGCCACAGGCCTTCGACCTGTGGCGGCGCCAGGTCCGGGAAGGGCTGCGGCGCGGGGGACCGCCTGGTCAGCCGGTCCGGGCGTTGAGCAGCCTGGTGCCGCACGCCAAGTACTTTCCGGACTTTCTCACGCCGAGCGGCGAGCGGCAGGACCACGCCCTGGAGGACGGAATCGACCGGGTGCTGGCAACGCCGCGCCGCCGGCTGAAACACGAGATCGGGCTCGTGGCGGCGGGCGGCCGCACTCCCTTCGCCGGGCCGGCCCTGGCACGCGGCGAGCGGGAGGTTCTGCTGCTGCTCGGCGGGTTGCTGCGGTCCTACCATGCTGCCTTCGTCGCCCCCGTGTGGGAGGCGATGGAGACGGCGGTACGCGCGGATGTGAGCCGGCGTTCCCAAGCCCTGCTCGCCAGCGGCATCAGCGGCCTGCTGAACACGTTCCGCCCGATGGCACGATGGCGGTCGCCCGTCCTGGAGGCCGACTACCCGGTCGACCGGGACGTGCACCTCGAAGGGCGGGGCCTGCTGCTGATCCCCTCGTACTTCTGCTGGCGCCGCCCGATCACCCTGGTCGACGGCTCGCTGCGACCGGTACTGGTCTACCCGGTGGAGAAGTCGGCACCACTCGTGTCCGCTGCCGGACGGGCCGAACTGTCCAGGCTGCTCGGCCCCACCAGGGCCGCACTGCTCCAGGAGGCGAGCGCGCGTGCCTGGGGCACCACCTCCCAACTGGCCGCGAAGGTCGGTATCTCGCTGCCCAGCGCCAGCCAGCAACTCACGGTGCTCCGCGAGACCGGGCTGCTGTCGAGCCATCGGGACGGCAAGCATGTTCTGCACGCGGCGACACCGCTGGGGCGGCGGCTGCTGGGCGGTCGCTTTGGCTGAGGCCAAAGGATCGTGCGCGGAGGTGACGTCCCGGCGAGGCTGCTGGTGCAGGCGCGGTCGCGGCTGCGGGCAAAGCCACTACGGGGAGGCAACACATGCGTAAGTTCAGGATGGCTCTGGCAGGCGGAACCGCCGCGGTCGCCCTCGGGGCCGGGCTGCTGGCCGGCGCCGGACCGGCCGCGGCAAGCGCGTCCGGGGCGGACGGCGTCCAGGCGGCGGCGACCCGGCACGGCTGTCCCTCCGGGGCGGTGTGCATCTATCCGGGTCCGAGCTGGAACAACGACAAGCCGTCCCACACCTACTGGAGCGCGGGCGTCCACAAGCTCTACGACCAGTACGGCAAGCACCGCGTCTTCAACAACCAGACCGATGGCTGGACCGTGCAGATGTGCACGGGAGGCAACGGAACGGGTTGCGGGGACAAGATGGGGCCGGGCTGGTACATCGACCAGAACCTGACCCCGATCAACTCGATCTACATCAAGCCGTAGCCCCGCGGACCGGGTACGAAGCACCGGGCAAGGGACAGGGCCGGGCCGGGCTCCTCCGCACCGAGGGGCGCGGCCGTCGGGTCAGGATCAGAAACGGGATCAGAAATGCGTGGCGACCCCGAACACCCGCCGCAACTGGGCCATGTCGTGCCGGTCGTGCTCCGTCGGCTCGTACCCCTGGTGGAAGTGGACCTGCTGCTCGGCGGACAGACACGGGACCGGTGTGCCGTCGATCCGGCCCGTCACGAAGGCCGACGCGGGGTAGACGAACGGGCGCGACGGTTCGAGTGAGGCCTGGGTCGCGGAGCCGTCCTCGGCGAAGACCAGGGGGTGGAGGTCGATCTCCCGCTCGTCCGGAGCCGTGACCACGAACCGGACCGGCCGCCAGTCCAGGGTCTCCACGAAGCCCGCGCCCGTGAGTGCCGCCAGCACCGCGGGCTCCTGTTCCTGGCGGTGCATCAGGTCCAGGTCGCCGTGGTCGCGGGTCTGCTCCCCGAGCAGGGCGTCGATGCCCCAGCCGCCGCCGATCCAGACCGCGACCCGCGCCTGCTGGAGCAGGGACAGGACGGACAACACGCCGTCAGCAGTCATCATGCGTGCAGCATTTCACGCTGCTCGGGCCCGTTCGGCGGCCGGCGCGGCAGCGTGGAGACGGGCATCCGCGGCCGCGGAAGGCGCCGCTCAGCGGCGGGGAAAGTCTCCCCGGGCCGTGCGGTACAGGCCGATCCCCAGGAGTGCGGCGGAGCCGGTCCAGGAGAGGAGGTCGGAGGGGAGCGCCGCGGGCCATGCCCACCAGTGGGCCGTCTGCTCCGGGCCGTAGCCGAAGACCGACACGACCAACGCGAGCAGCGTCGGGATCACCGTGGAGGCGTGGTTGCCCAGTGCCGCCCGGCCGATCAGGGCGAGCCCGGTGTAGAGGGCCAGGTTGCGGACGGCCGACTCGGCCGCGAAGGGGTCGGCGCCGCCGAGCCATCCCGCCATGACCGGGGCCGCCACCGCGGCTGTCGCCACCACCACCGCGACGGCGAGCAGGGAGTCGAGGGCGGCGACCCGGCGCAGCGCCGTCCTCTCGATGGGGGTGGGCGTGCCGTAGCACGCGTTCAGGGCGATGGCCGGGGCCAAGGGGGCGAAGAGGATGAACGGCACGTCCGCCGAGGTGGCCCCGCCCAGTTGGGGCAGCGGCAGGCGGCTGTTTCCCAGGGCGAAGGCCGCCGCCCAGAACCCGACCGTGACGAGCGCGAGCAGCGTCAGGCGCCGTGTGTGGATCCACCAGGTCATCGCGGCATGCACCGCGCCTGGACGAGGGTGTCCTGGAACCAGGTCCGCTGGCTGCTCACACTGGTGCCGAGGACCCGTCCGACCGGTGCCCAGGTCCGTGGATCGGTGCTGTCGCGGGCCTCCTGCTGACTCCGGCCGGCCTTTACGGACAGCCAGACGCCGAGCTGGTCCTGGGAGTCGAACGCCCGCTGAGCGGCTGTGGCCGGATCCGCCGGGCAGTGCGCGCGGCTGTCATCGTGCGAGCTGTTGACGAGGTTCACGGTGAGATCGGAGGTGAGGCCGGTCACCAGGTCCTGGTCGGTGAAGGCGGGGTCCTGCCGGACGGTCACCGTCCACTGCCTGGGCCCGGGCCGCTGCCCGCTCTCGGTGACGACATCGGGCGGAGTCACTCCGACGAGACGGAGGCGTTCGACGGCCGTGCTCACGGTGCGGGCCGTTCCGGTCAGCCGGGACGCGTGCTCGGGCCAGACGCACACCCGGGTGCCCCGGGGGTCGGCGCAGACCAGATCGGCGACCGGACGTGCCTCGATCGCGTCGGGGCCGAGTCCGTCCACCAGCCTGACGCCCGCGGACGTGGTGGCCGTGGCGGCGACCAACGCCAGTGCGGCACCCCAGTACGGGACGGACGCGGGCAGGCTCCCCCGCCGGGGGGTACGCCGGGAGAGGGCCGCGGCGGCGACCGCCAGCGCGGCCAGACCGACGGCCACGAGCACGGGTGCCGTGATCGCCCCCGGGTAGACCGCGGAGGTGTTCGAGCAGCAGCCGAAGGCCGGCTGGGTCAGATGGCGCAGCCACAGGGGCTCCAACGCCGGCGGGTACACGTTCCACAGGTAGTCGCCGATCAGGACCACCGGCACGGCGGCCACGGCGGGCAGCCACATGCCGACGGCGTAACCGATGGCGACGTGGGCGCACAGGATGACGCACGCCGCGCCGATGATCCGGACGTCCGGCCGGCCCGGAGCCGACTCCATCTGGAGGCGGGCCACGGCGAGTGCCGCCGCGAGGGCGAGGAAGCCCAGCAGGACGACCGGTGCGAGGGACGCCGCGGCGATCTGCCACCCGTTGCGGGTCGGGGTGCCGTCCCCGACCCTGGCGCGGCGGAGCCTTCCGGCCTCCCAGGCGGCACAGGCCGCGGTGACCGGGGCGATGAAGATCAGAGCGGAGACCGCCTTGGCGGTGGCCGCCGTCCAGTAGCCGTCCAGGTCCCCGGCGACGTAGTCCGAGGTGACGTAGAGGACGACGATGCAGAGCAGCACGGGAGCGGCGGGAACGGCCGCGTTGGCGCGCGGGTGGAGACGGAACATCACCATGCCTCGCCTCCGCCGAGAACCGCCGTGTAGGCGCCGTCCGCGACCCGGCCCGACGCGGTGTCCCGCGGGGCGAGGGCGTAGAACTCCTGGACGGTGCCGGTGAAGCGGACCACCCCGTCGGACAGGACGACGACATGGTCGTAGACCTCGGAGAGGTCCTCCGTCTGGTGGGTGGAGACGACGATGTCGGCACTGTCGGCGAGTTCCTCGACGACCTTGCGGAACGTTCCCCGTTGCGCGGGGTCGAGACCCGCTGTCGGCTCGTCCATCAGGACGAGCCGGGAGGAGTGCACCAGCGTCTGGGCCACGCCGACCCGGCGCAGCTGGCCGCCGGACAGGGCCGAGGCCTGCTGGTCCGCCTTCTTGGCGAGTCCCACGCGTTCGAGCGCCGTCAGGGCTTCGTCCCACGCGTCCCGTCGGGACATGCCCTTGAGCCACCCGGCATAGGCGACCTGTTCCCGGCAGGTCATACCGGGGGCGGGAGTGATGTGCTGGGGCATCCACCCGACCTGGCGCCGGTAGTCCCGCAGTTGGGAACGTACGGCGGGGTCGAGTCCCGCGAAGGAGACGGTGCCGGAGTGTGCCTTGAGGGCGGAGGCGGCGAGCGCCAGCAGCGTGGTCTTGCCCGCGCCGTTGGGCCCGAGCAGCACGGTGCGTCCCGGGGGGAAGGCGAAGCTGAGTCTGTCGAGGACGACCGGGCCCCGACGGTACTGGTAGGTGCAGGTGGCGAACTCAACAGACACAGCCCACGGCCTTCTTACAAGGAATGACGACGTTTCAGTGTGGCGCTTGTGGTGCCGGCGGTGCTCGCGGGCTCAGTAGCGGACCGCGACCGAGTTCACCTTCAGGTAGTAGCCCGACGGGCTGTCCTCGATCTTCGTCACGGTGAAGTGGTAGTCCCCCTTCGGCTGGTCGCCGAAGGCGTGCGAGTCGGAGCTGGCGCAGTGGAAGGTGTAGCGGCCGCGGTTCTCGTCGGGCTGGACGATCGAGGTCTCGCGGGTCAGCTGGAGCTGGGTGTCGTTGACCGCGGGGCCCAGTCCGCCGTTGCTGCAACCGCTGAGCGATATGGACGTGCTGACGCCGTCGTTGTTGTTGTCCGTCCACGTACGGGAGTTGAAGCCCGTGCGCACCCCGTTCATGCTGGAGCTCCAGCTGCCTTCCGCGTGGGCCGGGATCGCCCCGGCGAGCACCGCGGCCGAGGCACATCCCGTGATGGCGGCGATCATCCTCTGTCTACGCATGTCGTGTCCCCTCCGATTTACCTGTGACTGACGTGATCACGCCAGCCTGGTCGAGGTGACGCTACGTCGGACGATCTTGATGTCGGGTGTACGGCAGGAGAATTGATCATGAAGTCCTCGTGCGGTGGCCTCGCGCGCCGTAGCCGTTTCGCTGTGTAAAAGGGTCCACGTGCGTACAACCTTTCCCACGGTCTCGCGAGTCAACAGGGCATGACTCAAGGGCCATCGAGACCGAACTCAAGAGGCGTTTCCGGACGTGCGAGAGCACTCCTGGCGACCGGCGTGGTGGCCGGGGTGTTCATACCGGGTGTCGCGGCCGCCACACCCGCCGTCGCGGCGACCACCCCCACCGTCAGCTGTACGTCCGCCAAGGCCGGCCTCGCCGCCAAGCTGAAGAAGGACATCACCGCCGCCCTGGCCAACCGCAAGGGGACCATCGCGGTCGGCCTCTACGACCGTTCCACCAACACCACCTGCGCCCTGCGTGCCTCCAGCGCCTACGACTCCGCCAGCGTCGTCAAGGTCACGGTGCTGGCCGCGCTGCTGTGGGACGCGAAGAAGCACGACCGGTACCTCACCGACCGTGAGGCGTCCCTCGCCAAGGCCATGATCACCAAGTCGGACAACGCCGCGACCAGCACGCTCTGGAAGCAGCTCGGCCTGACGAAGATCAAGGGCTTCCTCGCCGCCGCCGGCATGACCCAGACCAAGCCCGGCGCGGACGGCTACTGGGGCCTGACCCAGATCACCGTCACCGACGAGCAGAAGCTGCTGAAGCTGATCACCGCCAAGAACGCGATACTCAGCGACAACTCCCGCGCCTACATCCTGAAGCTGATGGGCCAGGTCGTCTCCTCGCAGCGCTGGGGCACCCCGTACGGAGTGCCGTCCGGCGTCACGGTGGCCGTCAAGAACGGCTGGCTGCAACGCGCCACCCAGGGCTGGCGGGTGCACAGCGTCGGCGCCTTCAAGGGCGGCGGCCACGACTACGTGATCACGGTGCTCACCCATGGCAACAGCACCATGAACTACGGCATCACGACCATTCAGGGTGTCGCCAAGGTCATCCACAGGGACCTGGCCGCGAGCTGACGCGGACAGCGCTCCTCGACGGCGATCATTAAGAACGTTATCCGTGCGGCCTACCCGGCGTCACCCACCCCTCCTACGGTGACGCCCATGCGCAAGAGAACCGCACGTATCGTGCTCGCCACATTCACCGCCGGGCTGGCGGCGGCCGCCTGTCTGACCGCCGTCGGCCCGGCGAACGCCCGGGAGGGCACCACGAACGCCCGGGACGGCCACACCTGTTCGCCGTCCGTCTCCATCGACGGCTTCTCCGACGCGCTCGACGGGACGACGTTCCAGGGGGCCTATGTCGGCAACCTCTCCGCCCTCGCCGTCGACCGCGACGGCTCGCTCGCCGGCCTCTCCGACGAGTCCTTCCTCTTCGACCTGGACGCGAGGACGCTCGGGCCCGAGTCCGTCCTCCGGCTCGCCGACGAAAGCGGCGCCGAGATCGACTCCGAGGGCCTGGTGATCGACCGCGACGGCACCCGTCTGATCACCTCGGAGGTCGATCCCTCCATCCGTCGCTACTCCGCCGACGGCAGGATCCTCGACCGCCTCCCCGTCCCGGACGCCCTGCGTGTCGCTCCCGCGGGCCGTGCCCAGCACAACGGCACCTTCGAGGGACTGACCATGTTCCCCGGCGGCCACACCCTGCTGGCCTCCATGGAGTACGCGCTGTCCGGCGACAGCCCGGACATCAACCGCTTCCAGACCTGGCGCCGGCACAAGGGCCACTTCGTGCTCGGCGCCCAGTACGCCTACCGCACCGACGCCGGCCTCGGCGTCCCCGAGGTCCAGGCGACCCCCGACGGCCGCCTCCTCGTCCTGGAACGCGGCTTCACCGCAGGCGTCGGCAACACGGTCCGCCTCTACCTGGCCGACCCGCGCCGCGCCACGGACACCAGCGGTGTCGAGGACCTCACCGGTCAGGACGGCGGCGTACGGCTGATCAAGAAGACGCTCCTCGCCGACATCGTGAACTGCCCGTCACTGGGAGCGACCGCTGAGCAGCCCCAGCCGAACCCGCTCCTCGACAACATCGAGGGCATGGCGATCACGGGGTACTCGAAGGGGCGCCTGAAGGTGCTGCTGGTGAGCGACGACAACCAGAGGCCGACGCAGACGACGCGGTTCTACCAGCTGCGCGTACGGATCTGAGCGCGCCGCCCCCGTTTGTTGCGGCGGGATGAAATCGACGCTCGTCGGCGTTGGTGCCTTCCGGCAGATCAGGACGAACGGAGGGCACCGGCGTGGCAGCGCATCAGGGGGAGACCAAGGGCTGGGCGCGCAGACTGGCCGGGTATGCGTGGCGTTACCGCAGGGACGTCGTCCTGGCCCTGGGGTCCTCCCTCGCGGGCATGGCCGTCATGGCCGTCGTCCCGCTGATCACCAAGGTGATCATCGACGACGTGATCGGCGACCACACCCGCTCCATGGCGGTCTGGGCGGGCCTGCTGATCGCCGCCGCCCTCGTCGTCTACGTCCTCACCTACATCCGCCGCTACTACGGCGGCCGCCTCGCCCTCGACGTCCAGCACGACCTGCGGACCGACATGTTCGAGACGATCACGCGGCTCGACGGACGACGACAGGACGAGCTGTCCACCGGGCAGGTCGTCGGGCGGGCCACCAGTGACCTCCAGCTGATCCAGGGCCTGCTCTTCATGCTCCCGATGACCATCGGGAACTTCGCGCTCTTCGTCATATCCCTGGTCGTCATGGCGTGGCTGTCGCCGCCGCTCACCCTGGTCGCCCTCGCGGTCGCCCCCGCCCTGTGGTGGATCGCCAAGCGCAGCCGGACCAGGCTGCACCCCTCCACCTGGTACGCCCAGGCCCAGGCCGCCGCCGTCGCGGGCGTCGTCGACGGGGCCGTCAGCGGCGTACGCGTGGTGAAGGGGTTCGGGCAGGAGGAGCAGGAGACCGGGAAGCTCAGGGACGTCAGCCGTCGCCTCTTCGCGGGGCGCCTGCGCACCATCCGGTTCAACTCCAGGTACACCCCGGCGCTGCAGGCCGTCCCGGCGCTCGGGCAGGTCGCCATGCTCGCGGTCGGCGGCTGGCTGGCGGTGCGCGGGCACATCACGCTGGGCACGTTCGTCGCCTTCTCGACCTACCTCGCCCAGCTCGTCGGCCCGGTGCGCATGCTCGCCATGGTCCTCACGGTGGGGCAGCAGGCCCGGGCGGGCACCGAGCGCGTCCTTGAGCTGATCGACACCGAGCCCTCGATCGAGGACGGCACCAGGACGCTGCCCGCCGACGCGCCCGCGACCGTCGAGTTCGACGACGTGTCCTTCGGGTACGACGGCCCCTCCGGGACGACCGCGCCCGTCCTCGACGGGCTCAGCTTCGAGATCCGCCCCGGCGAGACCCTCGCCGTGGTCGGCTCCTCCGGCTCCGGCAAGTCCACCGTCTCCCTCCTCCTCCCGCGCTTCTACGACGTCACCCGCGGCGCCGTCCTCGTCGGCGGCCACGACGTCCGCGAACTGACCCAGGACTCGCTGCGCGCCGCGATCGGGCTGGTGCCCGAGGACTCCTTCCTCTTCTCGGACACGGTCCGCAACAACATCGCGTACGGCCGCCCCGACGCGACCGACGAGCAGATCGAGGCCGCCGCCCGCTCCGCCCAGGCGGACCGTTTCATCGCCGAGCTGCCCGACGGCTACGAGACCACGGTCGGCGAGCACGGCCTCACCCTCTCCGGCGGCCAGCGCCAGCGCATCGCGCTCGCCCGAGCGATCCTCACCGACCCCCGGCTCCTCGTCCTCGACGACGCGACCTCGGCGGTCGACGCCCGCGTCGAGCACGAGATCCACGCGGCGCTGAAGCAGGTCATGCGGGGCCGGACCACGCTGCTGATCGCCCACCGGCGCTCCACCCTCGGCCTCGCCGACCGCATCGCCGTCCTCGACGCCGGCCGCCTCGCCGACATCGGCACCCACGAGGAACTCCAGCGGCGGTCCGCCCTCTACCGCCGGCTGCTCACCGACCCCGACGAACTCGGCGGTGTCTCACCCGGCCACGCCCAGCCCGCCTGCCCCCGCGAGGACACCTCCGTACGGGACGAGCTGGACGCCGAGTTCGACGCCGAACGCGGGGTGACCCCGCGGCTGTGGACCGGCGACCGCGAGCCCAAGGACCTGGCGCTGACGGAGTCCCCGGCCACCCCCGAGCTGCTCGCCCAGGTGGAGGCGCTGCCTCCGGCGGCCGACACCCCCGACATCGACGAGGCCGGCGCGGTGCGCCCGGAGGAGTCGTACGGACTGAAACGGCTGCTCCGCGGCTTCGGGCCGCCGCTCCTGATCAGCCTCGGCCTCGTCGCCATGGACGCGGGCATGGGCCTCCTGCTGCCCGTCCTGATCCGGCACGGCATCGACTCGGGCGTCACACAGGTCGCGCTCGGCGCGGTCTGGGCGGCGTCCCTCCTGGCCCTGCTCGCCGTCACCGTCCAGTGGGTGGCCCAGATCGGCGAGACGCGGATGACCGGGCGCACCGGCGAGCGCGTCCTGTACTCCCTGCGTCTGAAGATCTTCGCCCAGCTCCAGCGGCTCGGACTCGACTACTACGAGCGGGAACTGACCGGCCGGATCATGACCCGGATGACGACGGACGTCGACGCGCTGTCGACGTTCCTCCAGACGGGCCTGGTCACCGCCTTCGTCTCCGTCGTCACCTTCTTCGGCATCATGGTCGCCCTGCTGGTGCTCGACATCCAGCTCGCGCTCGTCGTCTTCGCGACCCTGCCGCCGCTGATCGTCGGGACCTTCTTCTTCCGCCGGGCGAGCGTGAGGGCCTACGAACTCGCCCGTGAGCGGGTGTCGTCGGTCAACGCCGATCTCCAGGAGTCGGTGTCGGGGCTGCGGATCGTGCAGGCGTTCCGGCGCGAGCGGGACGGCGGCGCGCGGTTCGCCGAGCGCAGCGACAGCTACCGTCAGGCCCGTATCCGCGGCCAGTGGCTGATCTCGATCTACTTCCCCTTCGTGCAGTTCCTGTCGTCGGGAGCCGCGGCGGCGGTCCTGATCGTGGGCGGCGCCCGGATCGAGGCCGCGACGCTGACGACCGGCGCGCTGGTGGCGTACCTGCTCTACATCGACCTGTTCTTCGCCCCGGTCCAGCAGCTCTCCCAGGTCTTCGACGGCTACCAGCAGGCCACGGTCTCGCTCGGCCGCATCCAGGAACTCCTCCAGGAGCCGACCTCGACGAAGGCGGCCGAGGAGCCGCTGGAGGTGCTGTCCCTGCGGGGCGAGGTGGCGTTCGAGGACGTGCACTTCAAGTACGGCGACGATGAGGAGGCCCTGACCGGGATCGACCTGCGCATACCCGCCGGGCAGACGGTCGCCTTCGTCGGCGAGACGGGCGCGGGCAAGTCGACCCTGGTCAAGCTGGTGGCACGCTTCTACGACCCGACCGGCGGCCGGGTGATGGTCGACGGCACGGACCTGCGCGCCCTGGACATCACGTCGTACCGCCATCGCCTCGGGGTCGTCCCGCAGGAGGCGTACCTGTTCCAGGGCACCGTCCGCGACGCCATCGCCTACGGCCGGCCGAACGCCACCGACGCCGACGTGGAGGCGGCGGCTCGCGCGGTCGGCGCCCACGAGATGATCGCCACCCTCGACGGCGGCTACCTCCACGAGGTCGCCGAGCGCGGCCGCAACCTCTCCGCCGGGCAGCGCCAGCTGATGGCCCTGGCCCGCGCCGAGCTGGTCGACCCCGACGTCCTGCTCCTCGACGAGGCCACGGCCGCCCTCGACCTGGCCACGGAGGCCCAGGTCAACCAGGCGACGGACCGGCTCGCGGGCCGCCGTACGACACTCGTCGTCGCCCACCGCCTGACCACGGCGGCCCGCGCCGACCGGGTCGTGCTGATGGACCACGGACGGGTCGCCGAGGACGGCACCCACGAGGAGCTGCTGGCCCTGGGCGGCCGGTACGCCGAGCTGTGGCGGACCTTCCTCGGCCAGGCAGCTGAGTCCACGGTGGGGGTGCGTGTTTCTGACTGATTGATTCCGGGCGCTGGTCCGTCGGTTGAAGGTGACGCGACACTGGTCAACGAGTACAGCGACTGGTCTGGTGAGCTTGGTCGATCACGGCATGGCGCAGCAGATGAGCGGTAATATCGGCAGACCTAACGACCATCCGGGGGGTCCGTATGCCGTCGCACATCGTCTCGTATGCTCTGGACGAGCAGACCACGGCCGCATTCGAGATTGAGACTGGCGACGACTTTCACCCTGTTGGCTCGGAAACAGCCATCGCCCGAGTCCGCGAGGCTGTTCAGCCCGCTGTTCAGGCAGCGCGGACTGTTCTGGACCAGGTCGCAGCAATGAAGCCCGGCGAAATCCAGCTCAAGTTCGGGATCAAGGTCAATGGCACAGCAAATTGGTTGATCGCCAAGGCTGCGACGGAAGCGAACTTCGAGGTCACCCTCACTTGGGCACCGACGGGCGAGTCTGGCGCGCAGTAGCGGGACGCGGCAGTACAGGCAACGCGGCTCCACGGTGGGAAGACCGGTCATGGACAACCAGTTGAGCAGACCCGCGAATGACTCGTGGGTCGCTGCCGTTCATCGCACCGAGACCGATGATGTGTCGCTCGGATCAGCCTTTGTACTGGACACTCACCGAGTCCTCAGCTGCGCCCACGTGGTACGCAGCGCCTCCGAGGCTGGGGCGCCGCTTTGGGTGGCTTTCCCCAAGGCGGAGGACGGCGACACGGCGCGCATCGCGGTGCGAGAGGTCGTCTTGCCGCCGCCCGGAGTCCAGCGCACCCAGGACACAGCAATTCTCCGCCTTGCCGAGCAAGTCCCAACGACTCGTGTTCCACGGTTGCGCTGCCCTGTCCCGGCCGACATGGTGGGCCGGGACTGGTGGGCTTTCGGATTTCCCGGAGGCGAACCGCTCGGTAACTCGGCCGCCGGCGTGATAGGCGAGGCGCTCGGCTATGGCTGGGTGCGACTCGACACCAATTCCCGGTACACGGTCAAATCGGGCTTCAGCGGCTCGGCGTTGTGGTCACCGGAGTATGACGCGGTCGTTGGAGTGGTTGGCCAGGCAAGTGGCGAGGGCGACGCTCGTGCGTTGTCGCTCTGGCAGATCGATCGCATCTTCCCGGGCGAGGGCATCGCAGATCTCGCCGTGTGGACAGTCGAGGCGGCCGGCGAATCCGCCCTCGCATCCTGGGGTTGGTCACTGCGAGAGGACCCTGAAGCTGGTCGTCATTGGCGGCCCAGGGCCCGCGGCGTCAGTATCGAGACAGAGAGAGGTTTCCGCTTCCGTGGGCGAACTGCTGCCCTCACGGCCATCGTCGACTGGATCAGCGATCCGCCGCAACGTAAGGCACTCGTGGTCACCGGCTCACCAGGTGTGGGTAAGTCGGCTGTCCTGGGGCGCGTCGTTACCACGGCGGATGAGGAGATCGCGGGTCTGCTGCCGGTAGATGACACCGGTGTACGCGCACAGGTTGGATCCATCTCGTGTGCCGTACATGCCAAGGGCAAGACCGCACTTGATGTCGCCGTGGAGATTGCCGCAGCGGCCTCGGCCGCGCTCCCACACGACATCGAGTACCTACCGGAGTATCTGCGGGACGCCCTCGAGGAGCGCTTCCCACCCCAGCACAACACCATTCCAGAACCATTTACGGTGGTCATCGACGCACTTGATGAGGCTGCTACCCCTCAGCAGGCGCGCCTGATCATTCGTCGAATCATTGCACCGCTGGTGGAAACCTGCGCGGATCTCAATATTCGAGTGATGGTGGGAAGTCGGCGACGCGACGACTCAGGTGATCTGCTGGCGTCGTTTGGTAGGACCATTTCCGTAATTGATCTTGACGAGCCCCACTACTTCGAGGCGGAAGACCTAACGTCGTACACCCTCGCCACGCTTCAGATGCTCGGGGATGAACGGCAGGACACTCCATACGCTGATGATGCGATCGCGGAGCCGGTGGCCCGTCGAATCGCCGCTATGGCCGAACGTAACTTCCTGGTGGCGGGACTCGTGGCACGGGCGCACGGGTTGCACGATCAGGACGCGGTGAGACCCGAGCAGATCGCCTTTATCCCAACAGTGGACGGCGCACTGCGTGACTATCTCGACCGAATCCAGCCCGTAGACGGCCACCCCGCTGACGCTGTTCTCGCCGCTCTCGCCTTCGCTGAGGCGCCGGGCTTCTCGCTAGCCCTGTGGCGCACGGCAATCATCGCTCTTGGGGGGCCAGACATCCCAGCCGCTTCCCTCGCCGCTTTTGCTCGCTCATCAGCAGCGAACTTCCTCGTCGAGTCAGGTGGTGGGCAACAGCAGGACATCGTCTATCGGCTCTTCCATCAAGCTCTCAACGACACTCTGATCAGCGCCCGAGCCGAATTGCATTCACCGTGCGCAGACGAGCGGGCCCTCAGTCGTGCCCTCATCGCCGAAGGCGAGCGGACGGGTTGGACGGAGGCCGACGCATATCTCAAACGTTCGCTCCCTGGACATGCTGAGGCTGGGGACGTACTGGACGAGTTGCTGTCGATGGAGACGTATTTGCTCCACGCTGATCTACGCAGATTACTCCCCGTGGCCGATCGCGCTTCCTCAGACCTCGCTCGAAGCAGAACCAAACTCATCAGGCGTACGCCCTTGGCGTTCAACGCTGATCCGAGCCAGCGCATCGCCCTGTTCAGCGTGACTGAGGCCCAGCAGCATCTCGGCCGTGTTTACCGCGATTTGGCACTTCCTGCACCTTATCGCGCAACCTGGTCCACTGTGCTGCCCGGTAGCGAGGAAGCCGTGCTGGACGGCCACACGCGAGGGTCGTATGTCCTGTGCGCATTCACTCTGGGCGACCGGGATCTGCTTGCCAGCGCTGGCGGTGACCGTACTGTGCGGATCTGGGACCCAGTACTAGGTGAAGCCCTCCACGTAATGGAGGGGCACACAGATGAGGTTCGTTCCATTGTTCCTGTGCGTTTGGGGACGTTGGATGCTCTTGCCTCAGCCGGACGGGACGGGACGATTCGGTTCTGGGATCCTCTCGTTGGCGAGCCCTTGCATCACATTGAGGGGAACCAGACCGGATACTCGGCTCTCTGTTCGCTCACTCGCGACGGTCGCGTCCTCCTGGCGGCGGCGAGGGCGACTGAGGTGTGGCCCACCATCCAGCTGATCGACTCCGCCACGGGCCAACAGGTGGCGGAACTCGAGGGCCACGAGGGGTGGATCACTGCTCTCTGCGAGGTCACGGTGGACGACGCCACCATGCTCGCCTCGTGCAGCGAGGACGGTGCCATATGTCTCTGGGATCTTTCGACTAAATCCACTCGTTGGGTAGTAACCCGGGCAGGATGGGACGAATGGACCCGGGCCTTGTGCACGGTCAGAATCAATGGGCAAACGCTGATCGTTGGCGCTGGATATGACTCCGTGATCCGCCTCTGGGATCCGGGCGATGGTGCCGAGGTCGGCCAGTTGAGAGGTCATGAAGCTTCTGTCTTTGCTGTCTGCGTCACGACGCTGAACGAAAAACCGGTCTTGGTCAGCGGGGGTGCCGACGAGACGCTGAGGCTCTGGGATCCACACGCGGGGCAGCAACTTGCCATGTGGCTCGGCCATACGGACTCCATCTACGCGGTCTGCTCCGTCCGTACCGGTTCCCAGGTGCGGCTGGCCAGCAGTGGCGATGACCGAACCATCCGTGTCTGGGACCCTGCCACAGGTGGGCAGGAGACATTGGCTGAGGGCAGTGAGGAACACGACTTCAATGTTGCCTGTGCTGTCCGAACGGGCTCAGGCCTGTTCATGGCCACGACCCGGGTCGGCAGGCGGAGGGTCGTAATTCGCGATCCCATCTCGTGGGAAAAGGTACGCGAGCTGACCACGACCTGGGTCAACGCGATGTGTACGGTCCAATTCCAAGGGCGAAGTCACCTCGTCGTCGCCGGGACGGGTATCGAGATATGGGATCCGCAAACCGGAAATCGGGTCCGGTTCCTCCAGCAGGTGCGCCAACCGTACATGGGTGTCAATTCAATCAGTGCGGTCAAGGTCAACGAATCCCGGCTGCTGGTGGTCTCATCGGCAAGCTCTGTGCACTTCTGGGACATATCCCGAGGGCGTGTGGTCCACGAGTTTGATGTTGGCAGCGCCGGGGCACGGGAGATCTGCCTTGTGCCGGTGCGCGAGCGACTCGCCATCGCGGGCGTCACCTACGACGGCCGAATCAGAATCTGGGACCCGCGTACGGGGAACCAACTGGCTGAGTTGAGCATCGGCAGAGGTTCCCTCACTGCGCAGTGCACTGTCCAGGTCGGAGGGCGAGTGCTGCTTGCTACGGGCAATGAGTTCGGTGTTGTCCAGTTCTGGGATCCAGCGACAGGGAAGCTGCTCAGCTCACTGGAAGGGCATGCAGCAGCAGTGCGTCAGCTGTGGGTTTCAGTTGTTGATGGCCATAAGGTGCTTGTGAGCTCCAGTGACGACCGGACGTTGCGGATATGGGACCCAACAGGTCTTCGTCCCCTGGTGGAGATTCCTGTACACTACACGATTGAGTGGGTGGCTCAAGCTGGCTCTGACATCACAGTGAGTTTGGACACGGGAATGCTTGGTGTCAGACTTGACCTTTCAACGACAGGACTTTGCCCTACCTGTCCTTCCGGATCCCATATTTCAGGGAAGTGCACTTCTGGACATCGGACGGCTGGTCAAGTGCCCTCCGAACGAGGAAAACTGGTGCCGACCCATTCGGCGGTACCTCGCTTGCCCATCCCGTGAGGCCCAACCTTCGCTCGGTCTTCAGTGAAATTCTGTTGATCGGTTTCGCGGCTGGTTGGAGTGGGATTGAGGCGTGCGATTTAAATCGTAAGGGTGCCGAGACTTCCGTCTCGGGTGGAATCATTTAGCCCTGGGTAACCTGGACGGTGCAGGCGATGCTCGAATTCGTCCCTGAATCCTCGCGGGACCGCATGTCGGTCGGCATCGTTCGCCGGCTCACGAGCCAGGCAGCCAACTGCACTACATCGAGGGGCATCCCGCCGCTCCGCGCCCGCCGCAGCCTCAGACGCGGCGGCGTTGATTATCTCTCTGCCCGGCCGCCACCGTCCGGCCTGGGCGCCTGGGGTTTGCGGTGCTTGCCGGAGCCGGAGCCGGAGCCGGAGCCGGAGCCGGAGCCGAGCGGCTTCGGCACCGGCCCTGAGGGTGAGGGCTTGTTGGCCTCCGGGTACAGGATGGCTTGGGCCTCGACCAGGCTGGCTGCGAATCCGTACGGCTCCCATGTGTGCCCGTTCCCGCGATCGATAGCGGGGCGCATCCGGATTCAGATGTGATGCCCTGGGCCCGACGCCGGGCATGAGAGGCACGGCGCGCAGTCGGCCGATCTTCCCGTTCCGCCCAGTCCTTCAGCGGCTCGTCGTCCATCCTCGCGTCGGTGGCGGCTGTCTCAGGAGGGTAGCGGCCAATGCGGGCCGTTCGGGTTCCCGAGCCATACGGCCTGCTGGTCGCGGGAGACGGTCACGCCGAACGCCGCGGTGTTCGGTGAGCCGTACTCCTCCCAGGTGGCCACCGCCGATTCGATCGCGTCCCACAGGCGGCGGGGGCCGCCCTGCCTGACTTGCCAGCCGCTGTCCGTGGGAGCGAGGACGGCGAAGGAATCGGTAACGCTGTCCAGTAGAAACGTGCTGACCGGGCCGCCGTCGACCGCCATCGAGAAGAAACGGGCGTCCGGCGCCGCGAGCTGTGCCATGAACGCCGACCCGGAGTCAGTGAGAAGCTCTGGCCCGCGTACGGCTTTCCGTACCGCCCCGTCGTCGGGGCCCGGGACCATGCCGAGGCTCTCTGGTGCGTCCTGCTGGCGGGCGATCATGAAGCTCGGGTCGTCCTCGCTGAACCAGCCGCTCGCGCTGTCACCGGTGACGATGAGTTTGGCCAGGCCGAGGGAGCGCATCCAGCCGCGAAGGGTGGTGAGGATGACGCCGCCCGGCCGGACCTGTTCCAGCCAGGCGGGCGGGATGCTGCGGAAGCCACACGTGGCGATCAGCCGGTCGTACGGGGCTCCGTCGGGGTGGCCGGCGCGGCCGTCCCTCACCAGCAGGTGGGGGGTATGACCGGATCCGGTGAGGGCGTGGCCGGCTCGTCGGGCCACGCCCTCGTCCGTATCGATCGAAGTCACGCTCTCGCTGCCGAGCCGGTGGCACATCAGTGCTGTCGAGTATCCGGTTCCGGTGCCGATCTCCAGCACGTTCATGCCGTCCTGCACATCCAGGTCTTCGAGCATCCGGACCACGAGGCTCGGCAACGTCGACGACGAGGTCGGGGTGGCGTTGCTGATCGGCTTCGGGTCGGCCCAGGCGATGTCCCGGCCGTCGAACTGGGTCATCCATGTCTCGTCGGTGTAGACGAGCCGGAGCCACTCCTCCTTACCGACCGTCTCCGGTGCGACCGGCTCCCAGGTGGTGACGCCCGGGGCGCGGCTCTCCCGGTAGAAACGCGGGATGAATCTGTGGCGGGGCACGGCCTCCACGGCGGCCCGCCACTGCGGCGAGCGCAGCCAGCCGTCCTTCTCCAGTTGTCGGGCGAGTCGGCGCCGGAGATCGGCTGCGGCCGTCTCGATGTCGGTTTCACTGGCCACGGAGTCCTCCTTCCAGGAGATCGGTGAGTGCGGCAGTCATCGGCAGACCGGTCGGCGGCTCCATCCATGCCCACTGCCCGGAAGGATTGCACTCGATGAAGATCCACTCACCGCGGTCGGTCAGAGCGAAGTCGAACGCCCCGAAGACAAGCCCGAAGTGCTTCAGATAGGCACGCATCGACCGCTCCACCGCGGGTGGCGCGGCAAGCGGCGTGTATGTGTGAGTGCCGTAGTCCGTACGCCAGTCGAGGAGACCGGAGTCGATCCGCACGGCGAAGATCTGCTCGCCGATCACCGTCACCCGGATATCGGCAACCTTGCGCACCCGCTTCTGGAAGAGGTGCATGGTGCCGGACACGGAATCGTCGATCTCGTCGACGGTCACCTCGGTCACGGGGACGGTCTGGGCCTTGCCGTCGACCAGGTAGAGCGGAACCGAGATCGGCTTGAAGATGACTGGGCCGTGCGCCCCGATGAAGGCCCGTGCGTCGTCGGGAACGTTGGTGATCAACGTCGGCGGAAGTGTGAAGCCGGCCGCCGCCGCTGCCGCGAGCCCGGCTGGCTTGTACTCGGCGTCGCCGATGCGATTGGGGTGGTTGACGTAAAGGCACCCAGGCAGAGAGGTCAGGATGCCGCCGAGCCCGTAGCGCGCTTGGGCCACGGCGAATCGCTCGTCCTGCTTGTCGAGGTGGGGGAAGGCAAACCCGGAGGGGCGCCGGTAGTACACGGAACGCACCGCGCCCAGGTCGGCACGTCGGCTCGGGGTCTGCACGCTTCCCCGCCACCGGTCGGTGCCACCGATGGTGGCCGAACACGACAGAGTGGCGGGGAAGTCACCGGAGTCGAACCGCACGACCGGGACACCCCGGTCGTGCAGCTCGGCGATCACGAAGTCCGCAGTCGGGTCGTCGAGGTTGGTGACGACCAGGACCGGACCATCGTCGTTCGTCACCAGAGTCACTGGTCGGTGTCGTTCCCCGTGTCGCTGTCCGGGGAGTCGCTGTTGCGGTCGCCCTGGCCCGTGGTGCCGGTCGCGGGATTCGTACCGGAGGACGTGCCGTGGCCCGGGGACATGGTGGGTGCCCCGGAAGTGTCGAAGTACCGGGCGGTCTGGGTCTCCGGATCCAGCGTCACCGTCGCGTAAGCGGGGCCCTCGACGGGCGGATACGGGGCGATGCGACGCAGAGCCCACGGGGCCGCGGTCAGATGCCCCTGCGGCAGTGGGCTGCCCGTGGGGAATCGATCCATGTGGTTGAACACGGTCTTCCTTCCTGTCAGAAGTTCTGTCCTTCGCCTGACTTGCTCACCCGCACGGCATCGAGGAGCACGATCCTGCTTGTGCGGGAGTCTCAGGAGCGCCGGGAAGAAGAGGCGCCGCGGCCTACGTCGAACCCGGACCGGGATTCCGCAACCCGTCCAGGACCCGTTGAAGGAGGCTGATGTCCGGTGCGCGGGCCTCGACTGCCAGTCGGCCGTCGCCGTACCAGCGACTGAGGTGCTCCCGCCACGCGATCTCGGCACGCTGCATCTCCGCGCGGATCTCGCCGAGAGCCAGTCCCGACTCGACGCGCAGTCGCACAAGGTCGGCGGGAGTTATCCGGACCGGCTCTGGGACAGCAACCGCGCCCGCCTCGTCAGACGGACGAGCCGGGCCGAAGGTCAGCTCCACGCACGCGTCCGAGACCGGGGCGCTGACAAGCTCCTCCGAGGTCAGGAGCCGTAAGGAGATACGCGAGATCAGCATGCGGCCGGCACCCGCAGCTCCGCCCAGACGAGCTTGCCCCAGGGATGCAGGTCGTAGCCCCACCGCCAGCTCAGCGACTCGACCAGGAGCAGACCTCGGCCGCCCTCGGAGTCTCCCTCGGGACTGCCCGGTTCCGGGGTGTCTCGGCACTTGTCGGCAACGCCGACCCGAATCACTTCGGCCGTCTCGCGCCGAATCACCACACGGACCACGCGACAGGGCGTGTGGCTGACGGCATTGCTGATCAGCTCCGAAACGATCAGAGTGCCCACCTCGGCCAACTCGCCTATGTCCCAGGTGTCCAGAGCCGCGGACACAAGCAGACGTGCGCGGCGTGCGGACTGCGGCTCGCACGACATCGTCTCGCTGTAGCCCGGAACACCAGTCGCGGTTGGCTTGGCGGCGGTCATGGTCACGGGGTCATCCCTCCGAGGCTGGGACGCCCGCCCCGCAACGGGTGCACAGGGGCGGGCTTTCCTCCACGCCATCGAGAGGCAGGAAGGGGAATCTCGCCCGCTCAACGGCTGGTACCGAGTCAACGGCCCTTGGCCGACGGCGAACAGGAAATGTCGTGCCCCGCCGTACCTCCGCGAACCGGAAGACTTTACGCTCCGATGACCTCGGGTCTGGTTCGGCCAGTGACCACAGGGCTACGGTCGGTCCATGGGAGCGAACGCCATCCTCAAGAGCCGGATGGAGGAACTCGGGCTCACCCAGGAAGAATTGGCTGGTCGGATGAACGCTGCGCTGGCAGAGATCACCGGCAGGCCCGGTGACGTCTCCGACCGCACCGTCCGCAACTTGCTCAATGGAACGTCCCGCCGCCCCATCGGGCGTACGTGCGCAGCGCTGGAGAGGGTGTTCGGGTGCTCCGTGGAGGACTTAGGGTTCACAGCACCACGCACCATGCAGCATCCGCAGGAGGACCCCGTGCGGCGCCGCGCCTTCATCGCCTCAGCCACCGGGACCGCGGCCGCCGCGGTTCCCTTGATGGCGCAACGCCGTACGGTCGGCATGTCGGACGTGGCGCGGGTCGCTGCCGGAATGAACGCCCTCGTCGAAGCCGACGACCGCCAGGGCGGGCATACGGAACTGGAAAGGGCCGCCGTCCAGGGCCGCGACGGCGTACTGGAGCTTCAACAGCGCAACGCCGGTGAACGCGTCCGCCGGGCCTTGTATGCGCTGGCCTCCGAATACACCGCCATAGCCGCTTGGTCCTGCGTCGACGCCCGGAACTTGGACCAGGCGCAGCGGTACCTGAACGAATCCGTCACGTACGCCGGTCTTTCTCAGGACGGACCCACAGAGGTACGGGTGTGGGTCACCATGTCGATGCTCGCCTCTCAGCGCCGCAAGTGGCCCGAAGCCCTCGCGGCAGCGCAGGTGGCACAAGCCTCCGCGGCCGCTCGTAGAGATCCGTTCTTCGACTCCCTGGGTCGGGTTCGAGCCTCGCTCGCCTACGCGGCCCTCGGCGAGGGGCGTGATGCCTTGCGGCATCTCGGGTCCGCCCAGGACACCTTCGCCAAGGCACCCGAACACGAGCGCCCTCGCTGGACGGCCTTCTACGGCCAGGCCGAACTCGACCACCTCGGCGCGATCGTCCACAACCGCAGTGGACGCCATGCCCACGCCGAGGCGATGGCGCACCGTGCCCTGACCAGGATTCCGCCCGTCTTCCGCCGCAACCGGGCGTTGGCGACTGCCCAGCTCGCCCTCGCGCAACTCCACCAAGGGGATACCGAACAGGCCACGGCCACCGCTGCCGACGTCTTCACCATCATGGACGGCGCCCCCCTCCCCGGACGCATGCGCACGCTTATCGGCGACTTCCACCGAGGCTTGCTCGTCCTGGCCCCCTCCACCGCTTACGCACGCGAATGGGCAGACCGCCTACGTACCGATTGGAGCTGAACGTGATCGACCTACGTCACTTCCAGCACGGAAACCTCCCCGAGAGCTTCCGGGAACTGCTCATCGACGTGCACGATGACGCCTACGCCGACGCCATGGACGACCCCTTCAACCAGCGATTCCCCTGGTTCGTCGACCACTGGTCAGGCATGGAGGACTTCACATGCGTCGTGGCGTACGACGGAGACGAGCCGACCGGTTTCGCCTACGGCGCCCCGCTCACCCCCGGCCGGGAGTGGTGGCGATCCACCGACTACGAGCCGAACAACGGCTACACCTCCACCTACGCGGTGTCCGAACTCATGGTGCGGCCTCAGTGGCGCAAGCAGGGCGTCTCCGAACGCCTCCATGAAGCGCTGTTGAAGGAACGCACAGAAGACCTCGCCGTACTTCTGGTCGACGTGACCCACCCCAAGGTGCAGGCGCTCTACACATCGTGGGGTTACACCAAGGTCGGCGAGCAACGGCCTTTCGCCGACGCCCCGCTACTCGCAGTCATGGTCAAAGACCTTCGGGACTGAGTCGCCACCAGCCAGTGACAGGACTGCTGTCGAACGCGGCCCGCCGGTGCCTCCGCAAAGCCGGGGGGCCAGGCACTCCTCATACTCAACGACGCGGCCGTGGACGAGACGTACCTGGCCCGAGCACCCGGTTCATCTGCACGGATAGGTCGGCGCCTGGTGCTCACCAGGACATGTGCGGGTCGGGGACACGTGTGGGCCGGGGCGGCCGACGGAATCGATCCGCGGCTGTCCCCAAAGGCTGCTGCGGTGTGGCCCGGGGCGCTCCCGCGCCGGACGGAGTCCAGCCAGTCGCCCGAAGCCTGTGAGGCCCGCCAGGGCCGAGCAGTGCGAGGGTGACCGAGGGAGGTTCTGCCCACGGACGGGTCGCCGAGGACGGCACCCACGAGGAGCTGCTGGCCCTGGGCGGCCGGTACGCCGAGCTGTGGCGGACCTTCCTCGGCCAGGCCGAGCCGGAGGAGCCGGTCGGGGCGGCCCGATAAGGGTGCCGGCCCGACGGCCGTGCAACCATCGGGCCTACGTCGCGCGTCCGTACACCAGTACGTTCATCGCCGGTGTACCGGGAGGACAATCAAGTGGACAGTGGTGCGATACGCCGACGACTGGCGGTCGGCCTGGCGGTGCTGACCACGTCCGCACTGCTCGCGGTCGCGGCACCGACGACGGCCCAGGCCGCCGACCCCACGCGCTGCGAGGGCCGCAAGGTCAAGACGTACTCGTTCTCCACCGGCACCCTGTACGTCTACAAGAAGCGCGGCCACGTCTGCGCCATCGTCCGCCCCGAACGCCCCGGGCGCCGGCAGACGATGAAGGTCAGCGTGCAGGCGTACCGGGCCAACCGGGTGGCCGACGAGGGCCAGTACACCCTCCGCGCCGGCCCGGTCACCGTCCATGCCGGGCAGCGGTGCGTGTGGGTGACGGGCAGGGTGGGGAGCGGGTCGGTGAGCAGGGGCTGGATCCTGTGCTGACCGGCCGACCGGCCCCGGGCCACAACCCGCGTCCGTGATGTCCGTCCACCGACTACTTCTCGGCGCTGTTCACGGGGTGGGCTCCGAGCTCGTCCACGCCACGGTCACCTTGAGATGGCACCCTGCCTGGCTCTTGGTGATCACGGCCCCCGCCTCGAAGGCGAGATCGACCCCGAATTCGACCGTGATCTCGTCGGGCCGGGCCTTGCGCAGCTGATCGAGCGCCGCGCGTGCGGCCTCCGTGACCGGCTCCAGGGCCTCTTGCAAGGTCCCGGGCACATCGCGAATGGCATCGCCGATGCGGCCCGCCTTCACCGGACCCTCAAGTGCGGCCGGGGCCTCGACCAGGACGCACCCCCCGCCCGCCAACGGAATCCGAGTCAGAGGTGCCAAGACGCCTCCTCCAGCTGTCGCCCTCCTGGCCAGGATCGCCATACCCGGCGGCGATGGCACCTCGGACTGGGCCGTACGCCTCACACCGGCCGCGCGCACCCCACCGGCTTCGCGCCCCCGAGCTGGACGTACAGGGCGGTCGACAGGGGGCAGTCGGCTCGCCTCGTGACCGCCTTGGAGACCTTGTGCTGGGGCTTGCGCTTCCCCTCGCCGTCGCATGACGTCTCGCGGACCTGGCCGTCCCCGGAGCCGTACACGCAGTCGCCGACGATCGTGCGGGGGCCGCCTCCGCCGCCGGGGTCGCCGGGGTGGGGCGGGGACAGGTTGCGCATACAGGCGTAGCCCTGCGGGATCGCGCCGTCGCCGTCCTCGTCGGAGGTCCGGCTCTGTTCGCTGATGTGCAGCACGAAGTCGGTGGTCCCGGGGCACAGCGGTCCGTCGCCCACTCTGCCGTCGTGCCGGGCCACGACCCGCGCCGCCGCCCGTTCACCGGTGCACGGCACCTCGGTGAAGCTGGTCGTCCCGAAGGAGCTGCACTCGTCGACGCCGAGGAACACCGCGCCGTATCCGGCGGGCCGGGTCGGGGGCGTCACCTGCTGCTCACCGGGGCCGGCGCTCGAACTCCCGCTCTCCCCGAGCCGCCCGTCCTCCTCGGCCGCGCCCGACGGGCTCTGACAGCCCGTCAGCAGCGTGACACACAGCACCAGCAGCGCACACGCCACCCCCACGGCACTTCTCTCACGCATCGCACTCCCCCCGGTACCCCCAGGCCAGCGTGACCCGCCGCGGCGGGCGCACGCCAGACATGTGGGGTCCTTTGCGTCGGTTGGGGGTGAGTGCGCCCGTTGTGTGGCGTACGGGCGCTACGCCCAAAGTGTTATTCCGCGGTGCTGTGCGGTGTTAGCCGCGCCCGTACGACAGCCCATGGCCGACCGGATACAGCACCCGTGTCGGATCGTCCGCCCGCTGCACCGGCACCGGCAGCCTTCCGCGCGGGGACACCCGCCCGGCGATCACCCGCGCGGCCGCGCGCAGCTCGACGTCGGTCCAGGAGTAGGCCGCCAGGCAGGCCCGGACGGTGGGCAGCTGGGCCACGTCGTACGGGTTGCGGATGGCCACCGCCACCACCGGCCTCCCCGTCGCGAGGAGTTGCTCGACCAGCGTCTTCTGGGTACTGGTCGCCGTGACGTTGTACGTCCCCACCACCACCGCGTCCGCCGCCCGAGCCGCCTCGACGGCCCTGGCGATGGTGGCGGAGGAGGGCGCCGTACCCGTCGACAGGGCGGTCGCCGTGAAGCCCAGTTCGGTGAGGGCGGTGGCGAGTACGCCGGTCGGCGGTCCCGTCGTGCCGGACGGGGAGGCCGGGTCGGCGCCGACGACCAGGACCCGGGGGTGCGAGCGGCGGGACAGCGGCAGCAGGGACCCCTCGTTGACCAGCAGGGTCGTCGTCCGCTCGGCGATGCGGTCGGCGGCCCTGAGGTGGGACGCGGTGCCGACGTTCCGGTCGACCCCGCCCTGGCTGACGTACGGCTCCTCGAACAACCGCAGCCTCGCCTTCAGCCGCAGGATCCGCAGGATCGATTCGTCGAGCCGCGCCTCGGTCAACTCGCCGTCCTGGACGGCCTTGAGGACCGCGTTCCACGCGATGTCGATCGACGGCGGGTTGAGGAGCTGGTCCACGCCCGCCTTGAGCGCGAGGACGGGGACGCGGTCGTCGCCGTACTTCGTCCGTACGCCCTCCATGCCGAGCGAGTCGGTCACCACCAGCCCGTCGTAGCCGAGTTCCTCGCGCAGGATGCCGGTGAGGATCGGGCGGGAGAGGGTGGCCGGGTCGCCGGAGTCGTCGAGGGCCGGGACCATGATGTGGGCGGTCATGATCGAGTCGATGCCGGCCCGGACGGCGGCCCGGAAGGGCGGCGCGTCCAGGGTCTCCCACTGCTCACGGGTGTGGGTGATGACCGGGAAGCCGTAGTGGCTGTCGACGGCGGTGTCGCCGTGCCCGGGGAAGTGCTTGGCGGTGGCCGCGACCTGCCGGTCGTGCCGCGAGCGCTGGTATCCGGCCACCTCGGCGGCGACCATGCCGGCCACCGCCTCCGGTTCGGCACCGAAGGAGCGGACGCCGATGACCGGGTTGGCCGGGTTGACGTTCACGTCGGCCACGGGGGAGTAGTTCTGCCGGATCCCGAGCGCCTTCAGTTCCTGCCCGGCGATACGGCCGAGGGTGCGGGCGTCGGTGCGCGAGCCGCCCGCTCCGATGGCCATGGCGCCCGGGAAGAGGGTGGCGGGCTCGCCGACACGGCAGACGATGCCGTGTTCCTGGTCGGTGGAGACGAGGACGGGCAGGCCGCGGGGCTGGGTGAGGGACGCCCTCTGAATGCCGTTCGAGAGGTCGGCGATCTGATGGGGGTCGCGGGTGTTGTGCGCCCAGGTGAAGTAGATGATGCCGCCCACCCGGTACCTGGCGATCAGCTCGGCCGCCGTACGGACGCCGATCTCCTTGAGGTTGGCGTCGATGTCGGCCTGGTCGGGGGCGGTGGCGGAGTGCCCGTAGACCCGCATGACGAAGAGCTGGCCGACCTTCTCCGGCAGGGTCATCCGGGCGATGAGGGCGCGCAGTCTCCTGTCGTCGGGGGCGGCGGCGTGGGCGGTGCCGCCGAGGGCCAGGGCGGTGGTGAGGCCGGTGGTGGCCGCGAGGACGGTACGTCTTGAAGGTGTGGCGGTGTTTCCTGTGCTTCTCCCGCTCCGTCTGCTTCCCCTGCTGGTGTCGGGCACGTGCGCTCCTTCCGGAGGTGGTGCGCTGAAGGAAACTTCCGAGAAGTCACCAATAACCGGGAAGTTTCTGCCAGTCAAGGGACTGCACCGCAACCAGGAAGGGGCCGCCATCGGCGCAGTTGGAGGGGGGCGCGCCGATGACGGCGTGCTGCCGGCCGCGGCACGGCGGAGAGGGTTGGTCAGCGATCGCAGCCAGCAGCGAGGGCCGACACCGCACCACGGTGACTCTCCAGCAGCTCGCGGTTTGGACGAGCGGGGGTGGGGCCGGGTTCCCGCGGGTGGCCGGAATCCGCGAAGTCGGTACGGCGGTGGCGGGTGGGGTGAGTGGGGGCCTGGGGCCTGGAAGGAGGGGACAGTAGGTGCGGCGGGGGCGGGTCCATCTCGTGGACGGCCCGGCGCGGGAGTGCAGGGCCGGGCGATCATGACGATATGCCCGTAGTCGCCATCCCCGGTTCCAAGTCCATCACCGCCCGCGCCCTCTTCCTGGCGGCCGCGGCCGACGGGGTCACCACGCTCGTACGGCCGCTGCGCTCGGACGACACGGAGGGCTTCGCCGAGGGGCTGACCCGCCTCGGCTACCGCGTCGGCCGGACCCCGGACACCTGGCAGGTCGACGGCCGCCCGCAGGGCCCCGCGGTCCCGGAGGCGGACGTCTACTGCCGCGACGGCGCGACCACGGCCCGCTTCCTGCCCACCCTGGCCGCCGCCGGCCACGGCACCTACCGCTTCGACGCCTCGCCCCAGATGCGCCGCCGCCCCCTGCTGCCGCTGACCCGCGCCCTGCGCGACCTGGGCGTGGACCTGCGGCACGAGGAGCAGGAAGGCCACCACCCGCTGACCGTGACGGCGACCGGCGTCGAGGGCGGGGAGGTGACGCTGGACGCGGGGCAGTCCTCGCAGTACCTGACGGCCCTGCTGCTGCTCGGACCGCTGACCCGCGAGGGCCTGCGCATCACCGTCACCGACCTGGTGTCGGTGCCGTACGTGGAGATCACGATCGCGATGATGCGGGCCTTCGGGGTGGAGGTACGGCGCGAGGGGAACGTCTTCGTGGTCCCGTCCGGCGGCTACCGGGCCACGACGTACGCGATCGAGTCGGACGCCTCGACGGCGAGCTACTTCTTCGCGGCGGCCGCGCTGTCCGGCGGTGAGGTGACTGTCCCCGGCCTGGGCGAGGGGGCGCTCCAGGGCGACCTGGGCTTCGTCGACGTCCTGCGGCGGATGGGGGCGCAGGTGTCGGTGGGCGCGGAGTCGACGACGGTCCGTGGCACGGGCGAACTACGCGGCGTCACCGTCAACATGCGCGACATCTCCGACACCATGCCGACCCTCGCGGCCATCGCGCCCTTCGCCTCCGGCCCGGTGCGGATCGAGGACGTGGCGAACACGCGGGTGAAGGAGTGCGACCGGCTGGAGGCGTGTGCGGAGAACCTGCGGCGGCTGGGGGTGGAGGTGGCCACGGGGCCGGACTGGATCGAGATCCAGCCGGGACCTGCCGGCGGCCTGGCCGGTGCGGAGATCAGGTCGTACGGCGACCACCGCATCGTCATGTCCTTCGCGGTGACCGGGCTGCGGGTGCCGGGTATCGCGTTCGACGACCCCGGGTGCGTACGGAAGACTTTCCCGGATTTCCACGAGGAATTCGGGGCGCTGCGCGCGCTGCTGTGACGCGAGACGGTGACGGGGGTCGACAGGTGGGCTTCAAGCTGGAGGGGCCGGTTCTGGAGGGCGCGTTGGTGCGCCTGGAGCCGCTGGAGCAGCGGCACGCCGCCGATCTGGCGGTGGCGGCGGAGGAGGACCGCGGGACCTACGCCTTCACCTGGGTTCCCAGGGCCCATGAGGTCGGCGACTACATCGACGCCCAGCTCGCCCGCGCGGCGGCGGGACGGCTCGCGCCCTACGCGCAGATCTCCCTCGCCTCGGGCCGTGCGGTCGGCGCCACCTCCTACTGGGAGCCGCGCTGCTGGCGTTCCGACGACCGACTCGACGCCGTCGAGGTCGGTTTCACCTGGCTGGCCCGCTCCGCCCAGGGCACGGGCGTCAACGCCGAGGCCAAGCTGCTGCTCTTCCGGCACGCCTTCGAGGAGTGGGGCGTGGCCCGGGTGGACCTGAAGACGGACGCGCGCAACGACCGCTCCCACGCGGCCATCGCGAGTGTGGGCGCCCGCTTCGAGGGCCTGCTGAGGAACTGGTCGCGCTCCTGGGCCCCGGGGGAGGAGGGGCAGCTGCGCGACTCCGCGCTCTTCTCGATCACGGCGGCCGAGTGGCCGGAGATCCGGGGGCGGTTGCGGGAGCGGGTGGCCAGGTTCCTTCCGCCGGCGTCGTAGCCCGCCGAGCGGCCGTGGTCCTTGGCCGCCAGGGCGGTGATCGGCAACCATCGACTCCATGACCGCCTACCTCATCCTCCACGGCTGGCAGAACCACCGCCCCGAGGCCCACTGGCAGCACTGGCTCGCCGACCGTCTCTCCGACATCGGCCACCAGGTCGTCTACCCGCCGCTGCCCGACCCCGACGACCCCGAACTCGAGGTCTGGCTGGCGGAGTTGGCGCGGCACATCGACGGGCTCGACGCGGGGGCGGAACGGGTCGTGGTCGCGCACAGCCTGTCCGCCGTGCTGTGGCTGCACGCGGCCGCGCGCGGGATGCCGGGGCTCGGCGCCGTGGACCGGGTGCTGCTCGTGGCCCCGCCGTCCGGCGCCGTACTGGCCCGGTACCCGCAGGTCGCCGGATTCGCCCTGCCGTCCCTGGAGCTCACGCTCCCCGGCCCCACCCGCCTGGTCGCCGGTGACGACGACCCGTACTGCGAGGAAGGCGCCGACACCGCCTACGGCGACCCGCTCGCCCTCCCGGCCGACATCCTCCCCGGCGCCGCCCACCTCGACCTGGACGCCGGGTACGGGCCGTGGCCCGCCGTGCTGGCCTGGTGCCTCGACCCCACCGCACCGCTCACGGCCCGCCCGGAGTGAGCTTCCCGTCGGAGTTCCGGTGTACGGGCGCCCACGGCGAGCATGCACAGTGGCGCGCCCGTGACCAGGGCGACTGTCTGCGGTGACCTGCTCGGCCTGCCGGGCGCTGCCCGTCTCGTCCTGGGCGCCGGGTCCGGGGGTGGCCGGCTGTGTGGGCCTGGTTCCTCGTCCCGGCCGTACCGCTCACGGCCCGCCCGGAGTGAGCTTGCCGGCGCGGAGTTCCGGTGTACGGGCGCCCACGGCGAGCAAGCGCGGTGGCGCGCCCGTGACCAGGGCGACTGGCTGTGGGGCGACTTGCTCGGCCTGCCGGGCGCTGCCCATCTGGACCTCGGCACCGGGGCCGGGTGGTGGCCCGCTGGGCTGGCCTGGTGCCTGGTCCCGGCCGTGCCGCTCACGGTTCGCCGGGAGTGAGCTTGCCGTCGCGGAGTTCCGGTGTACGGGCGCCCACGTAGGCCACCGCCAGCACGCACAGCAGCCCGCCCGTGATCAGGGCGGTCGCGCCGGATGACCAGCCGGCGACCAGGCCGCCGCGCAGATTGCCGAGATGCGGACCCGCCTGGCCGACGATCTGCTCGGCGGCCGTCACCCGGCCGAGCAGGGCGTCGGGGGTGCGGGTCTGGACGATCGTGGTGCGCGAGACGACCGACAGGGCGTCGGCGGCGCCCGCCACCACCAGCAGCGCGAGTCCCGCCCACGGGCTGGTCGTCAGGCCGAACAGGGCGAGGGCCGCGCCCCAGGTGCCCGCTCCGCACAGCATCACCAGGCCGGGGCGGCCCAGCCGCGTGACCGCGCCCGACAGGGCCGTCGCCGTCACGCCGCCCACCGCGACGGCCGACAGGAACAGGCCGAGGGTGCGCGGGTCGTCGTCGAAGCGTTCGGCGTTGACCAGCGGGAAGAGACTGACCGGCATGGAGAGGATCGTGGCGGCGAGGTCGGTGACGAGCGCGCCGCGTACCACCCGGTGGCCGGTCAGGAAGCGCAGGCCGTCCAGGACGCCGTGCAGCCCCGCCCGCGCCGGCTCGCCCTCGGGCGGCAGCGCGGGCAGGCCGAAGGCGCCGTAGAAGGCGAGTCCGAAGCTCAGCGCGTCCAGCAGATAGCAGACGCCGATGCCGAACCAGCCGAGGAACAGCCCGCCCAGCGCCGGGCCGAGCAGCATCATCGCCTGGCCGGTGACCTGGTTGAGGGCCAGCCCGGCCGCCACCTGCTCCTTGGGCAGCAGCCGCGGCACGAACACACCCGCCGCCGGACCGCCGACCGCGCCGAAGCAGGAGCCGGCCGCCACCAGGGCCAGAATCCCGGCCACGGGCACCCGCCCCGTGAAGCCCTGCACCGCGAGCAGCAGCACACAGACCGCCTGCCCGACGGTGGCGACCAGGTAGATCCGCCGCCGGTCCCCCCGGTCCACCCACGACCCGGCGAACAGGCCCACGCACACCATGGGCAACGCCTGCGCGAGACCGACCGCACCGCTCCAGACCGCGCTCTGCGTCATGTCCCAGACCTGGTACATGACGGTCACCATCGTCATGAAGCTGCCGAGCACGGAGATCGTCCGCCCGATCAGCAGCCGCCGGAAGACGGGGGAAGTACGCAGCGGCCGTACGTCGATGAACGTACGGGCGAGGCTCATGAGGGCATGGCGGGGCGCGGGGCGGGTTCGGGCACGAGGGGGGACGCTATACGGCGGCCCCCGCGCCGGGCCACCGGATTACGGGCGTCTGCCCTAGGCCGACTCGTTCAGCAGCCGCGACAGGTGGTCCCGACCCGCGTCGAGCAGCTCGGGCAGCGGGGCGGCCTCCTCGTACCACCGCTTCTCGTACTCCCAGCACAGCCAGCCGTCCCAGCCGTGCCGGGAGAGGACCTCCACGCACTCGGCGAGCGGCAGCACCCCGGTGCCGAGCGGCAGCGGGGTCGTGTCGTCGGCGGCGGCGATGTCCTTGACCTGGACGTAGCCGAGGTACGGGGAGAGCGCCGCGTAGCTCTCCGAGGGCTGCTCGCCGCCCAGCCAGGTGTGCATGACGTCCCACAGCGAGCCGACGTGGCGGTGACCGACCAGGCCGAGGACGCGGATCGCGTCGGCGGCGGTGCGGTGCGAGTCGTGGGTCTCCAGCAGGATCCGTACGCCCATGTCGGCGGCGTACTCCGCGGCCGTACCGAGGCGCCGCGCGGCGATCGCGTCCGCCGACTGCCGGCTCTGCTCGGGGTCGGCGCCGGGGAAGACGCGGACGAAGCCGGTGCCGAGGTCGTGGGCGAGGTCGACGAGCCTGCGGACCTCCTCGATCACGGGCCCGTCGTCACCGGGCGCGGCGACCCGGGCGTACCCGGCCAGGCCCAGGAGCTCGATGCCGGCGGCCTTGAACTCGGCCGCCACGTCCGCCCGTTCGTCCGGACCGAGGCCCGGGTGCACCGGCTCCTCGGGGTGCGTGCGCAACTCGACGCCGTGATACCCGTGGGCGGTCGCCAGCCGCAGCACGTCGGGGAGGGGGAGACCGGGGACGCCGAGGGTGGAGAACGCCAGTTTCATGGATCCCACCTTGCCAGGGAAACGAGGGCACGCCCATCCGGCAGGCGGGCCGGGGACGCTGCGGACCTGTCCCCTCCTGCCCCCGTACCGGTGATCTCACTCCTGTGTGCCGTGCAGATCCAGGCGCCAGTCCTGGCCGTTCAGGTCCTTGCCGAAGGAGCGGTGGGGCTTCTCGGCGGCCAGCACGAAGCCGTGGCGCTGGTAGACGCGGCGGGCGGAGGCCAGGATGTCGTTGGTCCACAGGACGAGGTCGCGGTAGCCGGCCCCCCGGGCGAAGTCGACCACGGCCGCCACGAGCCGGTCGCCGATGCCGAGGCCGCGCGCGTCGGGCTCGACCAGCAGCAGCCGCAGCCGGGCCGTGGCGGGTGCCTCGTCCCGTACGACCATCACGCAGCCCACCGGACGGCCGTCCAGCTCGGCGATCCACACCCGCTCCAGACGCGGATCGTGGTCCTGCGCGAAGTCCGCGACGATCCTCGCCACCAGCCCCTCGTAGTCGGCGTCGAAGCCGTACTCGGCGGCGTACAGCGCGGCGTTGCGCTGCACGATCCAGCCGAGGTCGCCGGGGCCGGGCTCGCGCAGCAGGACGTCCTCGCGGCGGGGAGGGCGGCTGTGGGACAGGATCGTACGGACGGTCGTCATCGCCTCGGCGAGGCGCGGCCGTTCGTCGGCCGGCACGGCCGACAGCAGCGAGCCGACCGATTCGGTCGCCCGCTCCTCCAGCAGCTTGCCGGTCTCCCGGCCGCGCGCGGTGAGCGTGACGCGCCGGCGCCTCGGGTCCTGCCGTGAGGCCGTGCGCTCGATGAGCCCGTCCTGCTCGAACTTGTTCAGGATCCGGCTCAGGTACCCGGCGTCCAGGGAGAGTTCGGCCCGTAGGTCGGCCGCGTCCGTACGCGGGGAGTGCGCGAGCTCGTACAGGACGCGGGACTCGGTGAGGGTGTACGGGGCGTAGAGGTGGCGGCTGTAGTCGAGGGCGCCGATGACGTTCGTGTAGAAGCGGTTGAAGGCGCGGATGTCGTGGACGGTCATGATCGTCGACCCCGTTGGACTCTGAGGCGGTCCGGCGGCCCGCCTGCCGATCTCTGACTCAGTCAGAGGTTCCGTCGGAGTCGAGCTTAGGACGCCCGCGCCCCGGCGGCTACCCCTGGGCGCTCGCCGGCCGGTACACGCACACCTGCGCGCCGGTCTTGGCCGTGGTGGCGGATACGAGCTCCAGCGGCCGCTTCCCGCCGTCGGCCGGGAAGATCGACTTGCCGCCGCCGAGCAGCACCGGCATGACGATGAGCTGGAGCTCGTCCACCAGCCCCTCCTGGATGAGGGTCCGCACGAGGGTGGGGCTGCCCATCATCGCCAGGTCGCCGCCCTCCGCAGCCCGCAGCGCCCGCACCTTGGCGACGGCCTCGGCGCCGGGGACGAGGGTGGTGTTGTTCCAGGTCAGGTCGGCTTCGGTGAGGGTGCTGGAGACGACGTACTTCTTGATCGAGTTCATCCGGTCGGCGAAGGGGTCCCCGGCCCGCTCCGGCCACGCGCCCGCCATGGTCTGCCAGGTGCGGCGCCCGAACAGCAGTGCCTCGGCCTTCCGCATCCCCGCGTCGAAGGCACCGCCGAGGACCTCCTCGTCGAAGTACGGGTGCGACCAGCCACCGTGCGCGAAGCCGCCGTCGGTGTCCTCCTGGGGGCCGCCGGGAGCCTGGACGACGCCGTCGAGGCTGATGAACTCCGTGATGGCGATGCGCATGGGATTGCTCCTGTTGTCCGCTCGGCTCGGGTCGGCTCGGGCGAGCCGGTCCGCACACAGGGAAGACCGGGGTGGCGCCCGGAACTCATCGGTGGGTCGAGTCAAGACGCGGAACGGGGCGTTCGGCAGGGGCCGGGAGGCCGGCTTTCCGGCGGCCCTCCGGCGGCCCTCCGGCGGCCGTCCAGCGGACTTCCGGCGGACTTCCGGCGGACTTCCGGCGGACTTCCGGCGGACTTCAGGCCCTGGCTGCCCGCTCGCCCGACGGCGGGCACCTCCGTTTGGGCCCGCGCAGAGCGCGCAGCCCGCCGCGCCGCCGCAGCATGGTCGTGTCAGGCAGCATCATCGGCGCGACTGGGAGTCTTCATGGCGACGGGCTGGGATCCTCGGGCCGCTACCGACCCCGAGGGCGGTGAATGGCTGCCCGTCCTCGACATCCCCCCTGCCGCACGGCAGCGGCGCTGGACCGTCCTGCTGCGCTGGCTGCTGCTCCTGCCGCAGTTCGTGGTGGTCTGCCTGCTCTCCATCGCGGCGTTCTTCGTGACCATCGTCGGATGGTTCGCCGCCCTGTTCACGGGACGGCTGCCCGACGGGATCTTC
Organism: Streptomyces sp. NPDC057623; assembly: GCF_042800355.1. Taxonomy (NCBI): domain Bacteria; kingdom Bacillati; phylum Actinomycetota; class Actinomycetes; order Kitasatosporales; family Streptomycetaceae; genus Streptomyces; species Streptomyces sp. NPDC057623. The sequence goes on from NZ_JBHVGZ010000003.1 coordinate 217,025, forward strand.
CGCTTCCTCGGCTCGGTCCTCGCCTACCGGACGCGGGTCGGCGCGAGCTCGATGCTCCTGGTGGACCGCTATCCGCCGTTCTCCTTCTCCGCACCCGACCACCCCGTGCAGATCGAACTGCGCCCCACGCCGCTGAACCGGCTCGCGGTGTTCTTCCGTCTGATCCTGATGATCCCGGCGGGCATCATCAACAACCTCGCGCAGGCGGGCTGGTTCGCGATCGGCTGGGTGTTCTGGCTCATCGGCATCGTGCTGGGGCGGCTGCCCGCGCCGGTCTTCGCCGCCACGGCCGCCGTCGCCCGGTACCAGCTGCGGTTCACCGCCTACGCCACGATGCTGACGCCCGCCTACCCCAAGCGGCTCTTCGGCGACGAGCCCTCCCCGCCGGACGCGGTCCGCTCCGGCACCCGGCCGCTGCTCCTGGACACCACGGCCAAGGTCCTCGTCGTGCTCTTCCTGCTGCTCGGCCTGGCCGGCCATGTCGTCAGCGGCTCCGTGGACTACGACGACGACGGCCACGAGAGCGACGACGTGTCGGCTCCGGCGGGGGCTGGGGTGCCCGCAGGCTGAACAACCGCACAGGTGGCTCGGCGAGGTCGAAGGACTTTCCGCCGACCTTGCCGCGGCGCACGTCTTCGTGCTGGGTCTCGTTTCGCTTCACACCGTGAGAAGGCGGCCGCCGCTCAGCGGCGTTGGGCGGCGCACGTGGCATGGACGCGGCCGGGGCGGGCCGCTCCGCCGGAGGACTTGCCGCAGACGTACGGCTCCCACTCGTCCTCGTCCGCGACGATCCGGCCGCAGCTGAGCCACATGGCGTGGCCGGTGAGCGCATCGTGATGGTGGCTCAGCGACATGACGGACTGGGCAAGTAGCCCGACGCGCTCCATCTCACCTCGCAGGCCCGCGGCTTCGGGGGCGTTCATGCGGTGGCGTGCCACTTCGACCGCGGCGAGCGCCACTTGGGCGGGTGCGTCCTCCGGAGGTTTGTCTGCGACGAACTTCTCGATCTGCGGGATCAGTTGCTCCAGCGTGGTGTGGAGGTCTTCCTCGAAGCTCTTGACGGTCTGGTGCCCCAGGAGCGTGGTCTGGTCGATGAACCAGGAGGCTGAGGCGCGCATCGCTGCCATGCTCGGAGCCGGTGCGTCCGTCTCGTCGGTGGTGTTCATCGGGTCACCACCCTGTCCTGCCCGGCAGCGGGGGCAGGCACATTGCGGGCTCATGGACATCAGAGGCAGCGGTCCCTGGCTGTCCGGGACACTCACCGTGCCGCGTTCCTCGATGACGGTGCCCGAACGGTCCATGGTGTAGATCCGCATGGTCATCTTTACCCCGCGCCTTGTCGGGGGCGTAGCGTTCGCCACGTCGACGCTCCTTGTCAGCGTTGGCCGGCCCCGGAGTCGTTCGCGCGGCTGCCGGGGCGTGTTTGGCGACGAGGGCGCAGCGGCGAGGGCGTCGGGTCGCGGCAGCTCAAAGCGAACTGACCGTTGTCGCCGCGCTGTCCACACCCTTCGTCGACCAGGTGTGAGAACAGCGTGACGCTGCGAGAAGAGGCCGACGCTCACAGATTTGTGAGCGCTGGGAGCGGGTCTAGAGGCCGATCCAGGTTGCCATGTGGTTCAGCGTGTCGGGAGTACGGCGCGACAGGTGCACCAGCCCGGTGATCGTCTCCCGGGCCGCCGGGTGATAGCGAGTCTGCTCGGGCGCCACTCGCCGAGCCTCGACCAGTGACTTCAGTGCTCCTTCGGTCTGCCCGGTCTCCATCTCCGTACGCGACTTGTCGATCAGGAAGTGGGCTCGGCGGGACGTGGCCAGCTGCGACGGCAGCTTGATCTTCCGGGCTTGCTTGAGCGCGTCGTCGTACTGGTGCATCTCGACGGCGGCGGACATCTTGTGCAGGGCTACGTTCGTGGGGCCGAAACTCAGCCAGTGCACATCCGAGGCATCGCCGATGCGCTCGGCGATTCGGCGCGCCTCCGCGATGTGCGCCTTCACTGCCCCCTCGTCCTGCGCTCGCGCCGCGATCACGGATCCTCCGAGGTGCAGCTGACCGGAGACAGCCGAAGCTTCGCGCGTCTCGTCGGCTTGACGGACCAGACCGTGGCCGGCGGCGACAAGACGCTGTCCGATCCGGTACTCGCCCTCGCGGAAGTAGACCAGTGCCCGCATGTATTGGCGTACGGCCGACAGACACGGATCTGAGGCGCGCTGTGCCGCCCAGTCCATGCGGTCGAGGGCGACGGCCGAGAGGTCGTAGTAGCCGAGCTTGACGCTGATGTCGTGTGCGGTGCGATACGCAGAGGCGAGCGCCTGCCACAGCCTGGTGGTCGGCGTCGACCAGGCGGTGTGAGTGAGTTCGGCGACAAGGCCGGGCAGTTTCCGCGCAGCGTTCCGCAGATGTGTGGCCCGGACCTCCTGACACAGCCTGTCCGCACCTGCGATGAGCTGTTCCGCCGGTTGCACGGTCAGCTCCGGGTTGGTGCCGAGGTCGTACAGGTCGAGCGACTCGCGGATCGGGCGCACCAGTTCGGCGAGCCGGTCACGTTGGAGTTCGGTCACGTAAGGCTGTCCGGTCAGCACGGTGACATCGATGCTGAGCGCCTTGGCGCAGGCTGCCACGAAGTCGGCAGAGGCGGGGCGGGCCCCGCACTCCACCTGGTTCAGCAAGCTGTAGGAGTAGGGCAGCCGGCCCGCCAACTGGCGTTGTGTGAGCCTGGCCAGTCTGCGCTGGTCCCTGATGCGTGCGCCCGTGTGGTTCTCGTCCAACGTGGGCATACGGGTCTCTCCGTTCTGAGTAGCCACCTTGAACAGTACCCACGTCCGTACTCCTGCGTGCTTCCTCCTGACTGCCTGCTGAGCAGGCACAGTTGCGTGTGGTCGGATGGGAACATGACGACAACGGACCCTGTGCTCTATCTGTTCGGCTCGGCAGCCCCTCCCGTCTTCGACATCCCGAAGGTCGTCCACAACGCGCAGGGGCGCGGCTTCGACGTCTGCCTAGGTCTGACCCCGACCGCACAGCGCTGGCTGACGCCGCAGCTGGCCGAGCTCGAACGACTGACAGGTCACCCCGTGCGCAGTGAGTACAAACTGCCGGGTGAACCGGACGTATGGCCGAAGGCGGACGTCATCGCCATCGCGCCCGCCACCTTCAACACGGTGAACTCGTGGGCGCTCGGCCTCACCCACGACTTCGTGGTGGGCGTCGTCGCCGAGGCCATCGGCAAGGGCATCCCGATGGTGACCATGCCGTGCGTCAACGCGGCCTACGTACAGCACCGCCAGTTCGAGCGCAGCGTCGAGGAGCTGCGGGGCATGGGTGTACGGGTCCTGTACGGCGACGGCGGATTCGTGCCCAACCAGCCAGGCCAGGGCAAGCCGAAAGGGTACCCGTGGCACCTGGTCCTCGACGCTGCGCAGGAACTCGCCCGAACCTGATCGATGCCGCACCGGGAAGCCTGATGCCTGCGGGACTGCACGCGCGGTGAGATGCGGTTGGTGCGCGCCTGTGTCTCGTCCGCACGGCGCGGACCTGCCGTCGCGCCGGGCACCGCGTCATCGTCCCCGACGAGCTACCCCGGCCATGGGCACGTCTCAAGGCCCCCGAGCCCCTGCGGCTCTCCTACTTTCGAGGCCCCCCAGCAGACCCCCGAACCATCAACTCCCCCCGAATCGTCGCGATCCCCCCGGGCGGCGGCTCCTCCCGCCCCATCGCGATCCGCCCCGCCCGCGCCCCCGCCTCCGACAACGGCAGCCGCACCGTCGTGAGAGAAGGCACCGCGTCGATGCTGAACGGCAGATCGTCGAATCCCGCCACCGACACGTCGTCCGGAATCCGCAACCCCGAATCCCGCAGCGCCGCACACGCCCCCAGCGCGACGGAGTCGTTCGCCGCGACGACGGCCGTCAGGGACGGATCCCGGCGCAGCAGCTCCAGCGTCGCCTCGTAGCCCGACTGCCGGTCGTAGCGCCCGTAGACCGTCCAGCGGGCGTCCTCCTCGATCCCGTGCGCCTCCAGCGCCGCCCGGTGGCCCTCCAGCCGGTGCCGGGTGGTGGTCCGCTCCTCCGGGCCCGCGATGTAGCCGAGCCGCCGGTGGCCCAGGCCGATCAGGTGCTCGGTCAGTTCGCGTCCGCCGCCGCGGTTGTCGAAGGTCAGGGCGATCGCGCCGGTGTCCGAGGACGGCGGGCGGCCGCACAGCACGACCCGGGTCCCGGCGTCCGCCAGCTTCCGCAGCTTCGCCGCGACCGCCGCCGCGTGCGGGGCGTCCTCGACCGCGCCGCCGGTCAGTACGACCGCCGCGGCCCGCTGCCGCTGCAACAGGGTCAGGTACGTCAGCTCGCGCTCGGGCGAACCCCCCGTGTTGCAGACCACGGCCAGCCGCTCGCCGCCCGCCCGGCCGCCCGGGCCCCCGATCTCCGCCTGGATCGCGCTCGCCATGATCCCGAAGAAGGGGTCGGCGATGTCGTTGACCAGGATGCCGACCAGGTCGGACGTGGCCGCGGCCAGCGCGCTCGCGGGACCGTTCAGCACGTAGTCCAGCTCGTCCACCGCCCGCAGCACCCGTTCCCGGGTGGAAGCGGCGACGGGGTAGTTCCCGTTCAGCACGCGCGACACCGTCGCGGGGGAGACCTGGGCGCGGGCCGCCACGTCCGCCAGGGTCACCGTCATCTCGTCGTCCTCCGGTCGTGCATCTCGTCGTACCACCTCGTACTGCTCACAGACCTGTCCGCGTACTGCTCGCGGACAGCCCACGTACTGCTCACCGACAGGCCCGCCTCTTCGTAGACAGGCCGTGAGCGGCCACGGTTCCGTGTATGTCGAGCAGACCTTACGGCCAAGAACCCCCGTTGTTCGTCCCCTCGAACAACTCAACCCGGTCACGGTCTTGTCCGGACCCCTGGTCAGAGGCTAGCTTCTTATCCCATAGAAAGCGCTTGCTGTGACGCTCAACAGGGTAGGGGCGTACGCGGCACGCAGAACCGCGTACGACGCTGTGTACGACGCCTACGAAGGGAATGACGTGACACGCAAGACGGTGCGTATCGCCATGAACGGTGTGACGGGGCGCATGGGCTACCGCCAGCACCTGGTCCGCTCCATCCTGGCCCTCCGCGAACAGGGCGGTCTCGACCTCGGCGACGGCACCGTGCTGTGGCCGGAGCCGATCCTCGTCGGTCGCCGTGAGCACGCCCTCAAGGCGCTCGCCGAGCAGCACGGCCTGGATCAGGACAACATCTCGACCGACGTGGACGCCGTCCTCGCCGACCCGACCGTCGAGATCTACTTCGACGCCCAGGTCACCTCCGCCCGCGAGGAGGCGATCCGCAAGGCGATCGCCGCCGGCAAGCACATCTACACCGAGAAGCCCACCGCCACCGGTCTGGAAGGCGCCCTGGAGCTGGCCCGGCTCGCGAACGAGGCCGGCATCAAGCACGGCGTCGTCCAGGACAAGCTCTTCCTCCCGGGGCTCCTCAAGCTGAAGCGGCTCATCGACGGCGGCTTCTTCGGGCGGATCCTCTCCATCCGCGGCGAGTTCGGCTACTGGGTCTTCGAGGGCGACTGGCAGGCCGCCCAGCGCCCGTCCTGGAACTACCGCGCCGAGGACGGCGGTGGCATCGTTGTCGACATGTTCCCGCACTGGGAGTACGTGCTCCACGAGCTCTTCGGCCGGGTCAAGTCGGTGCAGGCCATCGCCACCACCCACATCCCGCAGCGCTGGGACGAGAACGACAAGCCCTACGACGCCACGGCCGACGACGCCGCGTACGGCGTCTTCGAGCTCGACGGCGGCGCCATCGCCCAGATCAACTCCTCCTGGGCCGTGCGCGTCAACCGCGACGAGCTGGTCGAGTTCCAGGTGGACGGCACGGAGGGTTCGGCGGTCGCGGGCCTGCGCAACTGCCGTGTCCAGCACCGCTCCCTCACCCCCAAGCCGGTCTGGAACCCGGACATCCCGGCGACCTACTCCTTCCGCGACCAGTGGCAGGAGGTCCCCGACAACTCCGAGTTCGACAACGGCTTCAAGGCCCAGTGGGAGCTGTTCCTCAAGCACGTCTACGCCGACGCCCCCTACCACTGGGACCTCCTCGCCGGCGCCCGCGGCGTCCAGCTCGCCGAGCTGGGCCTGAAGTCCTCGGCCGAGGGCCGCCGCATCGACGTTCCGGAGATCCAGCTGTGACGATCCACCTGCCCGACTCCCGGGGTGGCCTGCGGGCGTACGAGCCGCGCGCCGAGCCCCTCGCCCTCGCTCCGGGCGCACCCCTCACCTCCCGTACGGTCTTCTCGGCGGCGCATGTCGTCGCCGACCCGTACGCCGACGTGTCGCCCGACTCGGCCGCCGCCGTCGACTGGGACGCCACCCTCGCCTTCCGCCGCCATCTGTGGTCCCACGGGCTCGGCGTCGCCGAGGCCATGGACACCGCCCAGCGCGGGATGGGTCTGGACTGGGCGGGCGCGGCCGAGCTGATCCGCCGCAGCGCCGCCGAGGCGAAGGCCGTCGGCGGGCGGATCGCCTGCGGTGTCGGCACCGACCAGATCGCCGGCGGATCTCTCGTGGAGGTCCGGGCGGCCTACGAGGAGCAGCTCGCCCTCGTCGAGGCGACCGGGGCGCAGTCCATCCTGATGGCCTCGCGCGCCCTGGCCGCCGCGGCGCGGGGTCCCGAGGACTACCTGGAGGTCTACGGCCATCTGCTCCGGCAGGCCGCCGAACCGGTGGTCCTGCACTGGCTCGGCCCGATGTTCGACCCGGCGCTGGAGGGCTACTGGGGGTCGAGCGACCTCGACACGGCCACCGACACCTTCCTGGAGGTCATCGCCGCCCACCCCGACAAGGTCGACGGCATCAAGGTCTCCCTGCTGGACGCCCAGCGGGAGATCGACATCCGCCGCCGCCTCCCGCAGGGCGTGCGCTGCTACACCGGGGACGACTTCAACTACCCCGAGCTCATCGCGGGCGACGAACAGGGCTTCAGCCACGCCCTGCTCGGCATCTTCGACCCGCTGGGCCCGCTGGCGGCCGAGGCGGTCCGGGTCCTGGACACGGGGAACGTCGGCGGCTTCCGTGAACTCCTCGACCCCACGGTCGAGTTGTCCCGCCACCTCTTCCAGACGCCCACCCGCTTCTACAAGACGGGCGTGGTCTTCCTGGCCTGGCTGGCCGGCCACCAGTCCCACTTCACCATGGTCGGCGGCCTCCAGTCGGCCCGCTCCCTGCCGCACTTCGCCCGCGCCTACGAACTCGCCGACGGCCTCGGCCTGTTCCCCGATCCGAAGCTCGCGGAGGAGCGGATGAAGAACCTGCTGTCCCTGTACGGAGTGGCCCAGTGAGCGCCCAGAAGGATCTGTCCCGCTTCTCCATCAACCAGATGACGGTGAAGCAGCTGAGCCTGCCCGAACTGGTCGAGGAATGCGGCCGGTTGGGCGTGGTGAACGTCGGCCTGTGGCGTGAGCCCGTCCAGGAGTACGGCCTGGAGGCGACGGCCAAGCTGGTCCGCGACGCGGGTCTGACCGTCACCACCCTGTGCCGCGGCGGCTTCCTCACGGCGATCGACCCGGACGAGCGGGCCAGGGCGCTGGACGACAACCGCCGCGCGGTCGACGAGGCGGCGGCGCTGGGCACGGACACGCTGGTGCTGGTCTCCGGCGGCCTGCCGGCCGGCTCGAAGGACCTGCACGGCGCCCGGGAGCGGATCGCGGACGCGCTGACGGTGCTGGGTCCGTACGCCGAGGAGCACGGGGTGAAGCTGGCGATCGAGCCGCTCCACCCGATGTTCGCCTCGGACCGCTGCGTGGTCTCCACCCTCGCCCAGGCCCTCGACCTCGCCGAGCGCTTCCCCGCCCGGCAGGTCGGGGTCACGGTCGACACGTACCACATCTGGTGGGACGACAACGCGCCCGCGCAGATCGCCCGGGCGGGCGCGGGCGGCCGTATCCACACCTTCCAACTCGCCGACTGGATCACCCCGTTGCCCGCGGGCGTCCTCACCGGGCGCGGGCAGATCGGGGACGGCTCGGTCGACATGCGGGAGTGGCTCGGGTACGTGGAGGCGGCGGGCTACACCGGTGCCGTCGAGGTGGAGCTGTTCAACGACCAGCTGTGGGCGCGCGACGGCCGCGAGCTGCTGGCGGAGACCGCGGCGCGGTTCGTGGAGCACGCGGGCTAGCACCCCGACACGGGCAGCGCACAGCGGGACGCCGACGGCATGCGGGCCGTCGGCGTCCCGCTTGCCGACAGACCTCACGGCGGCGGAAGCAGCGTCCCCAGGGGCCCCAGATCCAGGTTGAGGTCCTCCAGCGTCAGTCCGTAGCGGTCGCACAGTTCGGTCATCCGGTCGTGCAGGAGCATCAGGGTCAGTCCGAGGCGCTCCTCCTGCTCCTCGGTCAGATCGCCCTCGTCGACGCGGTGCAGGGCCTGGCGCTCCATCAGCTGGCGCAGCAGCTCGACGATGGTGAGGACCAGCCTGACCAGGTCGCGCTCCACGGTGTCGGGGTCGGTGTGCAGCCGGCGTGCGGCGGAGCGGCCCGTGGCCGGCGGGGTCATGTCGTCCGGCTGGGCGGGCAGCAGCGAGAACGCGCGGTGCGCGGCCTGAGCGACCTCGCGCAGGCGGTCGGGGGGCGGGCGGTCAGCCGGGGTCGTCACCGCGGTCGCCGCCGTTCTGGCCGGGCCCTCGGTCCCGCAGGACGGGTGCCCACTGCTCCTCCACCTGCTCGCGAACGGCGATCACGACCGCGCGCAGCGAGACCCGCACCAGGTCGATGTCCGCGATCGACAGCACGACATCGCCGGTGATCACCACACCGCCGCTCAGCAGCCGGTCGAGCAGGTCGATCAGCGCGACCTGGGTTCCGGCGAGCGGGCGGTCGTCGTCGTAGGAGTCGCCGTAGGAGTCCGTCACGGTTGTCGGGCCTCTTCGAGGGGCGCGGTGAAGGAGTACGGCGCCCACGGGCCGGTGACCTCCACCCGTACGCCGGGCAGGTCGTCGGCGGTGTGCAGCATCCGGTCGCGGAACTCCTCGGCCGCGCGGCGCGGGACGAGGTAGGCGTCGTTGGCGACGTTCTCGCCGGGGAGGTCGCCGGGGAGCCGGGCCAGGGTCCCCTGCTGGGGGCGGTGCCGGGCACGCTCCACCGCGAGACCACGGGCCTGCTCCTCCGTCCGCCGTACGGCCTCCTCGGCGGCCCGCCGTGTGTCCTCGCGCGCCTGGCGGTGCTGCCTGCGGCGGCGCAGGTACGCGCGCCCCGCGTCCGGTCGGGCCGACTGTGACCACTCGTCCGGCTGGGCCGGCTCGGCCGGTTGGGCCGGCTCGGACGGGGCGGCGATCTCCGCGTACACCTTCACGCCCCACTCCACGTGGTCCTCGAACCGGTCCAGCAGCGCGGTGAAGTCCTGCTGCCGTTCGCCCAGCATCCACTCGACCCGGCTGTCGTCGAGGTACACCGTGGCCAGCCGCAGCGGGAGGACCGTCGTGCGGGCGGCCAGCGTCTCGATGACCAGGTGATGGGACCGGGCCGTCGACTCCAGCCAGTCGAGATCCTCCAGACGCGCCTTCAGGGCCCCCTCCGCGAACTCCTCCCCGGGCACCGCGCTCACCGCGGCGGCCACCGCGCCCGAGCGGACCAGCGTGACGGGTGCGTCCGCCACACCGCGGACGTCGGCCAGCGCCGCCCGCGCCCGCCGTGCCGCGGGGTCGGACGACCTGACCACGGCGTAGGCGTAGCTCAGACGTTGCCCGTTCACGGCTACCGGTCCCTGTCCCGGTCCCTGTCCCGGTCCCTGTCCCGGTCTCCGTCCCTGTCCCGGCCCTCGGCGTCGTCCCTCTTGCGCCGGGGACGGCGTGGCTCGGCGGCGGACTCCCGGTCCGTCTCACGAGGCCGGCGTCGACTGCTCGACCCGCGCTCGGGCAACTCGCCCGCGGACTCCGGCCTCTCGGACTTCTCGACCTTCCGGCGCAGCTCCTCGACCTCGGCGCGCAGCTGTTCGTTCTGCTCCTTGAGGCTGTCCTGCCGGTCGGCGCGGGAGGACAGCGCGGGGTCGTGCTCCCACCAGTCGATGCCGATCTCCTTGGCCTTGTCGACCGAGGCGACCAGGAGGCGGAGCTTGATGGTGAGCAGCTCGATGTCGAGCAGGTTGATCTTGATGTCGCCGACGATGACGATGCCCTTGTCGAGCACGCGTTCGAGGATGTCGGCGAGGTTCGCGCTGGATGACTCGCCGTACGGGGACATCGCCCGGGACGGCGTGGAGCGGGTGGGGACGGGCTCGGTCACGGTGTTCTCGACTCGTCGGTGTCGTCGTCAGGGTGCCGGTCTTCGTTCTCGTCCTCCTCCCAGTCGTCCTCGTCCTCCTCCTCGTCCTCGTACCGGTCCTCGGGCTCCTCGTCCTCTTCCGGCTCCTCGTCGTCCTCGTCGTCCTCGTCGTCCTCGTCGTACTCGTCCTCGGGCTCGTCGTGCTCGGCCCGGCCCTTCGCGTCCTCCTCGTCCTGCTCGGCTTCCTCGACCTCCTCGGGCTCCCGGACCACCTCGCCCTCGCGGATCTCCCCGCGCCAGCCGCCGGTGGCCTCCCCGCGCATCATCACGAAGGTGCGGAAGAGCTTCAGGTCGAGCCGGGCGCGGCGCCCCTGCGCGCGCATCCAGCTGCCGACCCGCTCGACCGGCCCCTTGGGGAAGTACCGCAGGACCAGCAGCACCTTGGTGAGGTTGTCGGTGAGGGGGTGGAAGGTGACGACGCCCTGGGTCGAGCCCTTGTCCCCGGAGCTCGTCCAGGCGATGCGCTCGTCGGGCACCTGTTCCGTGATGGTGCTCCGGAAGCGCCGGTTGGACTTGGCGACCTTCACATGCCACCTGGCCGTGGTGTCGTCCTGTTGCTCGATGCCGACCACGCCCTTGGCGAAGCGGTCGAACTCCTGGAACTGCGTCCACTGGTCGTACGCCTCGCGCACGGGCACGCCCACATCGATGTCCTCGATGATGGTGATCCCTTTGCCCATGCTGTCCGGGTCGTTGCCGGGGTCCTTGTCCCGGCTCTGCCCCGGCAGATGCCCGGCGGCGTCCTTGGCCTTGTCCACCACCGCGTCCTTGGCGTGCGATGCCGTGTCCTTCGCGTGGGAGGCCGTCGAGGTCAGCGCCCCCATGCCCGACGGCAGGTGCTCGCCGAGCTTCTTGCCGCCCTTGGTCACCGCGCCGGCCAGTCCGCGCGGACCGATGTGGGCCTCGCCCAGCCGGCGGGCACCCTCGCCGAGCCGGTCGCCCATGCCCTCCAGTGCCGTCTGAAGCCGGGCCTGGACATAGTTCTCCAGCTCGTCCTTCAGCCGGTCCGTACCCGGCACCCGCTCCTCGGACTTCGTCCTGGTCCCCGTGCCGCCCGAGCCGCGGCCCGTCGCCTTGCGCTCAGCCATGGTCCTGCCCCTGCCTGCTCGACCGCGCGGCGCCACCGCCGCGTGAGCGGCTCTGTGAGGCGGAGGTCTTCCTCCTGCGGGGCTCTTCCTCGTCGTCCCGCCCCGGCCTGCCGCGCTGCGACCTGCCGCGCCCGGCGCTCCGGGACGCCTCCTTCCGGGGCTTCGCCCGGCGTTCCTCGCCGTTCCCCTCGTCGCGCGGCTCCTCGTCCTGCTCCGTCTCCGTCTCCGTCTCGTCCTGCTCCGTCTCGTCCTCGACGTCGTCCTCGGCCTCGGTGTCCTCCTCCTGCGCCCTCTCCCGCAGCCCGGCGGTGCGCTGGTGCAGGGTGTCGGCCAGGTGGTCGGCCTTCGAGCTCAGGACGGTGGTCGCCGCGGCCTTCCCCGCGTCGGTCAGTTCGGAGCGCACCTGGTCGGTGAGGGTGTGGACGAAGGGGGACTCCTGGAGGGCCTTGCCGACCTGCCCGGGCTTGATCCGTGATCCGGCGAGCAGCGCACCGAGGCCGAGGGCGAGCTTCACCTTCTTGGTCCGCCCCAGCATGTAACCGCCCAGCAGCGCCGCGCCGATCTTGGCGTTGTTCATGACCTGTCTTCTCTCCTCACCCAGGCAGCGGCTCGCGACCACGCGTCACGGACCGGGCTGTCCGCCCTGCCGCAGCTGGTAGGCCCTGATCTCCTCCAGACGGTGCAGCAGGGCCTCCTCCTGCCGTGCGAACTCCTCGTCGTCGATCCGGTCCTCGTCCCGCGCCCGCTCCAGGTTCACGAGTGCCTCCTGCACGGGAGCCGGGTCGTAGTACTCGTCCTCGGCGGCCTTGACCACCTTGTCGAGCACCCAGCCGATGCCCCGCACGGGCGCGAACGGGAGCGTCAGAATCCCGGTGACCAGTCCCACGGCACCTCCTCTCCCACAGGGCCCTGTACGTCAGTACCTCCGTACCTCCGTACCTCAGACAAAGCTGTACGGCGGCAGGGGGCCTCGCAGCCGCAACTCCACGCCATCGCCATAGCGTTCGGCCAGCTCCTGCCCGGCCCGGTTGAACTCCTCGGCCCTGTCCTCCTCCAGGAGGAAGGACGCGCTCACGAAGTACTGCTTCGACGGCGGCGCGACCTGCTCCGCCTCGGCGAGCGGCCGCAGCGCGGCGAGGACCTCCTCGGCGAGGGCGTCCTGGCGGCCCTGCACCTCCTGGGACACCAACTCGCCGAGCGCCAGCCGGTCCTCGTAGGTGCCGCCGCCCGTGCGGGTCAGCTCGTTCAGCTCCCGGGCCCGCGTGTTCTGCTCGAGGACGGTACGTACCACCGCGTCCTCGTCCAGGACTCCCTTGACGTTGAACTCCGCCCGCCCGGCGAGTTCGTCCAGACGCTGCGCGAAAAGCTCCGCCCGCTCCTCCAGGACGCCGCGTACGGCCTCCTCGTCGGCGGCGACGAACCCGAAGCTGAGCGGCAGCGTGGGGCCGTCGGCCCAGAGCCGCTCCTGGACGCCCTGATGCGCCTGGAGATCCCGGCGGGCCACCGAGAGGTCGTCCGGGCACTCGCTGACGACCGCGCACAGGGAGGCGCCACGCACCACGCGCACCTCGCCGGGCGGGTCGCCCACGCCCTCGGCGTCGCCCAGGTCCAGCGGGTGCGAGTCGTTGGTGATCGCGTACACATACACGGACATGGGCTCGCTCACTCCTCCCGGTCCCGTGTGGAGCGGCGCTCCGAGCGGCGTTCGCCGCGCTCGCTCCGTTTCGCGCGCGCCGGCCTGCGCTCACGCTCGGCGTCCTCGTCCTCGCCCTCGTCCTCGTCACCGCCGCCCTTGAACGACTCGGTGATCGCCTCGACAGCGCCCGACAGCGCCCCTTTGCTCTTGCCGTGGGCACCGCTCTCGACGGAGCCCTCGACGATGTCGGTCAGCTGCGCGGGTGCCTTGCGGCCCGACTCCAGATCCAGCCGGTTGGCCGCCTCGGCGAAGCGCAGGTAAGTGTCGACGCTGGCGACGACCACCCGCGCGTCGATCTTCACCAGCTCGATGCCCACCAGGGACACCCGCACGAACGCGTCGATGACCAAGCCTCGGTCCAAAACGAGTTCCAGCACGTCGTACAGGTTCCCCGAACCGCCTCCGGAGGCGGGGGCACCTCCAGCACCGTTGCCCTGTGGCACCACAGTCACGGTGAAATCCCTTCCGGCCCGACTTCCCGGCGAAAGGGCGCGACCTCGGGGGGCGTCTTCCCCTAGCGGCCGTCCTTCCTGTCCACCTGCGCGCGCGTGTAGCGACGCCCGCGCTCGTACGCCAGCAGCTTCCCCTCCGGGTCCAGCACCACCTGGTAGCTGGCCATCACGCTGGTCGTCTCGGGAATCCGTTCCAGTTCCACGACCTCGACATCGGCTTCCCAGCCCTGGTCCGTCGGCCTCAGCGAGGAAACCGACTCGGGAGCCCTCCCCAGCAGCTCACTGAGTTGTTCGATCGCGGACCGCATCGCATCGGCGGCGGACACCCGCTCTCCGGCGGATTTCTGTCGTGATGAGGAACGAGCCTTGCGCGGCTCACGATCACCCGTGATCTTTCACCCTCTCGGTGTACCCCTCAATCTTCTGCCTCACACGGAGCCCACGCCACTCGGTTCATCGCGCGGACCAGCGACCCGGAACACCGCCTGCCCGGCGTCCGCGCACCCCGGAACGCCCTACTTCCCGGCCGCCCGTTTGGTGAGCACCGCCAGCTCCACCGGAATCACCATCTCCACCACCTGCGACACGGCACCCTTCGGCAGCCTCGTCCTGCGGGCCACCGCGTCCGCGACCGGGCTGGCCTCCTCGGCCAGCAGCCCCGCCATGAGGCCGCCGGTCGCGAAGCCGCCCAGCGTGGCCACGCCGGTGAGCGGGGCACCGTGCGGTGTCGCGACCGTCTCCGCCTCGCCGGACAGCGCCGCCACCGTCGTACCGACCATCTGCCGAGCCCCTGCCTCGTCCGTACCCAGCAGCTCCGCGATGTCGCCGATCCGGCCGTCGCCGAGCTCGTCGAGCACGTCGTCCTGGAGGGACGTGAGGGGGTTTTCGTGTAGCTCCTGCATGTCTGAAACGCTACGTCTGTCCTGAATCCAAGGCACGCCGAAAAAAAATCCGCGGAGACCGTACAACCCTTCCCCCACCACGCGGGTCGTACTTGAAGTCAGGACTCTTGGAGGGGGATCTGGGGGGATCGCGGGGGTTCTGACGGGGAGGGGAAACCCCGAGGGGCTCGGTCCATGGACCGAGCCCCTCGAAACGTTCCCGGGACCCCTGATCCCAGAATCGCTTTCCGATCAGAAAAAGACCCCGCACCGCAGCAGCACATTCGCGTACGGCCGTGCCTCCCCGGTCCGTACCACCAGCCGCGCCCCGGCCGACAGCTCCTTGAGCCGCTCGTGGGTGACCAGTTCCAGCCCGGGAAACTCGCCCGCCAGCAGCGCGGCCGCCGCCGGATTCGCCTCGCTGATCTCCCGCGCCGCCGTCGCGCCCTCCACCACCAGCTCGGCCAGCAGACCGTCCACCACCTCGGCGAAGGACGGCACCCCGGCCCGGAAGGCGAGGTCCACGACCCGGGGACCGTCGGGTATCGGCATGCCCGCGTCGCACACCAGCACCCCGTCGCCGTGGCCCAGCTCGGCGAGGGCGCCGGCGAGATGGCGGTTCAGGATTCCTGCCCTCTTCACAGCGCGTCGACCTCCGCCGCCGTGGGGAACGACACCTGCGCGCCCTCCCGCGTCACGGCCACCGCCCCCACCCGGGCCGCGTACGCCGCCGCCTCGGCCAGGGGCGAGCCCGTCCCGAGTTTCCAGGCCAGCGCGGCCGTGAACGCGTCGCCCGCGCCCGTCGTGTCCACCGCGTCCACCCGCACGGACGGGACCCGGGTCACGCCCTCGGCGGAGGCCACCAGCGCGCCCTGCGCACCGAGGGTCACGACCACCGAGCGGGGGCCCTTGGCGAGCAGGATCCGCGCCCAGTCCTCGGGGGTGTCGCCGACCGCGGAGTCGCCGAGGATCACCTTCGCCTCGTGCTCGTTGACGATCAGCGGGTCGCAGGCCGCCAGCACCTCGGCCGGCAGCGGGCGCGGCGGCGAGGGGTTCAGGACGAAGCGGCTGCCCTCCGCGAGGCCGCGCACCACCTCGACGACCGTCTCCAGCGGGATCTCCAGCTGGACCGACACCACCCGCGACGCCTGGAAGAGGCTCGCGGCGGCCCGCACGTCCTGGGGGGTGAGCCTGCCGTTGGCCCCCGGCGAGACCACGATGCTGTTGTCCCCGGACGGGTCCACCGTGATCAGCGCGACGCCGGTCGGCGCGCCGCCGACCAGGACGCCCACCGTGTCGACGCCGGCCGCCCGCTGCGAGTCGAGCAGCAGCCGGCCGTGCGCGTCGTCGCCGACCCGGGCCAGCAGGACCGTACGGGCCCCGAGCCGGGCGGCGGCGACCGCCTGGTTGGCGCCCTTGCCGCCCGGGTGGACGGCCAGATCGGAGCCGAGCACGGTCTCGCCGGCCCCCGGCCGGCGCTCGACGCCGATCACCAGGTCGGCGTTGGCCGACCCTACGACCAGGAGGTCGTAGTCGTACATGAGGTTGCTCCCCTGATAGGTCCCCGTGGTGCGTCGAGGCGGGCGGCCCCGTGCTGGTGCAACGGCCGCCCACCCGTTCGCCGTTCCCCTTGTGTCAGCCGCCGAAGCCGGCCACGTTCTCCTTGGTGACCACCTTCACCGGCACCATCACCGACTTCTCGACCTTGTCGCCCGCGGCGGCCTTCACCGCGTTCTGTACGGCGATCCTGCCGAGCTCCGTCGGCTGCTGCGCCACCGACGCGTACAGCGTGCCCGCCTCGACGGCCTTGAGCCCGTCCGCGGTTCCGTCGAAGCCGATGACCTGGACGGACTTGCCGGCCTTGGAGCCGAGCGCCTTGAGCGCGCCGAGCGCCATCTCGTCGTTCTCCGCGAAGACGCCGTCGATGTCGGGGTGGGCCTGCATGAGGTTGGTCATGGCGTCCAGGCCCTTGGTGCGGTCCCAGTCGGCGGGCTGCTTGGCGACCACCTTGATGCCCGGGTAGGCCTTCAGCCCCTCGGCGAAGCCGGCGCCGCGCTCACGGCTGGCGGAGGTGCCGGCCTGGCCCTGGAGGATCACGATCCTGCCGGTGCCGCCGAGCTTCTCGGCGAGCGCCTTCGCGGCCAGCTTGCCGCCGGTGATGTTGTCGGAGGCGACGAACGACGCGCTGTCCGCGTTGTTCACCGAGCGGTCGACGGCGATCAGCGGGGTGCCGGTCTTGTTCACTGCCTTGGCCGCCGGAGTGACGGCGTCCGAGTCGACGGCGTTGACGATGACCACGTCGAGCGCCGAACTGGTGAAGTTCTGGAGCTGGTTGGCCTGCTGCGACGCGTCGTTCTGGGCGTCGGTGACGGTGAGGTCCACCCCCAGCTTCTTCGCCTCGGCCTGGGCACCCGCCCGCAGCGACACGTAGAAGGGGTTGTTCAGCGTGGAGATGGCGAGCCCCACCCGCGGGGTCGTCGAGGACGAGCCGCCGTTGTGCAGCAGCGAGGTCGCGCCGATCACGGCCACGGTCGCCACGGCCGCGAGCCCGTATGTCGCCGCCTGCCTGCCCTTGCCGCCACCACCGAGGCCCGAGGTCACCGGGGTCGCGCCCGCCTTGCGGCGCACCGTGTCCAGCAGCACGGCCAGCGCGATGACGACACCGATCACGACCTGCTGCCAGAAGGTGGACACGTTGAGCAGGTTGAGGCCGTTGCGCAGCACCGCGAGGATCAGCGCGCCGATCAGGGTGCCGGACGCCTTGCCGGTGCCGCCGGCGAGCGAGGCGCCGCCGATGACGACCGCGGCGATCGCGTCCAGCTCGTAGCCGTTGGCCGCCTGCGGCTGCGCCGAGGAGAGCCGGGAGGCCAGCACGATGCCCGCGACGGCCGCGAACAGACCCGACAGGGCGTAGATGGCGAGCTTCTGCCGCGACACCCGCAGCCCCGAAAGCCGCGCCGCCTCCTCGTTGCCGCCGATCGCGTACATGGACCGGCCGATGTACGTCCGGCCGAGGACGAAGGCCGCGACCAGGCCCATGACGATCATGACCAGCACCGGCACCGGAAGCCAGTTGCCGAGGGTGTCGCCGAGGTGGGAGACCGAGTCGGGGAAGGCGATCGGGTTGCCCTCGGAGATCACCAGGGACAGACCGCGGCCCACCGACAGCATGGCGAGCGTCGCGATGAACGGCGGCAGCTTGCCGTAGGCGATCAGGAAGCCGTTGACCAGCCCGGCCGCTATGCCGACGACGACCGCGAGGACCACCGCGAGGGCGACCGGGACGCCCTGTTCGGCGGCGCTCCAGGCCAGCACGGTCGCGGAGAGCGCGGCCACCGAGCCGACCGACAGGTCGATGCCCGCGGAGACGATCACGAAGGTGACGCCGAAGGCGAGGATGGCCGTCACGGCCGCCTGGACGCCGATGTTGAGGAGGTTGTCGGTCGTCAGGAAGTTCCCGGAAAGCGCCGACAGGGCGACGACGAGGATGATCAGCGCGGTCAGCGCGCCGTTGTCGAGCAGCAGTCGGCGCAGGCCGCCCGAGGCGCCACGCGCGCCCGTCGTGCTCTTGAGCGTGTCAGTGGCCACGGAGGGCCTCCTTCTCGGTCTGTGCTGTGTTCGTGCTGACGGCGAGGGACATCACCGCGTCCTGCGTGGCCTCGTCGGCGGAGAGTTCGCCCGCGATCCGGCCCTGCGCCATCACCAGGACCCGGTCGCTCATGCCGAGGACCTCGGGCAGATCGCTGGAGATCATCAGTACGGCGGCGCCCGCGGCCGTGAGTTCGTTGATGAGCTGGTAGATCTCGACCTTGGCGCCGACGTCGATGCCCCGCGTCGGCTCGTCGAGGATCAGCACCTTGGTGTCGGCGAGCAGCCACTTGCCGATGACGACCTTCTGCTGGTTGCCGCCCGACAGCGTCCGTACGTGCTGGCCGAGTCCGGCCATCCGCACGCCCAGCTGCTCGGCGATCCGCGCGGCTGCCGCCCGTTGCCCCTTGAGGTCGACGATCCCCGCGCGTGTGGCCGACCGCAGCGTCACCAGGCCCAGGTTCTCCTCCACGGACGCGTCCAGGACCAGCCCCTGGCCCTTGCGGTCCTCGGGGATGAGCCCGATCCCGGCGGCCATGGCGGAGTTGACGTCATGCCCCTTCAGGGGCGCCCCGGCGACCTTCACCGTGCCCTTGTCGTAGGGATCGGCCCCGAACACCGCGCGCACCACCTCGGTGCGGCCGGCCCCGACCAGTCCCGCGATGCCGACGACCTCACCGGCGCGCACCTCGAAGCTGACGTCGTGGAAGACGCCGTCACGGGTGAGCCCCTCGACGGTGAGCAACGGGGCACCCTTCTCGGGCACTTCGCGCGGGCACTGCTGCTCGATCGAGCGCCCGACCATGAGCCGTACGAGTTCGTCCTCGGGCGTGGCGGCGGGTACCCGCCCGACGCTCTTTCCGTCCCGGATGACCGTCACCCGGTCGCCCAGGGCGGCGATCTCCTCCAGGTGATGCGTGATGAAGACGATGCCCACACCGTCCTCGCGCAGCCTGCGCACGATCGCGAAGAGCTTGTCGACCTCCTCGGAGGTCAGCACGGCGGTCGGCTCGTCCATGATCAGCACGCGCGCGTCCAGGCTCAGCGCCTTCGCGATCTCGACCATCTGAAGGCGCGCGATGCCGAGTTCGCGGACCCGCGCGCGTGGCGACACCTTCACGCCCACGCGCGCGAGAAGGACCTCGGCGTCGGCTTCCATCTTCTTCCGGTCGATCATTCCGAAGCGGCGCGGCTGGCGCCCCAGGAAGATGTTCTCGGCGACCGTCAGATCGGGAACGAGGTTGAACTCCTGGTAGATCGTGGCGATCCCGAGGCGCTCGGAGTCCTGCGCACCATGGATGCGCGTCTCCTCACCGCCGACCAGGATCCGTCCGGCATCGGGCGTGTAGGCGCCGGAGAGCATCTTGATGAGGGTGCTCTTGCCCGCGCCGTTCTCACCGAGCAGCACATGCACCTCGCCGCGGCGCAGCTCGAAGTCGACGCCGTCCAGCGCGACCACGCCCGGGAAGGCCTTCCTTATGCCCTCGATGCGCAGCAACTCGTCCGCGTTGCTCACGACTGGCTCCTGTTCGTTACGGGGGACGGCTCCGTTGAAGCCGGTGGTTCGCCGCAGGAGCGGCGTACGACGAGACGGGCGGGGAGGGTGACGGACTCGCCGGGCCGTCCCTCGATGCGGTCGACCAGGGCCCGTACGGCGGCCCGGCCCAGCTCGCCCGTCGGCTGGGCGATCGCGGTGATCGGCGGATCGGTGTGCACGAACCACCGGATGTCGTCGAACGCGGCCAGCGCGAGGTCCTCCGGTACGCGCAGCCCACGCGCGCGTACGGCGTCCAGCGCGCCGAGCGCCATCAGGTTGTCGGCCGCGAACACGACCTCGGGCGGCTCGGGCAGGTCGAGGAAGCCGTCGGTGACCCGGCGCCCGCTGTCGGCCTGGAAGTCGCCCTGTCCGATGTAGGCGTCGGGGAGTTCGAGCCCGTACGCGCCGAGCGCCTCCCGGAACGCCTCGACACGTTCCCGTCCGGTGGTGGTCGCCGCCGGTCCCGCGATGATCGCGAGCCGCCGGTGCCCGAGCCCGTGCAGATGCGCGACGAGATCCCGTACGGCGCCCCGCCCGTCCGAGCGCACCACCGGCACGTCCATGCCCGGGATCCACCGGTCCACGAAGACCATCGGCGTCCCCGCGCGCGCGGCGTCCAGCATCAGCGGCGAGCCGCCGTCGGTGGGGGAGACGAGGAGTCCGTCGATGCGCCGGTCCAGCAGGTTGCGCACATGATGGTCCTGAAGATCCGGCCGCTCGTCGGCGTTGCCGATGATGACGCTGTAGCCGAGCGCGCGGGCCTCCTCCTCGACGGAGCGGGCCAGCTCGGTGAAGTAGGGGTTCAGCACGTCGCTGATGACCAGGCCGAGGGTGTGGGTCTGGTCGGTGCGCAGGGAGCGGGCGACGGCGTTCGGGCGGTAGCCCAGGCTCTCGACGGCGGCCAGCACGCGTGCGCGTGCCTCGGCGCTGACCGACGGATGGTCGTTCAGGACGCGCGAGACCGTGGCGACGGAGACGCCCGCCTCGGCAGCGACGTCCTTGATGCTCGCCATCGCCGCTCCACCTCCTTGTGGATCGTTCGTGCGATCGATGTTCGTGGAATCGATTACATCGATGTGTACGAAGGATTGGAATCGATTACACGGGCGGCTGGCAAGACCCCGAGACCGGATCGTGATGATGCTGTCGCCGGGGTGGAGCGACGGGCTGGGCGAGGGGCCGGGCGGCGAGTCGGGTGGCGGTCCCGGGTAAAAAGAAGATCATTACTGGGCGCCCGGTCATGCCCCCGTGGCCATGGAGGACTGCGAGTTCGTGGAGTTCGCGCCGACCGAGGACTTCCAGAAGGTGATCGACCACGTGAAGTCGCAGGCGGGGTGACCGCCGGGGAGCCCTTTGTCCACAGCCCGCCCGCGCTGTCCGGACCCGGGCGGTAGGCGTCGGGTCCCGCACGAGTCACTCGGCGTGGATCTCACCGGTACCAGCGTCGACCATCACCTGCGACGGTTCACAGCCGTCACCGTCCCGGTCGGGCGTGCACCGTACATCGCCGACGCTCACGGACCACATGACGCGCCAAGGACCTTGCCAGCCCTTGACGCGGTCGGCTTTCAGCACGTCTGCCTGGATCCGGAGCGCGCCAGGATCCACCCCGTTCTCGGCTTCGTCCCTCCTGACGATCTCCTCAGCCCGCTTGGCCGGGAGCAGGTCGGCAGGGAGTTTCACGTGCTGGGGGCCGAAGTCGACCAGCAGCTGGGAGACACGTCCGGCCCGGTTGATCTGCACGTCGAGGCTTCGCGGCATCACCACACCGCGCTCCTTGAACCGCCAGGAGGTGAGCCATCCGAACCCGGCCTTGGCACCCACGGGTACCGTCTCGTGCCAGGAGGCCGCCTCAGCCCATGGGTAGTGCGTCTTCATGTAGGTCTGGGCCACGCGGTACGCACTCTGGGTGTCGTGGGGCGTCGTGGAGCCTTGGACAGGGAAGCTCGCCTCTGTCGGGCGGCTGGAATCCTCAAGGCTCACGCTCAGTTGACGGCCGCCGGGCCACATCAACTGGCCGGTGTATCCGCCCGCCATCTGGATGGACAGCCAGCCGTTGTAGCCGTCGACACCCGGGCTTGCCTGCACGGTGTCGACCCGGTACCGGTCGCCGAACGCCTGGCGTATGGCGCGCTCGGCGGCTTCGCGCTCATCGTCGTGCACACCCCGGACGCTGGAACCGTCCACGCTGTAGGGCGTGATCGCGGTCTGGAAGACGGCCAACCCGGCCACACCCGATGCCCCGGCAACTGCCAGCGTGCGCTTGGCCCATGAACGCCACGCGACATGACCTCGCGTCAGCGCGACCCCACCGACGACGCCGAGCACACCGCCGCCGACGTTCATTGCCACATCCGCGCTGTCACAGAGTCCGCCCCCGAACGGTGACAGAGCCTGGGCGAGCTCGATCAGGCAGGGCAGAGCCAGGACACCAGCCAACACGGGAAGGGGACGCCGCAGAGCCAGAACGCCGAACAGCCCGAGCGGGACGAACATCGCCAGGTTCCACAGGCCCTGCGTGGTGTGCAGCGGCTCGGTGACCTGATGGCTGATCACACACTCGGCCCGCCCCGGTTCACCGGTCCGGAGTGCGAGGGTGACGCCGAGGACTCCGGTGAGGCAGAACCCGAGCGGCGACCACCAAAGAGCATGGGCGGTCCGGCGTCGACGAGCGACGGCCGACGCGATCAACCCTGCGACGGCGGCGGCGAGGGTGAGTCCGACCAGAAACCAGGTGTGATCGTCGAAGGCTGCGGCAAACACATCCTTGCTCTTTCTCCGCTAGTTGCCCGGAAAAGCGCCCCCGAGCAAATACTCAGGGGCGCCAGGAAATGCCTACAGGTTCAGGTCAGCACTTCTGAATGGGAGTCTGACGCTTGTCGCTCCCCCGCTCCTGAAGGAGACCGATGGACGACTTGCACTCCTGGTTGCGAGGGCCGAAGCGCCAGGACCTCGACTTCGTTTCGCCCTTCTTCTGCGTGAAGTAGGCGCTCCAGTGCTCGGAGCCGTTCTTGCTGTAGCCGAGCCGGAGTGTGACACTGCCGCCGGCGTTCTTCTCGTAGGAGGTGGTGGCCCTCGTTTCGGTGTCGTTGGTCTTCTTGCCGTGGACCAGCACGCCGTTGTCGAGCCTGGTGCACCGCGACCAGGGGAAGCCGGTAGATCCGCTGCCTGAGCAGTCGGTGGCGCGGACGGCAGCGGCACTCGACGGCTCGTCGGTGGACGTGTCGATGTCAGCGGCGTATCCGACGGCCGGGGTCAGAGCGAAAAGGAGCGCCACGCCGATGGTCGAGACCCGGCGGGTGTGGACAAGGGTACGCATAAGAGATCCCTCCCGTTTTCCATGGGGACACAGGACGCCCACGGACCCGAGCGATCGGGGCCGTCCGGAACGCAGGGAATGCTCAGGCGCGACGAGGCCGAGTCGGCGCACCAAAAATGCCGGAGTTCGGCATGTGAATTCCCCCTGTTGAGGCGCCGCCGCCTTCTGCGTCGGCGCATGTTCCGATGGCCTGGTCAGGGCCACGGACGTCGTGATCACTATACGACATGTCCACGACTTGTCTACTTGTAATCGAAAGCGGAAAGTGGTTCGCCGCATCGTAAGTTCGGGATCGGGATGTGCAACGGAGCTTTGAGGCCGATGGATTCCAACCCGCTGTGAGCTCTGGACGCCCTGGCTGTTGAGTCCTGGGACGAGGAGACCGCGTTGCTGTCTCCCCCCGTTGTCGGACCCGGGCGGTAGCGTCGGATCATGTCCAATCAGGCGGGGAGCTCCACGGGTGAGCGACGACTGGCCGTCCTCGAAGGCGTCCTGGAGCGGATCACCTATGCCAACGAGGAGAACGGCTACACGGTCGCCCGGGTCGACACCGGCAGAGGGGCGGGCGACCTCCTCACGGTCGTCGGCGCGCTGCTCGGCGCCCAGGTCGGCGAGTCCCTGCGGCTGGAGGGGCGTTGGGGCTCCCATCCGCAGTACGGCAAGCAGTTCACGGTGGAGAACTACACCACCGTCCTGCCGGCCACCGTCCAGGGCATCCGCCGCTACCTCGGCTCGGGGCTCGTCAAGGGCATCGGCCCGGTCTTCGCCGACCGCATCACCCAGCACTTCGGCCTGGACACCCTGACGATCATCGAGGAGGAGCCGAAGCGGCTCATCGAGGTCCCCGGCCTCGGCCCCAAGCGGACCAAGAAGATCGCCGACGCCTGGGAGGAGCAGAAGGCGATCAAGGAGGTCATGCTCTTCCTCCAGACGGTCGAGGTCTCGACGTCGATCGCGGTCCGCATCTACAAGAAGTACGGCGACGCCTCGATCTCCGTCGTGAAGAACCAGCCGTACCGGCTGGCGGCCGACGTCTGGGGCATCGGCTTCCTCACCGCCGACAAGATCGCCCAGTCCGTCGGCATCCCGCACGACAGCCCGGAGCGCGTGAAGGCGGGCCTGCAGTACGCGCTGTCGCAGGCCACCGACCAGGGCAACTGCTATCTCCCCGAGGAGCGGCTGATCGCGGACGCGGTGAAGCTGCTCCAGGTCGACACGGGGCTCGTCATCGAGTGCCTCGCGGAGCTGGCCCAGGTCCCCGAGGACGGCGGCGACCCCGGCGTCGTGCGGGAGAGGGTCCCCGGTCCCGACGGTGCCTCGGAGCCGGTGACGGCCATCTACCTCGTTCCCTTCCACCGGGCCGAACTCTCCCTCTCCGCCCAGCTGTTGCGCCTCCTGCGCACCGACGAGGACCGCATGCCGGGCTTCCGTGACGTGGCCTGGGACAAGGCACTGGCCTGGCTCAAGGGCCGTACGGGCACGGAGCTGGCCCCGGAGCAGGAGGCCGCCGTCAAGCTGGCGCTGACGCAGAAGGTCGCCGTGCTGACCGGTGGCCCCGGCTGCGGCAAGTCCTTCACGGTCCGCTCGATCGTGGAGCTGGCCCGCGCGAGGAAGGCCAGGGTCGTGCTGGCCGCCCCCACCGGCCGCGCCGCCAAGCGCCTCGCGGAGCTGACCGGAGCCGAAGCCTCCACCGTCCACCGCCTCCTGGAGCTCAAGCCCGGCGGTGACGCGGCGTACGACAGGGACCGCCCGCTCCAGGCCGACCTGGTGGTGGTCGACGAGGCGTCCATGCTGGACCTGCTGCTCGCCAACAAGCTGGTCAAGGCCGTACCGCCGGGCGCGCATCTGCTCTTCGTGGGCGATGTGGACCAGTTGCCCAGCGTCGGCGCGGGGGAGGTTCTCAGGGACCTGCTCGCCGACGGCAGCCCCATCCCCGCCGTCCGTCTCACGCGCGTGTTCCGCCAGGCCCAGCAGTCGGGTGTGGTGACCAACGCGCACCGGATCAACGCCGGGCAGCACCCCGTCACCGACGGCATGAAGGACTTCTTCCTCTTCGTCGAGGACGACACGGAGGAGGCCGGACGGCTCACCGTGGATGTCGCGGCCCGTCGCATCCCGGCAAAGTTCGGTCTCGATCCGCGCCGGGACGTCCAGGTCCTGGCACCCATGCACCGGGGGCCGGCCGGCGCGGGCACGCTGAACGGACTGCTTCAGCAGGCCGTCACCCCGGCCCGCCCCGACCTGGCGGAGAAGCGGTTCGGGGGCCGGGTGTTCCGTGTCGGCGACAAGGTCACCCAGATTCGCAACAATTACGAGAAGGGGGAGAACGGTGTCTTCAACGGCACCGTGGGCGTGGTCACCTCGCTCGACCCGGTCGACCAGCGCCTGACGGTGCTGACGGACGAGGACGAGGAGGTTCCGTACGAGTTCGACGAACTGGACGAACTGGCGCACGCGTACGCGGTGACGATCCACCGTTCACAGGGAAGTGAATATCCCGCAGTGGTGATCCCCGTCACCACCGGGGCATGGATGATGCTTCAGCGAAACCTGCTGTACACCGCGGTGACCCGCGCCAAACGGCTGGTCGTCCTCGTGGGTTCACGCAAGGCGATCGGCCAGGCGGTGCGCACGGTGTCGGCGGGGCGGCGCTGTACGGCGCTCGACTACCGGCTCGCGGGTGCCTGACCCGTTTTCCGGTCAGGCACCCGGTTTTCCGACCCGTCCCGGTACCCCCTTCTGACCTGGCGATTCGTGAGGCATCGAAAAAAATGATCGATCAAACGAGTCGTGAAGGTCACAGAGCACTTCCAGATGGGGAAAACAGGGGGCAGGATGACAGGTTGGCGGCACTGAGTGCCGCCAATAGGCCCAATGGTCGACCCCGAGTGCACTCTCCTGAGCCGAATGGGGGAGGGTAGAGACAGTCAGGGCAACCTCGAAGATGAGGCACAACGTCGGTGAGGGAAGACGTGAGCGACAACTCTGTAGTACTGCGGTACGGCGACGGCGAGTACACCTACCCGGTGATTGACAGCACCGTCGGCGACAAGGGCTTCGACATCGGCAAGCTCCGCGCCCAGACCGGTCTGGTGACGCTGGACAGCGGCTACGGCAACACCGCCGCCTATAAATCCGCCGTCACGTACCTCGACGGCGAGGCGGGCATCCTCCGCTACCGCGGCTACCCGATCGAACAGCTGGCCGAGCGCTCCACCTTCCTGGAGGTGGCCTACCTGCTGATCAACGGTGAGCTGCCGACCGTCGACGAGCTCTCGGTGTTCAAGAACGACATCACGCAGCACACCCTGCTGCATGAGGACGTCAAGAACTTCTACAAGGGCTTCCCGCGTGACGCCCACCCGATGGCCATGCTGTCGTCGGTCGTCTCCGCGCTGTCCACGTTCTACCAGGACAGCCACAACCCGTTCGACGAGACGCAGCGCAACCTCTCGACGATCCGTCTGCTCGCCAAGCTTCCGACGATCGCCGCCTACGCGTACAAGAAGTCGATCGGCCACCCGTTCGTCTACCCGCGCAACGACCTCGGCTACGTCGAGAACTTCCTGCGGATGACCTTCTCGGTGCCGGCGCAGGAGTTCGAGCTCGACCCGGTCGTCGTCGCCGCGCTCGACAAGCTGCTGATCCTGCACGCGGACCACGAGCAGAACTGTTCGACGTCGACGGTCCGCCTGGTCGGCTCGTCGCAGGCGAACATGTTCGCGTCGATCTCCGCCGGTATCTCCGCGCTCTGGGGCCCGCTGCACGGCGGCGCCAACCAGTCCGTCCTGGAGATGCTGGAGGGTATCCAGGCCTCCGGCGGCGACGTCGACTCCTTCATCCGCAAGGTGAAGAACAAGGAGGACGGCGTCCGCCTGATGGGCTTCGGCCACCGGGTCTACAAGAACTTCGACCCGCGCGCCAAGATCATCAAGGCCGCCGCGCACGACGTCCTCTCGGCCCTCGGCAAGTCCGACGAGCTGCTGGACATCGCGCTGAAGCTGGAGGAGCACGCGCTCTCCGACGACTACTTCGTCTCGCGCAGCCTCTACCCGAACGTCGACTTCTACACCGGCCTGATCTACCGGGCCATGGGCTTCCCGACCGAGATGTTCACGGTCCTCTTCGCCCTCGGCCGCCTCCCGGGCTGGATCGCCCAGTGGCACGAAATGATCAAGGAGCCGGGCTCCCGCATCGGCCGCCCGCGCCAGATCTACACCGGCGTGGTGGAGCGCGACTTCGTGCCCGTCGAGCAGCGCTGACACCTGCCGGTGGGGGCGCCGGGTTTGCCGGTGCCCCCGTTGTGGTGCCGCGGTTCCGGGGCTTGGGGTGCCTTGGCCGGGTCTGTCCGGCCGGGGTGCGGTCTCGGGGTCTGAGGCATGGGGTCCGGGGGTCGTTCCCCCGGTCCGCACGGGCGCGGATGTGACGGAGCTCGGCATGGTTTCCGTCGAGCGGCGCTGACACCTGCCGGTGGGGGGGCCGGGTTTGCCGGTGCCCCGGTTGGTTGTGGCTTCGGTGTTCTCTGGGAGCGCTGAGTCCGGTTTGTTTTCAGAGCCTCGTGCCCGGCTTCGGTCGGGTGCGGGGCTCTTGTGTTGGTGGGTGTGTTCGGGGGTTCGCGTCCGCGCGGGCGGCAGAGAGATGCGCGGATAGCAGAAGGCGCCCTGGCGGCGGTCCCCCCACGGGCCGACGTCCAGGGCGCCTTCCCATGTCCCGGTGCGGATTCCCCCCACGGGATCCGGCCGGGCGTCTGAGAGAGCAGCGCCTGAATCGCTGTCTTTCGGTGTTGCTGTTTGAGCAGAACGAGCAAACTCGTCGTACTCATGTACGGGGCTGTGCTGTGCGGTCTGCCGGGACAGCGCACGCTCGGGAGGGCCGCTCAAAGCTTCCCGAAGTGCCTGCCCCGGCAACGCAACTCTGAGGAAGTCCCCCAAGACATCCTCAGATGCCAGTTGGCGCCCCCCAAGACGCCGTCTGACATCGTCAACTTAGACCTTCGAACCCCTTCGATGGTTACCTTCACATCACTGTGATCTGCGTCTCTTGCATATGTCCGTTAGGTACGCAAGAGCCCCGATATGCCGATCGGGACCCAAGCGTAAGGATGATGCGCGAGCCTTGTGAAGAGCTTATGTGAGCCGGGCGTCGGACTCCAGAGGGGCCCAGCGGGGTTCTTACTACGAATTCACCGGAACGTCCGCAGCCGCAGGCTGTTCGTCACCACGAACACGGACGAGAAGGCCATCGCGGCCCCCGCGATCATCGGGTTCAACAACCCCGCCGCGGCCAGCGGCAACGCGGCGACGTTGTACCCGAAGGCCCACACGAGGTTGCCCTTGATCGTGCCGAGCGTCCGCCGCGACAGCCGGATGGCGTCCGCCGCCACCCGCAGATCGCCGCGCACCAGCGTCACATCGCTCGCCTCGATCGCCGCGTCCGTCCCCGTCCCCATGGCGAGACCCAGATCAGCGGTGGCAAGCGCGGCCGCGTCGTTGACGCCGTCGCCCACCATGGCCACGCACCGCCCCTCGCGCTGCAGCCGCCGTACCGCCTCGACCTTGTCCTCGGGCAGGACCTCCGCGATCACCTGGTCGATGCCGACCACGCCCGCCACCGCCTCGGCGACCGCCCGGTTGTCCCCGGTCAGCAGCACCGGAGTGAGCCCCAGCGCCCGCAGCTCGCGCACCGCCTCGGCGCTGGTCTCCTTCACCGCGTCCGCGACGGCGACGATCCCGCGCGCCGTTCCGTCCCACCCGACCACGACGGCCGTACGACCGTCCCTCTCGGCCTCGTCCTTGGCGCGGGCCAGCCCGGTGGGCAGCACGTCGTAGAGGCGCCCCACGGCCACGTCACGGCCCTCCACGCGGCCGCGTGCGCCGCGCCCGGGGACGTTCTCGAAGCCCGTGACCTCCGGCAGCCGCCCGACCTGCTCCTCCGCGCCCACGGCGACCGCCCGGGCGACGGGATGCTCGGAGGCGTGCTCGACGGCGCCCGCGAGCCTCAGCACCTCCTCCTCGTCGGCGCCGTCGGCGACGTACACCTTCTGGAGGGTCATCCGGCCCGTGGTGACTGTGCCGGTCTTGTCCAGGACGACGGTGTCGACCCGGCGCGTGGACTCCAGCACCTCGGGGCCCTTGATGAGGATGCCGAGCTGTGCCCCTCGCCCCGTGCCGACCATCAGGGCCGTGGGCGTGGCGAGGCCCAGCGCGCACGGGCAGGCGATGATCAGCACCGCGACCGCCGCGGTGAACGCGGCGACCGCGTCGTCGGTGATGCCGAGCCAGGCCCCGAAGGTCGCGACCGCGAGGACGACGACCGTCGGGACGAACACCGCGGAGATCCGGTCGGCGAGCCGCTGCACCTCGGCCTTGCCGTTCTGCGCGTCCTCCACCAGCCTCGCGATCCGCGCGAGCTGTGTCCCGGCGCCGACCCGGGTCGCCTCGACGACCAGCCGGCCCCCGGCGTTGACGGTCGCCCCGGTCACCGCGTCCCCGACCGTCACGTCCACCGGCACCGACTCGCCGGTCAGCAGGGCCGCGTCCACCGCCGACGCGCCCTCGACGACGGTGCCGTCGGTGGCGATCTTCTCGCCGGGCCGGACGACGAACCGGTCTCCTACGGCCAGTCCGTCCACGGGGACGCGGACCTCGCGGCCGTCCCGCAGTACCGACACGTCCTTCGCGCCCAGTTCCATCAGCGCCCGCAGCGCCGCTCCCGCGCGGCGCTTGGCCCGCGCCTCCAGGAAGCGGCCGAGGAGGATGAACGTGACGACCCCGGAGGCCACTTCGAGATAGATCTGCGAGGCGCCGTCCACGCGCGCGACCGTGAACTCGAAGGTGTCGTGCATGCCGCTCATGCCCGCGTCGCCGAGGAACAGCGCCCACAGCGACCAGCCGTACGCGGCCAGCGTGCCCATCGAGATCAGTGTGTCCATGGTCGCCGCGCCGTGCCGGGCGCCGGTGAACGCGGCCCGGTGGAAGGGCAGGCCGCCCCAGACGACGACCGGCGAGGCGAGGGTGAGCGCCAGCCACTGCCAGTTGTCGAACTGGAGGGCCGGGATCATCGACAGCAGGATGACCGGGGCGGTGAGCAGGGCGGAGACGGTGAGGCGCCGGCGGTAGCCGGTCGGGTCCGGGTCCTCCGGGTCCTCCGGGGCTTTCGTCGCCTCCTGCGGATCCTGCCGCGCGGGTTCCGGGGGAGCGGGTTCCGCCGCGGTGTAGCCCGTTTTCTCCACGGTGGCGATCAGGTCGGCGACCTGGATGCCCGCGGGGTAGCTGACCTTCGCCTTCTCCGTCGCGTAGTTCACCGTGGCGGTCACGCCGTCCATGCGGTTGAGCTTCTTCTCGACGCGGGCCGCGCAGGAGGCGCAGGTCATCCCGCCGATGAGCAACTCGACCGCGGAGGCGCCGGCGGCTGTGCCGGACGTGCCGGGGCCGCCGGCGGCCGGGTCGTTCGTGTCGACGGCACCGGTCGTCCCGGCTATCGGAGGCTCGTCGGTGGTGCGGGGCATGTCCTTGCTCAGATCTTGGCGACCAGCTCGAAGCCCGCCTCGTCGACGGCCGCGCGCACGGTCTCCTCGTCCAGCGCGGCCGCGGAGACGACGGTGACCTCGCCGGTCGAGGCGACGGCCTTCACCGAGCTCACGCCGGGGAGTTCGGAGATCTCACCGGAGACGGCTCCCTCGCAGTGTCCGCAGCTCATGCCGCTCACCTTGTAGACGGCGGTGACGGAACCCGGGGTGTCGGTCTGCGCGGTCATGTCGTTCTCCTCGTCGAGGCATGTGGGGTTGCCGGGACCCGCGGGGTCCCTCCCTTACCACGGTATACCCCTACGGGGTATTTCTCCAAGAGAGGTCGGTGCGGTCGGGAAGCGGGTCGGGCAGGCCGAGTCTGTCGCCCACCAGCGGGTCGAGGTAGCGGATCAGGGCGTACTTCAGCTCCTGGACGTAGGCGTCGCGTTCGGCGCCCTCGTGGGCGAGGACCAGCTCCAGGCCCGCCTTGTACAGGCCCAGGCACATGTGGGAGGTCCGGGTGAGGTCGGCCGGGGCGGCGTCGGGCAGGAAGGAGGAGAGCAGGGCCTCGATCCGGGACAGCAGGGTCGCGTGCAGGGCGTCGTGCTCCTCGGCCATGCGGCCGGGGATGTCGGGGCCGTGCATCAGCGCGAAGAACACCGGGTGGTCGCAGTTGAAGGCGATGAACCGGTCGACGGCCGAGCCGACGGCCTCCTCCAGCGGGGTCGCGGGATCGACCGGGGCGAGCGCCTCGCCGAACGTCTCGCGCATCTCGCGCATGAGCCGGTCGCCCAGCTCGATCGCGATCGCTTCCTTGTTCGGGAAGAACTGGTACAGCGTGCCCGGTGAGACGCCGGCCTCGCGGGCGATGGCGTTGGTGCTGGCGGCCGTGTAGCCGGTGGTGGTGAAGACGGCGGCCGCGGCCTCGAGCAGCTGGGCGATACGGCGCTCGCCGCGGGCCTGGCGGCGGCGCGGCTGTTCCTTCTCCTGGTTTGTGGGCACGCGTTATCCCCAGTTCTCCGAACGCGATTGACAAAGGCGAGTGGTCGCTCGCATTCTGGAGGAACGCGAGCGATGTCTCGTGTTTGCCAGTCTATGGCAGTGACGGCTCCATGCTGCCTTGCTGCGCACCGCAGGAATTCAGAGCGACGGCACGGATCAGGGCGACGGCGCGGATCGGGCGACGGCACGGATCGGGGCGTCGGAACGAATCAGGGTGAAGGGGACACCGCACAATGACCGAAGTCAAGAAGCCGCCGCGCGTCGGAGGCTGGACCCGCTTCGTGACGGCCCGGCCCCGGTTGTCGCTGCTCGTGGCCCTGGTGATCACCGCGCTCGCCGTGCTGGCCGGCAGCGGCGTCGCCGACCGGCTGGGCAGCGGCGGCTGGGAGGACCCGGACGCGGAGTCGACGTACGCGACCAAGGCGCTGGAGCGCGAGTTCCCCGCCTCCCAGCCCAACCTCCTGCTTCTCGTGGACGCGGGCGACGCCTCGGTGGACGACCCCGCGGTCGCCGCGGAGGCCCGGCGTATCACCGCGCGCCTGGCCGCCGAGAAGGGCGTCACGGGGGTCGGCTCCTACTGGCAGGCGGACCCCTCGGCGGCCCCCGCCCTGCGCGCCGAGGACGGCCACGAGGCGCTGATCACCGCCCGCATAACCGGCGAGGAGAAGGAGGCGGGGGAGACCCTGGACCGCATCGCGCCCGAGTTCCGGGGCGCGCACGGCCCGGTGGAGGTCGGCGTCGGCGGTCCGGTCGCGGTGCGGCACGAGATGCAGACGACCATCCAGGAGGACCTGGTCCGCGCCGAGGTGATCGCTCTGCCGGTCACCCTGGTGCTGCTGGTGATGGTCTTCGGCAGCGCCGTCGCGGCCCTGCTGCCGCTCGGCATCGGCATCGTCGCGATCCTCGGGACGAACGCCCTGCTGCGCGGCCTGACCGAGGTCACCGACGTGTCCGTCTTCGCCATGAACCTCACGACGGCGCTGGGCCTGGGCCTGGCCGTCGACTACGCCCTGTTCATCGTCCGCCGCTTCCGTGAGGAACTCGCCACCGGCGCCGAACCGCTGGCGGCGGTCGGCACGACCCTGCGCACGGCCGGCCGCACCGTCCTCTTCTCGGCCCTCACGGTCGCGGTGTCCCTCGCGGCGATGCTGCTCTTCCCGCAGTACTTCCTGCGGTCCTTCGCCTACGCCGGGATCGCGGTGGTGCTGCTGGCCGCGGCGGCCGCGCTGATCCTGCTCCCCGCCGCACTGGTCCTGCTCGGTCACCGGGTCAACTCCGCGGACCTGCGCCGCCTGTTCCGACGCGGCCGGCCGAAGCCGGCGGACCCGGCCCCCGCCGCGACGGACGGCAGGGCCTGGACCCGCACGGCGAACCTCGTCATGCGCCGCGCCCCCTTCTTCGCCCTGGGCACCACCGCCGTCCTGGTCCTGCTCGGACTGCCCTTCCTGGGCGTGAAGTTCGGCACCGCCGACGACCGTCAGCTGCCGTCGACCGCCGAGTCCCATGTCGTGCAGCAGCACATCCGCGACGGCTTCCCGGGCAGCCCCGGAGGCGGCCTCGAGGTACTCGCCGAGGGCCAGGCGACGCAGGCGCAGTACGTCGCCTACAAGGAGCGGATCGCCGCTCTCCCGGAGGTGCTGCGGGTCGACGGACCGCTGGTGAAGGGCGAGTCGGCGTACTTCACGGTGCTGCCGAAGGGCGAGGCCGTGGACGACCCGGCCCAGGGCCTGGTGGACGAGCTGCGCGCGACACCGGCGCCGTTCGACACCGAGGTGACCGGCGCTGCGGCGGTCCTGGTCGACTCCAAGGACGCGATAGCCGAACGCCTGCCCCTGGCGGCCGCCTTCATCACGATCGTCACCCTGCTGCTGGTGTTCCTGCTGACGGGCAGTGTCCTCATCCCGATCCAGGCCGTGGTGCTCAACGCGCTCAGCCTGACGGCGATGTTCGGCGCGGTGGTCTGGGTCTTCCAGGACGGCCATCTGTCCGGCCTGCTCGGCTTCACCAGCCCCGGTTCGATCGAGACGACCCTCCCGGTACTGATGTTCTGCGTCGCCTTCGGCCTGTCCATGGACTACGGCGTGTTCCTGCTCTCCCGCATCAAGGAGGAGTACGACACGAGCGGCGACCACGACCAGGCGGTCCGCCATGGCCTTCAGCGCACGGGCGGCCTGATCACCGCCGCCGCCGTGATCCTCGCGGTGGTGATGGTCGCGATAGGCACCTCCCGGGTGACCAACACCAAGATGCTCGGCCTCGGGATCGCCCTGGCGGTGCTGATGGACGCGATGATCGTCCGCAGCCTTCTGGTCCCGGCGGTCATGCGTCTCACGGGGCGGGCGACCTGGTGGGCCCCGGGTCCGTTGCGGCGGTTCCACACCCGCTTCGGCTTCAGCGAGGGCGAGTCGACAGCCTCGACGGCCTCGACAGCCGAGCCGGCACGGGAGCGGGACAAGGCGAGCACACGCGGCTGACTTTGTCGGCGGAACCTCGGAGGGCGCCCCAAAGGGGCGCGGGGAACTGCGCGACCAGCCACGATGTAGTCCGCAGACAATCGACGACCTCTCGCGGCCGATCCCGCGAAGCGTGTCGGCCGAAAGGAGACACAGGCATGCGGGCAGTGGTGTTCGAGCGTTTCGGGGAGACGGCCGAAGTGTGTGAGGTGCCCGACCCGCACCCCGCCCCCCACGGAGTGACCGTGCGGGTCGAGGCCACCGGGCTGTGCCGCAGCGACTGGCACGGCTGGCAGGGGCACGACCCGGACATCACGCTGCCGCATGTGCCGGGCCACGAACTCGCCGGTGTCGTCGAGGCGGTGGGCGACCGGGTGACCGGCTGGCGCCCCGGCGACCGGGTCACCGTGCCCTTCGTCTGCGCCTGCGGCGGCTGCGCCGCGTGTGCCGCGGGCGACCAGCAGGTGTGCGAACGGCAGACCCAGCCCGGCTTCACCCACTGGGGCTCCTTCGCCCAGTACGTCGCGCTGGACCACGCCGACGTCAACCTCGTCGCCGTGCCCGAGGAGATGTCCTTCGCGACGGCGGCCTCGCTGGGCTGCCGGTTCGCCACGGCGTTCCGGGCGGTCGTGCAGCAGGGCCGGGTGGCGGCGGGGGAGTGGGTCGCCGTGCACGGCTGCGGCGGGGTCGGCCTGTCGGCGGTGATGATCGCGGCGGCCTCGGGCGCGCGGGTCGTCGCGGTGGACGTCTCACCGCAGGCCCTGGACCTGGCGCGGAAGTTCGGGCCGGCGCAGTGCGTGGACGCGTCGAGCACGCCGGACACCGCGGCCGCCGTCCACGCCCTGACCGGCGGCGGCGCCCATCTCTCCCTCGACGCCCTCGGCTCGCCCGTCACCTGCGCCGCCTCCGTCAACGGCCTGCGCCGCAGGGGCCGGCACATCCAGGTGGGCCTGCTGCCCTCGGCCTCCGGCAGCTCCCCCGTCCCCATGGCCCGTGCGATCGCCCTGGAGCTCGAACTCCTGGGCAGCCACGGCATGGCGGCGCACACCTACCCGACGATGCTGGAGCTGGTTCGGGCGGGCGTGCTGCGGCCGGATCTGCTGGTGACGTCGACGATCGCGCTGGACGCGGTGCCGGCCGCGCTGACGGCGATCGGGACGGCACCGGGGGCGGGGGTGACGGTCATCGAGCCGTGGAGGTGAGGGCGGCCCACTCGTGGTCGAGGACGGCCATGAGCACCTCGTCCAGCCACTCGCCGTTCCTTGACTGGGCTTCGCGGCGGATCCCCTCCGTCACGAACCCGACCTTCTCGTACACGCGCAGGGCCCGGTGGTTGTGGCCGTAGGCGCCCAACTCGATCCGGTGCAGGTCGAGTTGCTCGAAGCCGTAGCCGACGATGAGCCGGGTGGCCTCGGTGCCGATGCCGCGGTCGCGGCCGCGCGGGCCGATCAGTGTGCGGAAGGTGCAGCTGCGGGCATGCGGGTCCCACTCGTGCAGGACGACCTCGCCGAGGAGTTCGCCCGTGGCGCGGTCGGTGACGGCGAGGTCGAGGCGGTCGGGCTGCTCGGACAGTGAGCGGTACCAGGAACGCACCCGCTCCAGGGTGAGTTCGTTGCCCGGCGAGAAGGTGAAGCGCTCGACCTCGGGATCCTCGATGATCTCCCACATGGTGTCGGCGTCGGCCCCGGTGAACGGCCGGAGCACGGTCTTGTCGCCGGTGAGAGTGGGTTTGACGGAGAAGCTGCTCATGCGAGGACTGTGCCCCACGGGTCAGGTGGGGCACAGCTTGATTTCCGGAAGGCCGCGGGGGCCGGGGGGCGGGGAGGCGGCCGGGAGGTCAGTCCACCTTTCTGCCCCGGTTGCCCGGGCGGGACTCCACCCAGGCCCGCACCGTGTCCGGGTACCAGAAGGGCTTGCCGCCCTCCACATGGTCCGGCGGTGGCAGCAACCCGTGCTTGCGGTATGACCGCACGGTGTCCGGCTGCACCTTGATGTGCGCCGCGATCTCCTTGTAGGACCAGAGCATTCGGTCGGTCATCGGTTGCACCTCCCTGCGCGCGCCGCGGCGGCGACCGGGGGCGGTCGTCGGGGGTACCGTGCGCTGCGCTGGTGATCACAAAGCCTGTGCCCCCTCAACGACGCGCACTGAGAAGGAGACAGGGGCTGTGCACCGGGTGTGACGCAGGTCCTGCGTACATGCGACATGTGTGACAGGGAAGACGCCTTTGTGACACAGGTGACGCAAAGGCGCACGCGAGAGCAAGGGCGCGGCGCGTTGACAGGGGCTCCTGTCGCAGGCCGCGACACGACAATGGGCCGGAACGCGACGGTGGTCCGCAACGCGCGAGAACTGAGCGACCCGGCGGCTGCCCGGGCGCCCGGCTTCCCTCGGGCCGTCTTCGTTCGAATGTCTGGACAAAACATTGACAGGCCTCCCCTCGCAGGGCTACAAAACCGTGGAGGGCCGATCCGCGCAGTCGGCACCGGAGCCGCGACGAGGAGACCGAGGGACACCGATGGCGTACGACCTGATCACCATGGGCCGGATCGGCGTGGACCTCTATCCGCTCCAGACCGGCGTCCCGCTGCCGCAGGTCACCTCCTTCGGCAAGTTCCTCGGCGGCTCGGCGACGAACGTCGCCGTCGCCGCCGCGCGCCTGGGACGGCGGACCGCGGTGATCACCCGCACCGGCGACGACCCCTTCGGCACCTACCTCCACGAAGCCCTGAAGGGATTCGGCGTCGACGACCGCTGGGTCACCCCGGTCACCGGCCTGCCCACCCCGGTCACCTTCTGCGAGGTCTTCCCGCCGGACGACTTCCCGCTGTACTTCTACCGGCAGCCCAAGGCCCCGGACCTGGAGATCGACGCCCATGAGCTCGACCTCGACGCCATCCGCGACGCCCGGATCTTCTGGATCACCGGCACCGGCCTGAGCGAGGAGCCCAGCCGTACGGCGACGCTCGCGGCCCTCGCCCATCGCGCCAAGTCCGGTACGACGGTCTTCGACCTCGACTGGCGCCCCATGTTCTGGAAGGACACGGCAAGGGGCGGCGCCGACGCGGCCCGCTCCTTCTACGCCGAGGCCCTGAAGCACACCACCGTCGCCGTCGGCAACCTCGACGAGGTGGAGGTCGCGACCGGCGTCCGCGAGCCGCACGCCGCCGCCCGTGCCCTGCTCGACGCCGGAGTCGAGGTCGCCGTCGTCAAGCAGGGCCCCAAGGGTGTCCTCGCCGTCAACAGCAAGGGCGACCAGGCCGAGGTGCCGCCGCTGCCCGTGAACGTGCTCAACGGACTCGGCGCCGGTGACGCCTTCGGCGGCTCCCTCTGCCACGGGCTGCTCGAAGGCTGGGACCTGGAGAAGATCATGCGGCACGCCAACGCCGCGGGTGCCATCGTCGCCTCCCGCCTGGAGTGCTCCTCCGCGATGCCCACGCCGGACGAGATCGAGGACGCCCTCGCCGCCGGGGCCGTCAAGTGACCGTCGACATCGCGGAACTCGTCCGCACCCGCACCCGGCATCCCGAGCGAATCGCGGAGGCCGCCGCCGGCCGTGTACGGCGTCCCCTGCTCGGCGACTCCGGCCGGCTGATGATCGTCGCCGCCGACCACCCGGCCCGCGGCGCGCTCGGCGTCGGCGGCCGCGGCCTGGCCATGGCCAACCGTGCCGACCTGCTGGAACGCCTCTGCCTCGCACTGTCCCGCCCCGGCGTGGACGGCGTCCTCGCCACCGCCGACATCCTCGACGACCTGCTGCTCCTCGGTGCGCTGGACGACAAGGTCGTCATGGGCTCCATGAACCGCGGCGGCCTCCAGGGCGCCAGCTTCGAACTCGACGACCGCTTCACCGGCCACCGCCCCGAGGACATCGAACGCTTGCGTTTCGACGCCGGCAAGCTGCTCCTGCGCGTCGACTACGACGACCCGGGCTCCCTCACCACGTTGGAGTCCACCGCCCGTGCCGTCGACGAGATGGCGGCGCGCCGGCTCCCGGTCTTCGTCGAGCCGTTCATCAGCGGCCGCACCCCCGAGGGCAAGGTCGCCAACGACCTGTCCGCCGAGGCCGTCACCAAGTCCATCGCCATCGCCTCCGGCCTGGGCGGCACCTCGGCCTACACCTGGCTGAAGGTGCCGGTCACCGACAACCCCGACGACATGGCCGAGGTCATGGCGACCTCGACGCTGCCCGCCGTACTCCTCGGCGGTGAGGTCGGCGAGGACCAGGACGGGGCATACGAGAAGTGGCGGGGCGCCCTCCAACTGCCCACCGTGCAGGGCCTGGTGGTGGGCCGGTCGCTGCTCTACCCGGCGGACGGGGACGTCGCCGCCGCGGTGGACACCGCCGTAGGACTGTTGTGAGACCCCATGACCAGGAGCCGTCGTACGTTCCGAACGACCTGTACCCGAACGACCCGTGATTCCCCGTCGGTTCTCCCAGCGGAGCGCCGACGCACAGAACGCCTCCGGCGCGGGTGGCCGCTTTGCTTTGGCAGGAGCGAAGTGCGAGCGAAGACTCCCCGCCCGCTACGGCCCCGCGCCGGAGGTCCAGCTCGCTGACCCGCGCCGTCGAGTCGGACGGGGCGACTGAGCCGTACGGAAGTGGCGGATCTGCTTCCATCCGGACCACACGGAGGTAACCGATGACCTCGACGACGAGGCTCACGGTCGCACAGGCGCTCGTCCGCTTCCTGTCCGCCCAGTACACCGAGCGTGACGGCGTACGGCACCGTCTGATCGGCGCCACCTGGGGCATCCTCGGCCATGGAAACGTCGCCGGGATCGGCCAGGCGCTCCTTGAGTACGGCGATGTCATGCCGTACCACCAGGGCCGCAACGAACAGGCGATGGTGCACGCGGCGGTCGGCTACGCCCGCCAGTCGAACCGCCTCTCCACGCACGCGGTGACCACGTCCATCGGCCCCGGTGCGACCAACCTCGTCACCGGCGCCGCCCTCGCGACCGTCAACCACCTCCCGGTCCTGCTCCTCGGAAGGGATCGCGATCAAGGTGCTGCTCGTGCAGAACCACGGGTACGCGTCCATCGGCAACCTGTCGCAGGAGACGGGCGCCGAGCGCTTCGGCACGGCGTACCGGTATCGCGCGGAGGACGGCACCTTCACCGGCGCCCCGCTCCCCGTCGACCGGCCGCCAACGCCGCCAGCCTGGGTATGCGCGTGCTGCGCGCGAAGACCGTACGTGACCTGCGCGAGGCGCTCGCCGAGGCACGCGCGGCCGACACTCCCACATGTGTCTACGTCGAGACCCAAACGGCAGACACAGTGTCGGGCGCGCCGCCCGCGCAGGCCTGGTGGGATGTTCCCGTGGCCGAGACCGCGACCAGAGCGTCGGCGGTCAAGGCACGTGAGCTGTACGAACGGCACGTCTCGACCCGTCGCCGCCATCTGTGCTGAATCTCCCGGGGGACAACCCCCGGACCCCCGGCAGAAAAGCAGGTCGGCCCGCATGACCGGCGGGACATCGTGAGGCGGACCTGAGCGAAGGAGTAACCGGTCATGACGAAGATCGTCAACCACTGGATCGGCGGCAGGACCGCCGAAGGCGCGTCGGGCACGTTCGGGCCGGTCACCGACCCGGCCACCGGCGCGGTCACCACGAAGGTCGCCTTCGCCTCGGTCGACGAGGTGGACGCGGCGGTCGCCGCCGCCAAGGAGGCGTACCTGACCTGGGGCCAGTCCTCGCTGGCCCAGCGCACCTCGATCCTGTTCAGGTTCCGCGCGCTGCTGGACGCCCACCGCGACGAGATCGCCGAGCTGATCACCGCCGAGCACGGCAAGGTGCACTCCGACGCCCTCGGTGAGGTGGCGCGCGGCCTGGAGATCGTCGACCTGGCCTGTGGCATCAGCGTGCAGCTGAAGGGCGAGCTGTCGACGCAGGTCGCCAGCCGGGTGGACGTCTCCTCGATCCGTCAGCCGCTGGGTGTCGTCGCGGGCATCACGCCGTTCAACTTCCCGGCGATGGTCCCGTTGTGGATGTTCCCCATCGCCGTCGCGTGCGGCAACACCTTCGTGCTGAAGCCGAGCGAGAAGGACCCGTCGGCGGCGGTCAGGATCGCCGAGCTGCTGACGGAGGCCGGTCTCCCCGACGGTGTCTTCAACGTCGTCCACGGCGACAAGGTGGCCGTCGACCGCCTCCTGGAGCACCCGGACGTCAAGGCGGTGTCCTTCGTCGGCTCGACCCCGATCGCCCGCTACATCCACACCACCGCCTCCGCCAACCACAAGCGCGTCCAGGCCCTCGGCGGCGCCAAGAACCACATGCTGGTCCTGCCGGACGCCGACCTGGACGCGGCCGCCGACGCCGCCGTGTCGGCCGCCTACGGCTCCGCGGGCGAGCGCTGCATGGCCATCTCGGCCGTCGTGGCCGTCGGTGCCATCGGCGACGAGCTGGTGGAGAAGATCCGCGAGCGCGCCGAGAAGATCAAGATCGGCCCCGGCAACGACCCGACGAGTGAGATGGGCCCGCTGATCACGGCCGTCCACCGCGACAAGGTGGCGTCCTACGTGGCGGGCGCCGCGGCCGAGGGCTGCGAGGTCGTCCTCGACGGCACCGGCTACACGGTCGACGGCTTCGAGGACGGCCACTGGATCGGCATCTCGCTGCTCGACAAGGTGCCGACCACCGCCAAGGCGTACCAGGACGAGATCTTCGGCCCCGTCCTGTGCGTGCTGCGCGCCGAGACGTACGAGGACGGCGTGGCGCTGATCAACAGCTCGCCGTTCGGCAACGGCACCGCGATCTTCACCCGGGACGGCGGCGCCGCCCGCCGCTTCCAGCTGGAGATCGAGGCCGGCATGGTCGGCGTGAACGTCCCGATCCCGGTCCCCGTCGGCTACCACAGCTTCGGCGGCTGGAAGGACTCGCTCTTCGGCGACCACCACATCTACGGCAACGACGGCACGCACTTCTACACCCGCGGCAAGGTCGTCACCACCCGCTGGCCGGACCCGGCGGACGCCCCGTCCGGCGTCGACCTCGGGTTCCCGCGCAACCACTGACGCGCCGACCTGAGCGTCTGGGGCCGTCCGGATCGCGGACGGCCCCATTTTTCTGCGGGGCCGCGCTGCGGTTCCCGCATGCTCGAAAGCCGCGCTGTACACGGCTTTGACGCAACGTTAACACGCGTCAAGAGGCCATTCGGCAACGAATTCCGTAGGTTGCGAGCCATTGACGTGACGGTTTCCGTCAATGTTGCATCCCCCTCGTGACCGACACCCTCACCCCTGTCGAGGGCGCCGTCGTCGAGGCGTCGGACGGCCCCCAGAACAGCCCCCAGAACAGCCCCCAGGACAGCCCCCGCAAGCTCAAGCGCTCGATCGGCGTGGTCGGCGGCACGCTGCTCACGCTCTCCTGCGTGGCCCCGGCGTCCACCCTCTTCGTGGTCGTCCCCGACCTGTTCGGCTCGCTCGGCACCGCCACCGCCCTGACGATCGCCATCGGCTCCCTGCTCTGTGTCGCCGTGGCGTTCTGCTACTCCGAGCTGGGCACCCTCGTCCCCAGCGCGGGCGGCGAGTACGCGATGGTGTCCACGATGACCGGACGGCTCGCGGGCTGGCTGGTCTTCGTGCTCTCCCTGCTGGTCGTCATGATCGTCCCGCCGGTGATCGCGATGGGCACGGCCGACTACCTCGCACCGGTCGTCCACCTCGACCCGTCCCTGGCCGGCGCCGGCGTCATGCTGCTCGCCACCCTCGCCGGCCTGCTCGACCTGCGCGCCAACGCCTGGATCACCGGCGTCTTCCTGGTACTGGAGGTCATCGCCGCGGCCGTGGTGGCGGTGCTCGGGTTCACGCACGCCGAGCGCGGCCCCGGCAGCCTGGTCTCGATGGAGGTGGCCGGCGCGGACGGCCGTACGGACACCGTGACGGCTCTGCTGGTCGTCTCCGGACTCGCCATCGCCCTCTACGTCACCCAGGGCTTCTCGACCGCCGTCTACCTGTCCGAGGAGATGGAGAACCCGCGCCGCAACGTCGCCCGCACCGTCCTCGCCACCCTCGCCATCTCCGCCGTGATCATCCTGGTCCCGGTCGCCGCCATCACCCTGGGCGCGTCGGACCTCGGCGAACTCACCGGCGGCGACATCGGCGCCATGGTCACCGCCTGGTCCAACTCCGCGGTCGGCACCTTCGTCAGCCTCTGCGTGGCCCTCGCGATCATCAACGCGGGCATCGTCATGGTCATCCAGAACTCCCGCGTGCTGTTCGCCTCGGCCCGCGACAAGGCCTGGCCCGAGCCGGTGAACCACGTCCTCGCCAGGCTCGGCCGATTCGGCTCCCCCTGGGTCGCCACCCTCGCGGTCGGCGTGCCCGGCGCCGCCCTGTGCTTCGTCGACCTCGACACCCTGTACGGGGTGACGGGGGTCTCGGTGACGGGGATGTACCTGCTCGTCGCCGTCGCAGCCCTGGCGGCCCGCCGCGACCCGCACAAGCACACACCGGCATGGCGGATGCCGCTGTGGCCGGCGATGCCGGTCCTGCTGATCGCGGTCCTGGTGTACGTCCTGAGCCAGCAGGAGATGGCATACCTGCTGTGGACGGGTGGCACGACGACGGTGGCCACCCTGTACTGGGCGCTGTACCTGCGCCCGCGCCGGGACACACGCTGGCTGGTCTCGATACCGGCGGATGAGCAGACGCCCCTCCAGGGGCGCGGGGCTGTATCCATGGGGCCCGGGCCCTCACCCGCCGTACCACGAACGCGGTAGACAAATCCCCCGCCGTACCCCCACGGAAGGGGCCGGGATTCAGCCCTCGGTCGATAACTGACCGACAGCTTCACCCCGTACCGTTGAAACATGGATCTTCGACTGCCCGGCCTGCGAGGGCGCGTACGGAGGCCGCGCCGGTGGATCGCCGGCGCGGCCTCCGTCGTCGTCCTCGCCGGTGCCGGTACATGGACGGCCGTCGCCGACGACGGCGCGCCGCCGGTGCGCGGCACCGACCGGGTCATGGACATGGGCGACGGGGTACGGATCGACACCTCGTACTTCACGACCGCCGGGAGCGGCCGCCGCCCCGCCGTCCTCCTCGCGCACGGCTTCGGCGGCAGCAAGGACGACGTACGGCAGCAGGCCGAGGACCTCGCCCGGGACGGGTACGCCGTCCTGACCTGGTCGGCCCGCAGCTTCGGCAAGTCGACCGGCAAGGTCGGGCTGAACGACCCGAAGGGCGAGGTCGCCGACGTCTCCAAGCTGCTCGACTGGCTGGCGAAGCAGCCCCAGGTCGAACTCGACAAGGCCGGCGACCCGCGGGTGGGCATGGCGGGCGGCTCCTACGGCGGTGCGATCTCGCTGCTGGCCGCCGGGTACGACGACCGGGTGGACGCCATCGCCCCGGCGATCACGTACTGGAACCTCTCGGACGCCCTGTTCCCGAACGGTGTCTTCAAGAAGCTCTGGGCGGGCATCTTCGTCAACTCGGCCGGCGGCTGCGAGAAGTTCGAGAAGCAGATCTGCGAGATGTACGAGCGGGTCGCGGAGTCCGGAACCCCGGACGCGCGGGCCGAGCGGATGCTTCAGGAGCGCTCGCCGTCCGCCGTCGGCGACCGCATCAAGGTCCCCACCCTGCTGATGCAGGGCCAGACCGACTCCCTCTTCCCGCTGGACCAGGCCGACGCCGCCGCGAAGGCGATCCGCGCCAACGGCGCCCCCGTGGACGTCGACTGGATCGCCGGCGGCCACGACGGCGGCGACATGGAGACGGGCCGGGTCCAGGAGCGGGTGCGGTCCTGGTTCGACCGCTACCTCAAGGACGACAAGGGCGTCGACACCGGCCCCGCCTTCCGCGTCACCCGCACCCTCGGCACCGGCAGCGGAGACGGCGAGCCCCGGCTGAACGGGGTCAGCGCCGACAAGTACCCCGGCCTGGAGAGCGGCCCGCGCTCCATCGCCCTCACCGGGCGGGAGCAGAGCTTCGAGAACCCGGCCGGCGCCAGCCCGCCCGCCGTGTCGGCCCTGCCCGGACTCGGCAGCGCCGGCGGCCTGTCCCAGCTGTCCTCCCTCGGCATCGGGGTGT
Organism: Streptomyces sp. NPDC057623; assembly: GCF_042800355.1. Lineage (NCBI taxonomy): Bacteria > Bacillati > Actinomycetota > Actinomycetes > Kitasatosporales > Streptomycetaceae > Streptomyces > Streptomyces sp. NPDC057623. Next base: position 260,880 of record NZ_JBHVGZ010000003.1, read on the forward strand.
CGCTCGACTTCCCGGGCCAGTTCGCCTCCTTCGAGTCGGCGCCCGTCCGGGAGGACCTCCAGATCACCGGGTCGCCGACGGCCACCGTCCGGGTGAAGTCCACGAGCGACGACGCCGTGCTCTTCGCCAAGCTCTACGACGTCGGCCCGGGCGGTCAGGCCAGTCAGGTGCTGCCCTCGCAGCTCGTCGAGCCTCTCAGGGTCGAGGGCGCGAAGGCCGGCAAGGACGTCAGGATCACCCTCCCCGCCATCGACCACGAGGTCGACGACGGCCACCGCCTGCGACTGGTCCTCGCCTCCACGGACCTCGGCTACGCCTCCCCGGCGGCCCCCGCGACCTACACCGTCTCCCTGAAGGGCGACCTCAAGGTCCCGGCGGCGCTCGGTGACACGAACTCGCCCGCGTCGCTGCCCGCCTGGGTGTGGTGGCTGCCACTGGCCGGCGCGGCGATCGCGCTGGCCCTGCTGGCGACCGGACGGCGCCGCACCGCGGCACCCGCCGCCCCCGAACCCGCACTGGCCGAAGTGCCGCTCCAGATCACGGACCTGAGCAAGCGCTACGCGAAGTCCGCCGACCGTTACGCGGTCAAGGACCTGTCCTTCCGGGTGGAGAAGGGCCAGGTACTGGGCCTGCTCGGCCCGAACGGCGCGGGCAAGACGACGACCCTGCGCATGCTGATGGGCCTGATCAAGCCGGACGGCGGCGAGATCCGCGTCTTCGGCCACGCGATCGCGCCGGGCGCCCCCGTGCTCTCCCGCGTCGGCGCCTTCGTCGAGGGCGCGGGCTTCCTCCCGCACCTGTCCGGCCGCGCGAACCTGGAGCTGTACTGGCAGGCCACCGGCCGCCCGCCGCAGGACGCCCACCTGGACGAGGCCCTGGAGATCGCCGGCCTCGGCGACGCCCTCGCCCGAGCCGTCCGCACCTACTCCCAGGGCATGCGCCAGCGCCTCGCCATCGCCCAGGCCATGCTCGGCCTGCCCGACCTGCTGATACTCGACGAGCCGACGAACGGCCTCGACCCGCCACAGATCCGCGAGATGCGCGAGGTCATGATCCGCTACGCGGCCGCGGGCCGCACGGTCATCGTCTCCAGCCACCTGCTGGCCGAGGTCGAGCAGACCTGCACCCACCTCGTGGTGATGGACCACGGCCAACTCGTCCAGGCGGGCCCGGTCGGGGAGATCGTCGGTTCCGGCGACACCCTCCTCGTGGGCACGACCGAGCCCGTGGACGAGCCCCTCGTCGAGAAGGTAGCCGCGCTGCCGGGCGTGGCCTCGGCGGTGCGCGCGGACGGCGGCCTGGTCGTCCGGCTCGACGCGGACGGCAGCGCGCGGCGCCTGGTCGCCGAACTCGTCCGGCTGGAAGTCCCCGTCGAGTCGGTGGGCCCGCACCGCCGCCTCGAAGATGCCTTCCTCACCCTGATCGGAGACTCCGCATGAGCAGCACGACGACCGAGCGCGCGGAGGTCGCCGACGGCTACCGCGCGGGCCGCACGCTGCCGATCCGGGTCGAGCTGGTCCGGCAGCTGAAGCGGCGCCGCACCCTGGTCATGGGCGGCATCCTGTTCGCCCTGCCGTTCGTCCTGCTGATCGCCTTCCAGGTGGGCGGCGAACCGGGATCGGGCAACAGCCAGGCCGGTCTGATGGACACGGCCACGCTGTCCGGGGCGAACTTCGCCGCGGTCAACCTGTTCGCCTCCGCGGGCTTCCTGCTCGTCGTGCCCGTCGCCCTCTTCTGCGGGGACACGGTCGCCTCGGAGGCCAGCTGGTCCTCCCTGCGCTATCTGCTGGCCGCGCCCGTGCCCCGGGCCCGGCTGCTGTGGTCCAAGCTCGTCGTCGGCCTGAGCCTCAGCCTGGCCGCGATGATCCTGCTCCCGCTGGTGGCCCTCGCGGTCGGCACGGCGGCGTACGGCTGGGGCCCGCTCCAGCTCCCCACCGGCGCTTCGCTGGCCCCCGGAACCGCCGCGCAGCGCCTGCTGATCACGGTGGCGTACATCTTCATCTCCCAACTCGTCACCGCCGCCCTGGCGTTCTGGCTGTCCACGAGGACCGACGCCCCGCTGGGCGCGGTCGGCGGCGCGGTCGGCCTGACCATCATCGGCAACGTCCTCGACGAGGTGACGGCCCTCGGGGACTGGCGCCACTTCCTGCCCGCGCACTGGCAGTACGCCTGGCTCGACGCCGTACGTCCCCAACTCGACTGGTCCGACATGATCCAGGGCACGTCCCTGTCGGTAACGTACGCGCTCGTGCTGTTCGCGCTGGCCTTCCGGGGTTTCGCCCGCAAGGACGTGGTGTCGTAGGTCACCGGAAGATCACCCACCGGTCTCGACGGACGGCCCTCGTGCCCTCTTCGAGACGCATCCGCAACGCTCCGTAACGCACGTTCCGGCCCCCTGGCCCGTCACAGTCACAGAAGTCGACGTCAACGGACCAAGGGGGAACGGCCGATGGAGCGGTACCGCACACGACGGCTGCACGGAGCACTCCTGGCACTCACCACCGCGGGCGCCCTGCTGCTCACGGGATGCAGTGCGGGCGACAGCGGCAGTTACGCGGAGGACAGCAGCAAGGGAGGCGGCAAGGGCTTCCCGGCCCCGGCGTACAGCGGAGGTCAGGGCGACCGGCGCGAGCGAGCGGAGGGCGAAGGGGAGGACTCCCGCGAGTTCGCCCCCGAGCCCGACTACCTCTCCACCTTCGCCCTCGACGTCGACACCGCCTCCTACGGCTACGCGCGCCGGTCCCTCGCCGACGGCCGGCTGCCCGACCCGTCGACGGTCCGCCCCGAGGAGTTCGTCAACAGCTTCCGCCAGGACTACGACCGCCCCGACGGCAACGGCTTCACGGTCACCGTCGACGGCGCCCGCACCGCCCGCGAGGACTGGTCCCTGGTCCGCGTGGGCCTGGCCACCCGCCCCGCCTCGGACCCCGGCGAACGCCCGCCCGCCGCCCTCACCTTCGTCATCGACATCTCCGGCTCCATGGCCGAACCGGGCCGCCTGGACCTCGCCAAGGACTCCCTGGGCGTCATGACGGACCGGCTCCGCGACGACGACTCGGTCGCGATCGTCACCTTCAGCGACGAGGCCGAGCGGGTGCTGCCGATGACGCGCCTGGACGGCAACCGGGACGAGATCCACGACGCGATCGACAGCCTGGAACCCACCGACTCCACCAACCTCGGCGCGGGCATGGAGACGGGCTACGAGACGGCGGAGGACGGCCTGCGCGAGGGCGCCACCAACCGCGTCGTCCTGGTGTCCGACGCCCTCGCCAACACCGGCGACACCGACGCGGACACCATCCTCGAACGCATCGCCTCCGAGCGCCGCGAACACGGCATCACCCTCTTCGGCGTGGGCGTCGGCAGCGACTACGGCGACGCCCTGATGGAACGCCTCGCCGACAAGGGCGACGGCCACACGACGTACGTCTCCTCCGAGGACGAGGCCCGCGAGGTCTTCTGCGAGGAACTCCCGAAGAACATCGACCTCACGGCCCGCGACGCCAAGGCCCAGGTCGCCTTCGACGAGACGACGGTCTCCGAGTTCCGCCTCATCGGCTACGACAACCGGCAGGTCGCCGACGAGGACTTCCGTGACGACAGCGTCGACGGCGGCGAGGTCGGCCCCGGCCACACGGTGACCGCCCTCTACGCCGTCCACACCCGCCCCGGCACGGAGGGCCACCTCGCCACGGCGACCGTCCGCTGGCTGGACCCCGACTCCCGCGCCCCGCACGAGAAGTCGGGCCAACTGGAGACCGGTTCCTTGGAGGACTCCGTCCGGAGCGCGCCCCCTCGCTTCCAGGTCACGGCGACGGCGGCGTACTTCGCCGACGCGTTGCGCCGCGGCGACGACCGCTGGAGCTCCCTCCCTGCCGCTCCGTCCCTCCGCGACCTGGAGGAACACGCCGAGGAGCTGGCGGGGGAGACGGAGGACGGGGAGGTGCGGGAGCTGGCGGAAGCGATCGGCCGGGCGGGCGGGTTGATGGACTGAGGGGCCGGCCGGTGCCCCGAGCCGCGCTGATCACGGCCTGATTATGATCAGTCGGCTGACGCCCGGCGGGTGATCTCGCGTCCGCCGGTGAGAGAAAGTGAGCGGCCCCTGTGAAACTCCCGATATCGCGACGCGTGGCCTGGCTGGCCGCGGCTGCCGCGCTGCTGACGATCCCCGGCATCACCCCGGCCGGGGCGGCCGACGACTGGCACAAGGTGGGCGACGACGCCCGCGCCGGTGTCAGCGGCATCGCGTTCGAAGGCCCCACCGCCGATGGAGCCGGGGTGCAGGCACTGGCCGTGCACGACAACAAGCAGACCGGGCAGCGGCGCCTGTCCCGGATCACCCACCGGGCAGGTTCCGACGAGGTCTCCCCGATCACCTGGGACGGACCGGAACCCGTCGACCTGGAGGCCGTCGAGGCCATCCCCGCGATGCCAGGGGAGTTCCTGGCGCTCGCCTCGCGCGGCATCGTCTACCGGCTGAAGGTCACCGGCTCCGCGGCGACGGTCGTCGACTACTCGCCGCTGCCGGCCATCAACCAGGGCGCCGACTTCGAGAGCTTCGCGCTCGTGGCTCGCGGCGGGCACCTCGCCGCCCTGTGGGCGGACCGCGGTGCGGGCGCGGACCGCCCCGCCACGCTCTACGCGGCCCCCCTCACCTTCGCCCCGTGGGGCCAGCCGCAGTTCGGGAGCGTGACCCGCCGGGCCTACCGGGCGACGAACCCCACCGCCGACGGCACCCGGCACATCTCCGACATCTCGGTGACCGCCTCCGGCCGGATCCTCGTCAGCTCGGCGGCGGACGGCGGCGACGACGGTCCGTTCGACTCGGCGGTCAGCGACGCCGGCCGGGTGACCGTGTCGGCGGCCGGCCGGGTACGGGTCAGGCTCACCCGGACCCCCTACGTGCTGGCCGCGTTCCCCCAGCACAAGGTCGAGGCTGTGGAATGCCTGCCGGGATCCACCCGCGCCCTGCTCGGCACCGACGACGAGAACCTCGGCGGATACGTGCGGACCATGCGCGTGTGCGGGGCCTGACCCCGGGCGGTCGGCATGCCGACGGAGTGCCATGGTGCCAGGCTGAGATCAGGATCGAGTCGGTCCGGGAACCTCGGCCGGCCCGATGGCGCTCCGCCCCGAGGCAGCCCCGTCGTTCGCCCGCTTGAAGGCCGGTGTCATCAGGCGTCCCCCTCCGGCGGTACCAGGAGGATCAGGGCCCATACGACTTTGCCGACGACCTTGCGTTGTTCGACTCCCCACGCGTCGGCAAGCGCGGCTACCAGCGCCAGCCCTCGCCCGGACTCGTCGTCGTCGCTCGCCCGCCTCCTCACCGGCTGCTCGTCGCTCGCGTCCGCCACCTCGACGCGCAGCTCCCGGCCGGACAGCACGAACCGGACCCGGACCTCCCGTCCGGGCGTCGTCTTCGCGTTGACGGCGTTGGCGGTCAGCTCCGAGAGCAACAGCGTTGCGCGGTCGATGAGTTCGCCCGCGACGTGCCATATGGCGAGCTGCTCCCGAAGAGCCGCGCGGGCCCGGCGGACGCTGCGGCGGTGCCGGGGGAACTGATGCGTCGCCATCTGCGCGGTGGCCGGCGGTACGGCTCTTGTGGGCATGGCTCATCCCCTTGGAGCGAGTGAGGGCACGTCAAGCTGACTGATTCGTCACGGCTCGGGTCCGACTGCCGTCCCGCTGCGCCTCCGCGGGCGATGCCGCCCTGGACAGCCGGACCGGCCGGACGGACAGGGCGTAGGTGCAGTCCGGGTCGGAAACCCTGACGAAGAGTGCGTGTCCGCCCTTGATGTGTACGCGGGCTTCGCGGTCGTTCCGGAGGTCGGTGGCCCACGCGCGTAACTCGGTGGGGGCGTCGGGGCCGGGCGGGAACGGCTGCACATCCGGTCGGTGCAGCCACGGTGAGCGTGCCGGGTCGGGGTCGAGCCGGTCCGCGATGCGCAGCGCCTCGCCTCTGAGCCAACGGAGCGCCAGCATGGGGGAGATGGTCTGGAAGGTGCCCAACACGTACGGCGCTGTCCCGCCCGTGCCGTAGCCCGGTCCTTCGGCGCGTACCTCTGCCCGGTAGCCCGCTGGCTCCGGTCCGCGGGGCACCTCGACCACCGGCGTTCGATCACGTTGTCGTCCCCTTCTCGGCGGCAACGTCCGCCAGGCGCGACGGAACAGGCGGCGGGCCGCCGTGATCACAGGAGTTCGCCCCGGCTTCGCGCGTTCGCGCGGGCGGTCCGGGCGCGCAGACGCTGCTCGGGGCTGGTCGGCGTCAAGTCCGCGGGATTCACGGTCCATTCGGGCCCGCCGCAGAGGGGACTCAGGGACCACAGGCCGCACGACGTGCCACGGAACACGCCGACCCGGCCCCGCGCGTCGACGATGAGTGTGCCGGGGGCCGGGGTGTGTGGGGAGTTCCGCGGTTCCTGGGGAACGCTCTTTCCGGGCACGGCTGTTCCTCTCCGTAGCGGTTTCACTACCAAGCGGGTTCAGCGTGACCTACAGTCGGGGTGTCATCAACTTTTACGGTTTGAGCGGAGAGTTGGGCGCCTAGATGGTGAACCGCAAGGAACTGGACCCTGATAAGTCACCTGGCGAGCGCTTCGGTCAGCGTTTACGCACGTTGCGGGACGAACGCGGCTGGACGCAGGACGAGTTGGGGGAGCGCATGGGGTGCTCAGGCACACATATTTCAGCCGTGGAAACTGGTCGCCGCCCTCCAACTCCCCGCTTCGCGCACAGTGCTGACAGGGCGCTTGGCACTGGCGATCTGTTCGAGCGCCAAGGGCGTGCCGCACGGCATACAGCGCTACTGGAGGGGTTCCCGGAATTCGTCGCCCATGAGGTACGCGCGGCAGAGATCAGGCTCTTTGAGTTGGGCATCATTCCGGGGTTGCTCCAGACCCCGGAGTACGCCGCCGCCATCACGATGGGCGCCGTGCGGCGAGGAGCGATCACGGAGCACCAGGCAGAAGAACGGCTGTCTCTGCTCGCAGAGCGGCAAGCATCCCTGGAGCGCACGCCAGCCCCCATGGTTTACGCGGTTCTGGACGAGAGCTGCATACGGCGCCCTGTGGGTGGCCCTGGGGTGATGGCGGCGCAACTGGACCGGATCGTGGCGTTCGCTGAACTGCCCTCTACGGTCCTCCAAGTGGCGCCATACGATCTCGGCGAACGGCGAGCATTCGACCTGCCCGTAACGCTCTTGGCCCTTGCCGATCGGTCCCACATCGCGTACGCCGAGTCCGCGCAACAAGGACGACTGGAGCGAGATATGAGGTTCGTACAACCCCTGTTGACGGCCTACCATCAGCTACAGGCCGAGGCGCTGTCGCAAGTGGCATCCGTGGCCATGATCGAACAGCTTCGAAAGGGTTCCCCGTGACGACCGAAAACCCGCGTTGGTTCACGTCTTCGTACAGCAGCAATGGCGGCCAGTGCATCGAGGTCGCCACCAACCTCGTCGTCTCACGCGGCGTGGTCCCCATCCGTGACTCCAAGGACCAGCGCGGCCCGGTGCTGGACTTTCCCGCCGACGCGTTCTCGTCCTTCGTGACGGGTGTCAAGGCCGGACAGTTCGGGGCCGTCTGACCTCCCGGTCCGCACACACCGAAGGGCACCCCGTGACGACCGAATCCCCCCGTTGGTTCAAGTCCTCGTACAGCGACAACGGCGGCGCCTGCGTCGAGGTCGCCGCGAACCTCGTCGTCTCGCGCGGCGTGGTCCCCGTCCGTGACTCCAAGAAGCAGGACGGCCCGGCCCTCGGCTTCGAGACGGCCGCTTGGTCGTCGTTCGTCGGCGCCGTCAAGGGCGGGGACCTCACCGCCTGAGCCGCGAGCAGACACCCGAGCAACCCGGCCCTCGCCATCGCGGCGGGGGCCGTAGCCGTCCTGGTCTCCGACGCCTCGCGTGACGGTGCTCTGCCGGTTCTCAGCCCACTGATCTCTGCGGGTATACAGCCGCATGCAACTCGCGAACCCCGGCGACACGCGGGTGATGTGACGCCAGATCGCCCACGATGCTGCGGATGGTGGGCCGATCCCGAACCTCTCCCGGACTGGCCCGATACGCGGACAGCAGGGCCTGGGCGGTCTGTTCGGGGCGCTGCCACGCCCACCAGGCACGCGCCATGTCGGTGCCCAGGCGGGCCTTGCGCTCGGCGGTCGGGAACTGCGCGGGACGCAGGTTCTTCCCAGCCTCCAGCGCGGCGCCCGCGTCCCCGAGAGCCCAGTGCACGCCGACGGCGTACAGGTCGACGGCGGCCGGGCTGATCGGGAAGAGACGGCCTGCGGGTGCCGCCGCCGGCAGCTGCCTGGCGGCACGGCGGGCTTCCTCGGTCATCGCCAGGGCCCCGGCGCGGTGTCCGCCGCGGGCCGCCGTGTAGGCCAGGGTGCAGAGCATCTGCGCGTACGCCGAGGCCGAAGCGTCGGTACGGAGGCCCGTCGCCTCCACGTTGACCGCTGCCGCCGTCATGATGCGCTGCGCCTCATCGCCGCGGTTCTGGTGGCGCAGCACGATCGCCAACTCACGGACGGCGGCTGCCGAGGCCAATGGCGAACCGGAGACCTCTGCCCAGGTACGGGCACGGTCCGCAGTGAGCCGGGCCTGCTCGTACGAGCCGAGTTTGCTCAGCACCGCAGCGGCCAGGCTGTAGACAGAGGAGAGACGGGCCTGATCAAGTTCGCGACGCGAGGACGCAGCGGCGTGACCGTCGGCGATGAGGCCGGGCAGCACGGTGAGCAGGCGTCCGTGCGTACCTTTGTCGTAGAACTCGCGGGCGGAGGCCAACCGGGCGTCGAGCGGGCCACCACCGGTCGGCGCGGGGGTGTCGGCCAGGGCCTCGTCCAGTCCCATCAGCAGGGCGACAGGTCCCGCGGCCGCCGTTGCGGTGAGCAGTGTGCGGCGGCGCATCGGGTCCTCCTCGGCGTGCGGACTGGCCGTCACTCTAGTGGCCGCCGGTGCCCTGGAGGTCGGTGGCGCCAGAGAACTCACCAAGATTTGTCGCGGAACGCCGACCTCGTCTGCGGCACGGTGAATCAGCGTCAGGTCGACAACCCTGTTGCGGCGTTCCAACCGGGAAACCGTAGCCGGTGAACAGCCGATGCGGTCACCGAGGGCGGCGAGCGTCCAGGATCGGTGCTCGCGGCCGAGACGGATGAGGGCACCAGGGCGCCGTTGCTCGGTTAATTCGCGTGCTTTGGTGGTGTTCCAGAGCGGGTCAACGGGCACAGGCCCCTCCCACGCCACATGAACGGGAACTCCACGGTAGGGACGCTTCGGGCACCTGTCGAGATCGCTTGCACAACGTGCAAACCGCTTGCGCGGCAAGACAGTTGATCACCAGACGCAGGGGCGACGCGGTGTGCTGGGCGCACCGCCCCGAACCGCGGGGCACATCGATCGGAGGCACCATGGCAACGGCTGTTGCACTCCAACCGCCCACCGACCCGACAACTGGCCGCCCGATTCGCTCCGTGCGGGAGGTCGTGCCGACCGACCTGTGGGACAAGCAGGTCGGGCTGCTCATGCGGGACTACCCGTACGACTCGATCATGGCGGCCCGAATCCTCGGCCAGGGCTACGCCTACCTGCTGACCGCGATGCAGCATCGGCAGGAGTCCCTGGGACTCGCCCCCAGCAGGCTTGTGGACATCGGTGTCCACACGATCATCCTCGACACCGTGGCCTACGCCGAGTTGTGCGACCGCTTCAACGACGGGCGCTTCCTCCATCACGTTCCCAAGGTCGCGATGAAGAATGACGGGTCGGTCATGAAGACGGCCCACCGGATCGCAGGCGACGGCTGGGAGGTCGACCTGTCGCTCTGGGCGGACGCCGCCGAATGCGGCCCCTGCCACCCCGGCAACGACTCCCACTGACCGAAGGGGAGGCCGGGCCCGCGCAGACTCCGGCCGGGGCCCGGCCATCTCCTGGGTGAGATTCCCAGGAACCAGCCCGGCCCCGGGGGGCGCCCGTCAGGATGGTGCGGGTGACACTCCCCCCAGACCTCTGGCACCACTACGGCCGGGCACGCGCCGAGCACGACCGCGCCATCCCCGGCGCTTTCCACTGGATCTGGAGCCAAGACAGCGGCCCCGGCCCTGAAGCCCTGGGCGACCTCACGGGCAAGGTCGTCTGCGACCTCGGCGCCGGAGCCGCACGACATGCGGCTCACCTGGCCGCCCACTATCAGCCCGCCCGGATCGTTGCCGTCGATGCCTCTCCCGCACAATGCGAGATGGCCACCGACCTCTACGGTCACCTGGCGCCAGGTCTGCGCATCGTCCCGTGCGATGCTGTGTCGCATCTGCGCACGGCGGCCGGCGCATACGACGTGATCTACAGCGTCTTCGGGGCGGTCGACTTCACCGCCCCGCACGAGCTCCTGCCCGCCGCGGCGGCAGCACTCAGACCTGGCGGGCGGCTGGTGTTCTCCACCCTGGCCCACTACCTGAACGGCGCCCCCGCCCAACCTGACCCGGTGGCAGTAGACCTCCCCGTGAAGACCCCAGCCGGCGAGGCGGCCACCATGCGGCGCTGGGTACTCCAGGAGCATGTCTGGGTGAAGGCTCTCGACGAGGCGGGGTTCTCCAGCATCGTCACAGAGATGTTGCCGTCGGCCGTCGATGGACCACGGATGGCAGACACCCTGCTGGTGACCGCTGCCCGACAGGCCCGAACCCAGCCCACGCCGACGAGCCCAGTGAGATCGCTCAGTACCTGAAGGTCTCTTGAGGAGCCGCGGAGCACACCGAGGGCACCGCCCGCTGAAGCCCCTTCAGATGCAGGACGTCCAGGTTATGGCCGTACGCCGACCGCGCCGCGGCGACGACCAGCCGCGGCTCGCACGACGGCGGCATACGCAGCCGCTCCGTGTCCTTCAGAGCGGTCAGCAGCTCGGTGGTGATGCGGTCGAGCACCGGGCGCACCTCCTTGACCAGGTCGGGGCGCTCCATGGGCTGCTCCTCGGGGTGCGCGTCCCAGCGCGCGTACAGCCCTCGCTGCACCAGCTTGTTGGCCTCGATCTGGTCCCGGAAGACGGCCTTCACCCCGTCCGGATCCAGGCCGAGCCCGGTCGCCCGCGCGGCCACGTCGTCCAGGATCTGCCGCTCACGCACCGGGTCGTCGATCGGCTTGTCGGTGCCGTACTTGGCGGCGGCGACCTTGTCGGCGAGCAGCAGCCGTTCGGCGAACAGGTCAGTCAGCGGGGTGAGTCCGGGGGCGGACGCGAAGGCGGAAGGGTGTGCCGGGGCCTTGCCCTGGGCGACGGCGGGCACGGAGCCGGCACCGGAGAACAGCACCGCCGCGGAGACGGCGGCCACCACGTACCGCATACGTCGGATTCGCACTGGGTCTGACCTTTCGGAGGGGGCGGCTGAGGGCCCGTTCAGACGCATTGGGTTGGTGCGAGCCGGGCGCATATGACTATGTATCACTTACGGAAGGAGCTGCGAAGCCGCACCAAGGAGGACGCATGGCCCCTGCCCCGCGCCGGACCGCTCGCCGGGGACCGGCGTTCCTCACGGCCGCGGTGGTCGCCTCGGCGACGCTCGCTCCGCCCACGGCCTTCGCGGCCTCCTCCCCGCCCCCGCCGCCCCCGGGCGGCGCGCACGCACCGCCGGGCGTGGTCGCGCGTGGCCCCGCGTTCGGCGCGTTCCTCCACTACGGGCCCACCGGAGTGCGGCGCATGAAGGAGCTCAGCCGCTGGCTGGACGGCCGGGAACCGCGCGTCGGGCACACCTATCTGCCGGGGGACGTGTGGCACAACATCGAGGGCGCGCCCGGCTTCCTCGACAGCTGGGCCACATGGCGGCGGGCCAAGGCCGACCGGATGCTCGTGCTCAACGTGCCGATGATGGAGCGCAACGAGGGGAACGTCCCCGACACCGAGGTGCGCGAGCTGCTGCGGCGCGGCGCTGACGGCGCGTTCGACGCCCACTTCGAGGTGCTGGCCGAGCGGCTGGTCGGCCTGGGCGTGCCGGACACGGTCATCGTGCTCGGCTGGGAGATGAACGGCGTCACCTACACCCATCGCTGCGGCCCCGACCCGGACAGCTGGAAGCGGTACTGGAAGCGCGTCGTCACCGTCATGCGCTCGGTCGAGGGCCAGAGGTTCACCTTCGACTTCGCCCCGAGCCGCGGCATGGACGCGATCCCCTGGCCGGAGTGCTACCCCGGCGACGACGTCGTCGACATCATCGGCATGGACTCCTACGACCAGCCGCGCGGGGTCGGTTTCGACGAGCAGGTGTCCGAGCCCTACGGCCTGCGGCACCACGTGGACTTCGCGCGCCGGCACGGCAAACCGATCTCGTATCCGGAGTGGGGCCTGTTCCACAACGGCGACAACATCACGTACATGCTGCGCATGCTCGCCTGGATGGACGAGCACAAGCCGCTGTACAACACCATCACCGACTACTGCCCGCACGGCGTGTGGCTGTGCTCCGACAACCCCCGTGCCGCCGCCCTGTACCGCGTGCTGCTGTCCACCCCGCTCACACCGAGGCCGGAGCCGGGGCCGGAACCGGGGCCGTCGGCCCCCGTCCCGGCCCCGGGCAACGCCGCGGCCGGAGTGGCGGGGCCGGAACCGGACCCGACTCCGCAGGCCATGCCGTCCAGGCTGCCGCGGTGCACCCCGCTGGAGCTCGCGAAGTGGCTCAAGCACCAGGTCGGCGGCAAGCTCCGCGTCTGCCTGAAATGGGAGGAGCGCTAGCGCTGATCCTCGGAACCGGAACCGGAACCGGCCTCTCGGCGCAGGGCGTTCTTGATCCGTTGCCGCGCGGTCGCCTCGGTGACGGCGGCCGCCAGCAGCGGTGCGGTGCGGCGCCGGGCCAGCAGCAGGCGCTGGTTGACGACCGTCTCGGGATGCCACCGGTACTTGTACGGTTCGGCGCCGCGCAGCAGGCTCAGCACCCGGTGTCCGACGCCGGACATGAGGTGCTCGGTGGACGCGTGCAGCAGCATCGCCGCCACGTCCACCTTCCGCTCCCGCAACCGCGGATGAAAGCCGTACAGATACGTCCCCGCCAGTCCTCCCGGGCCGCCCGACAGCAGATTCAGATTGACCGCCACCACCGCCCCGTCGAGCAGGAACTCCATCACCGCCGCCTGGCCGGACCGGGTCATGGGCGCCGCCGACCGGACCAGGTGCTCAAGGAACCGCGGCCGCGCGTGCTCCGACGACATCCTCCTGCCCTGCCACTGGAGCCGGTGCAGCGCGAGGAGCCGGCCCAGCGCGGCCTCGGTCTCGTCCTCGCCCACCACGCGCCACTCGACGCCGAGCCGCGCCAGCCGGTTCACCTTGTTGCGGACCCGCTGGGCGTGCCGCGACGACAGCCGGCCGACCAGCTCGTCCATGGGCACAGCGGGCAACTCCAGGCACACGGAGTCGGGCAGCCGGTGCCGCGGGCCCCGCCAGCACAGGTAGACCCGCTCCATCGCGCCGCCCGGCCGCACCTCACGGAAGTCGACCAGGGCGGTGCGCGCCAGCTCGGCCAGGCCCTCCGCCAGCGCCCCGGCACCCTGGGCGGCCACCTCCTCGTCGATGAGCACATCGCAGATGTCGGTGATGGCACCGCCGATCGGCACGAGCGCCGGCAGCGGACGGTGCACCCGCATCAGCGGTGCCGCCGCCACCAGTTCACCGTGCCGGCGCACCAGGACGAGCCGCAGCCGGCCCCGCCTGCCGTACGACTGCCACCACGAGTGCAGCCAGGGGTGACTCTGGAACGCCGTCGCGGACGGGCACGCCCCGTGCAGGCGTGCCCATTGCGGGGCCAGCTCCGCGAAGGCGCGCTCGTCGGTGCACACCTCCACCGACAGCGCGCGCCCGGACGCGGTCACCCAAGAGTCCCGCGGGCGTCGGCGGCGCCGGCCGGACCGGGGACCGAGGCGCGGCTCTGCTCGTCCTCGTCGTCGTCCCCGGTCCGCCGCGGCCTGGCCAGCAGCGCGAGGCCGCCCAGCAGACCGCCGGCACTCGCCCCCACGAGCGAGGTCAGCGCCGGAGACGCGGACGACGGCTCGACCGGCTTCAGGGCACGGGAGAGGCGCTCCAGCCGGATGCCGGTGCGCTCCCTGGTGTGCTCCGCCTCGGTGATCAGCGCGCGGGACACGGCGTTGGCGATGTCGACGGCCTGGGAGGGCTTCGACGAGGTCGCCGACACCGCGACCATCGGCGCGTCCGGCGACGTCGCCACCTCCACGCTCTCGCGCAGCGTCGAGACCGGCACGCCCGCCCACACCTGCGCGTCCCCGAGCACCGCGAGCTGCGTGGCCACCCGGCCGTACGCCTGCGCGAAGCCGAGCGCGTCGGTGCAGTCGGCCTCGGTTCCGCCGTTCGGTACGGCGACGACGGAACTGGTCGCCGTGTACTGCGGCGGTCTCAGCTGGCCGTAGGCGCCACCGGCCGCGGCACCGACCAGGGCGGCGGCCGGCAGCCACCACCACGAGATCAGCCGCGCCGCGCGTGCGCGCGTACGGTCGACCACTCGTGCACCCTCAGTGGGGTTGTCTGTCATGAGGAACTCACTTCCAGGTTCGAGCCGGACAGAGCGGCCGTGTACAGATCCATCAGCTGCCGGGCGGTGCCCGCGATGTCGTAGCGGTGTACGACGTCCGGGACGGACCGCTCGCCCGGTCCCGCATCCCGCAGCCGCAGCAGTTCCCGCGCGTACGCCTCGGCACCGCCCCTGACCCGCCGGGCCCCGGGGGCCGCGTCCGCCGGCAGGTCGTCGACGGCGGGGCAGCTCGCGTACAGCACGGGGAGCCCCGCCGCCAGCGCCTCCACCACCGCCAGGCCGAAGGACTCCTCCGGCGAGGGCGAGGCGAGCACGTCCATCGCGGACAGCAGGGCGACCAGGCCCGGGGCGTCGTCGCCGGGGACGGGCAGATACGGGCGCTCGCCCGTCAGCACCACCCGGTCCGCGACCCCCAGCCGGTGGGCGGTGCGCCGCAGCGCCGCCTCCTCGGGTCCGGCGCCCACCAGCAACAGCCGTACCCGGCCCGGCAGTTGGTGCAGTGCCCGGACGAGCAGGTCGAAGCGCTTGCCCGGGATGAGACGCCCCACCCCGCCGACGACGTAGGCGTCCTCCGGCAGCCCGTGGAACGCCCGGGCCTCCTTGCGGCGGACCTCGTCGAAGCCGAACAGGGGCGCGTCGATGCCGTTCGGGATGACCCGGATGCGCGGCCCGGGCACGCCCCAGTGCCGCAGCCGTTGGGCCACCGTCGGCGAGACGGCGACCGTGGCGCGGCCGAGGCGCTCGCCGGCCAGGTACAGCGCACGCACGCCCGCCGTCAGCGGCCGGCCCTCCAGCCGGCTGTCGCCGATCGAGTGCTCGGTGGCGACGACGGCCGCGACTCCCGCGAGCCGCGCCGCGATCCGGCCGTACAGACAGGCCCGGTACAGGTGGGTGTGCACCAGGTCGTAGCGACCGGCCCGGATCAGCCGGGAGAGGCGGGGCAGCGCGTCGAGGTCGCGGTTGCCGTTCATCCCGAGGTGGGCGACGCGCACCCCGTCGGCGGCCAGACCCGCGGCGACACGGCCGGGGTTGGTCAGCGTCACCACGTCGCACTGCGCGGGGAGGTGCCGCAGCAGCAGCCGCAGCTGCTGTTCGGCGCCGCCGACGCCGAGGCCGGTGATGATGTGCAGGGCCCTCACACGGCCCCCAGGGCACGACCGTAGACCCGGGCCAGGCGGCGCTTCAGCTCCAGCCGCAGCGAGTTGTCCGCCTCCCCGAGGTGGATGCGGGGCAGCGCGAAGTCGCCGGAGCCGACCGGGCCGGGGCCGATCGAGCAGGCGTAGCGGTAGCCGGCGAGGCGCACGGCGTCGACGACACGCTCGTCGAGATAGCCGTACGGGTAGCAGAAGCCGTCGATGTCGCCGCCGGTGAGGGCGGCGAGCCGCTGCCGGCTCTCGTCGACCTCGGCGTGCAGCACCCGGTCCGTGGCCGCGGTCAGATCGAGGTGGGTCAGACCGTGCGAGGCGATCTCCATCCCCGCGGCCGCGGCGTCGTGGATGTCCGCCGCGTCGAACAGCGGCTTGCGCGGGCCGGTCGGCTCCCAGGAGTTCTCGCCGCCGAGCCGTCCGGGCAGGACGAACACCGTGGCCGAGAAACCCCAGCGGTGCAGCACGGGCACCGCGGTGGTGACGAAGTCGGTGTACCCGTCGTCGAAGGTGAGCCCGACCAGGCCGCGCTCCGCGCCCCGGGCCCGCGCCGCGAGCAGCTCCCGCACGCTCACCCCGCGCAGTCCGCGGTCGGCCAGCCAGGCGAGTTGCCGGTTCAGGCGCGCGGGCGTGACGGTGACGTTGTACGGGTCGTCCCGGCAGTCCGAGACGGAGTGGTACATGGCCACCCAGGCGGCCGGGCCCCGTCTCGGGCGTCCCGCGACCGGCTCGGGACCGGGTTCGGCCGTGTGCGGGGCGGCGGTGATGTCAGCGACCATGGCGAAGCCTTCGGGTGAGGGAGCTACGGACGGAGTGCGTGACGGGAAGCAGGAGCGACCGGGCGTCGGCCACGTCGAGGAGCCAGGCCAGCAGCAGGAAGACGGCGGCCACGCAGGAGCAGCCGGCGGCGACGGCGGCCGCGGGGGAGTCGAACTGCCCCGCGCACAGCAGCCCGGCCCCGGCGGCGCACACGGCGGCACGCACCGCCCGGGACAGTCCGCCGACCACCGCCCGGACGCACACGGGCACGCTGCGCCGCCCAGGGGCCCCGGCAGGCGACGTTCGCCCCGTCGCCGGCCGGGGCCCCAGCCCGTGCAGCAGGAGCAGCGCCGTGAGGGTGATGCCGACGGCGTTGGCCGCGGCGAGGCCGCGCGCACCCCACGGATCCACGGCCCAGGCGCTGAGGACGGCGGTGGCGAGTGCCCCCAGGGCCATCGCGCCCAGCGGGAACCACGTGGTGCGGCCGGTCGAGAAGTACGACCGCACCAGCGCCCCCACCAGGGTGTGCCCGAGCAGCCCGACCGCGTACACCCGCATCACGGCGCCGGTCGCCGCGGTGTCCTGTGCTGTGAACGCGCCCCGCTGGAAAAGGAGTTGGATGATCTGCGGCGCGCAGGCCACGACCATGGCGGCACCGAGCAGGACGAGGCAGCCCATCAGGGCCAGGTCCCGCTCGACCCGGTCCCGGGCCCGCCGCAGGTCGCCCTCGGCGATGGCCCGCGCCACCACCGGGAAGGTGACGACGCACACCATCAGCGACAGCGACATCGGCAACTGGGCGACCTTCTGGGCGTAGTTGAGGTGCGAGATGGCGCCGGCGGGCAGCCCGGAGGCGAAGTAGCGCTCGATGAGGACCTGCGACTGCCGGCACAGGGTGAAGAGCAGGACCGCGCAGACGAGGGCCGCAGCCAGCGGCGGCGCGAGCGGCGGGCCGTCGCACCCGTCGTCCCCGGACGCCGTCGCGAGACCGGCGGGGGCCCGGCCCCCGGTGATCCGCCGCCACACGGACGGTGCCTGTACGGCGGCCATGACGCACCCGCCGAGCGCGACACCGAGAGCGGCGGCCCGTACCCCCCAGCGTCCGGCGAGGACGAACATCGTCGCGATGATCGCGATGTTGTAGGCGATGTAGATCGCGCCCGGCGCGAGATAGCTCCGGTGGGCCCGCAGCGCCGCGCTGAAGTACCCGGCCAGCCCGAAGCTCAGCACACAGGTCGCGGTCAGCCGGGTGCAGGACACGGCGAGGGACGGGTCGGGCAGGCCGGGCGCGAGCACGGAGACCAGCAGCGGCGCCGTCGCCACGAGCACGGCGGCCGTACCGGCGAGGACGAGGCACAGCCGGGGCAGCGAGGCGGCGACCAGGCCGCGCACCGGGTCGGGGCCGCTGCCCCCGCGCGCCCGCCGCGCCAGCGCCGCACTGAACGCGGGCACGAGCAGGAACGCCATCCCGTCCTCGATGAGCAGCGTCGACGCCATCTCGGGCAGCGTCCAGGCCACCAGGAACGCGTCGCTGTCCACCCCGGCCCCGAAGAGATGCGCGAGCGTCTGGTCCCGCCCGAGCCCGAGCACCGCCCCGGCCATCGACAGCGCGGCGGAGAGCAGCGTCGCCTGGGCGAGGAACCGCCGCGAGGGACCGCTTCCGGCGGCGGGCCGACCACCACCGGCACGCCGCCGTGGCAGGCCGGCGAGGCCGGGCGGGTGCTCGGGAGGCTTCCCGGTCGTCACCGAGCGGGGGCTCACCGCGGAGCCGGTTCCGTGGTCGGCGGCGCGGCGGCGTCGCGGGCCAGCGCCCACCAGGCGGCCAGGCCGAAGCAGATCGCCGCCAGGATGGTGGAGGGCCCGCCGATGTCGGCGTACAGGAAGTTGACGAGCTGCCACAGCAGCAGCCCGCACGCCGGGAGCGCGCAGTCCCGGACATGGCGTCCGCTGCGCCGCAGCCGGCGCAGCGCGCACACCAGCAGGGCGAGCCAGCTGCCCGCCACCGTGAGCAGGCCCAGCAGGCCCTGCTCGCTGAGGACCAGCAGGTACATGTTGTGCGGGGAGAGCAGGGGCTGGCGTCGGAACGCCTGGCCGGCGCCGGCCGTGTCGCTGCCCGACGACAGCGCGAGCGAGGCATGGCCGTCCCGGTGTGCGGGAAACGCCTTCAGCCCCACGCCCGTCACCGGATCCCCGCGCCACATGTCGCCCGCCGCGGCCCACATGGTGTAGCGGTCGACGACCGACTGGTCCGGCGCGTCGGCGACCTGGGTGACGCTGGTCAGCCGCTCGTGCAGCACCGCCGCGCCCATGCCGAGCCCGCCCACCAGCACCACCGTGGCCGCGGCCGCGGCCGCGAACACCTTCACCGCCCGCCGCACCCCGACCAGCAGCAGCTGCACCCCGCAGGCGAACGCCGTGGCGATCCAGGCACCCCGGCTGAAGGACAACGCGAGCGGCACCAGCAGCGCCAGCGCGCACCCGGCGGCCACGACCCGCTGCCGCCGCGCCCGCGTGCCGAGGGCGAGACCGGTCGCGACCACCACTCCGGACGCCACGACGGTCGCCATGCCCATCACGTCGGACGGGCCGAACGTGCCCACCGCCCGGATGTCGGCCCCCTGGTACAGGGCGCCGGTCCCGGTGAGGTTCTGGTGCACGCCGATCGCCCCCTGCCACAGCGCGAGGCCGACCAGGGACCACAGCACCAGCCGGGCGCCCCGCCGGTCGCGCACCAGCAGCAGCACCGCGACCGGGACGAGCACGAACACCTGGAGATAGCGGGCCAGTCCACCGATCGCGTCACTGGTGGTCAGCGCCCCCGCCGCGGCGACCGCGATGCCCACCACGGGCAGCCCGAACAGGAGCGCCGCCGTCCGGGGCAGAGGGCGCCGCGCCCCCCGCACGGTCTGGACGAGGGCACACAGCACGACCAGCCCCGAGGCGGCGTCGGCGGGTGTGGCGGTGCTGCCCGGCGTGACCGGCAGCCCCAGCAGGACGACGACCGCCACGACCGGCAGCACGGACAGCACGGACAGCGGGGACAGGGCGGACAGGGCGGAGCGGGCACGGCGCAGCGGGGGCGGCAGGCTCGGACGCGGCCGTTCGACCGGAGCGGAGATCGCGGGAGACGTACTCATCGGTGCTCAGCTCCCCGTCGGACGGACGAACTGGGCCGCCGTGCGCAGCAGGATGCAGACGTCCTGCCACAGCGACCAGTTGTCGATGTAGGCGTTGTCGTAGCGGCACCGGTCCTCGATCGAGGTGTCACCGCGCAGCCCCTGGATCTGGGCGAGCCCGGTGATCCCGGTCCGCATCCGGTGGCGCGCCGGATAGCCCGGGTGGGCCTGGCTGAACTTGGCGACGAAGTACGGCCGTTCGGGCCGCGGCCCGACCAGGCTCATGTCCCCGCGGACGACGTTCCACAGCTGGAGCAGCTCGTCCAGCGAGGTGCGGCGCAGGAAGTGGCAGAAGGGGCTCATGTCCTGCTCGTTCGCCACGCTCCAGCGGGTCGCCGCCTCATGGTCGCTGGCGGGCCGGTGGGTGCGCAGCTTCAGCATCGTGAACGGCCGTCCGTCCTTGCCGATCCGCTCCTGCCGGAACACCACGCCGGGCCCGTCCGTGACCCGCAGCATCAGCGCGCACACCAGCAGCACCGGCCCGGCCAGCACCAGCAGCGAGCCCGAGAGCACCACGTCGAGCACCCGCTTGCCCACGCTCCCGCGACGCCGTCCGTCGCCGGAACCGAGCAACCGCCTGGAGAACCCGGCCAGTTGACCAGTCCCTTGGCGGCGCCCGCCGAGGCCGTACGACGGCGGATCCGCGTCCAGCTCCCACAGCACGCATCCGTACGCGGCCAGCCCCCGCAGCACGGCGGCCCGCTCCACGCGGGTGGCGGCCCCCACGACGAGGACCGTCTCCACACCGTTCTGGATCACCGCGCGACGCGCGTCCTGCGCCGTGGTGAGCACCGGCAGCCCGGGCTCGTCCTCGGCATCGCCGCGGACGTCCGGGTCGTCCGCGACGAGGCCCACCGGCCGTACGCCGCAGCCCGGTTGGCGCAGCAACGCGGCCGAGACCCGCCGGGCCACCAGGACGGGACCGACCACCAGGGCCGGGCAGGGCCGGCGCCGCAGTGCCCGGCGCCGCAGCCCGTGCACCGCCTCACGGCCCGCGCAGGCCGCCAGGCAGTGCACGGCGACCGCGGCGACCAGCACGGCCGGCGGGAGCGACCGCAGCGGGGAGAGCATCACGATGGCCGCCCAGCCGACGGCGATCCGCCCGCAGACGGCGGGAAGTTCGTCGAGTACGCCGGGGACGACGGAGGTGTCGTACAACGACGCCCGGCGGTTCAGCCCGCTCACGCCGAGGGCGAGCAGGACGATGACCAGCGTGTACCGCTGTGCCGCGGGCAGGACCAGAGCCGCCGGCAGGGTGGCGCAGCCGTCGACGAGCCACAGGGAGACCCGGCAGGCCGGCCGTGGCCGACGGGGCCCCCGGCGGCCGGCCGCCCGGCGCCCGGCGGCGGGCCCGCGCGGGTCGAGCACGGCGACGGCGTCCTGAGACGTCCGCTGCTGCCCGGGTGAGGCGACCGTGCTTTCCGCGGTCATGTGGTGATGCACTTCCTGCCCCCGTTCGGTCCGACGACCCGCGCGGTGGCGAGGCCGAGCAACTCGCGGTAGACGTCGGTCACCGCGTCCGCGGCACGCCCCCGATCGTGGGCGGCGAGCACATGCGCGCGGCCCTGAGCGCCCAGCGCCAGGCGCAGCGGCTCGTCGAGCAGCAGCGTCGTCAGCGCCCGGGCCAGCGCGCCGGGATCCTCCGACGGCACCAGGCAGGACGGCGGATGGCCGGCCGGAAGGCTCTCGCCCGCCCCGGCCACGTCCGTGACGACGACCGGCCGGGCGCACGCCATGGCCTCCAGCGGGGCGAGCGCCATGCCCTCCCACCGGGACGGCAGGACCACGACGTCCGCCGCCCGGTACCAGGGGGCGGTGTCGGCCCTCGCACCGGCGAACTCCACCGACGCGGGCGCACCCGAACGCAGCCGCCCCGCGTCCGGACCGTCACCGACCAGCACCAGCCGTGCTCCGGCCACCTGCCGCACCACCTCGGGCCAGGCCGCGAGGAGCACGTCCTGTCCCTTCTGGCGGCACAGCCGGCCCACGCACACGACGAGCGGGCCCGCCCCGGCCGGCGCGCGCTCTCCCTCCGGTGCGAACCCGCGGGTGTCGACACCGTTGGGGACCACGCGCCACGCGGCGTCGATGCCGGCCCGCACCCCGGTACGCCGCTCGGCCTCGCTCACACACAGCACGCGCGTCGCCCACCGGGCCCCGAACCGTTCCCAGCCCTGCGCCAGCCGCGCGACGACTCCGTCCGCCGCCTCGAACGACCAGGCGTGCGGCTGGAAGACGGTCGGCAGCCCGCCGCGCACCGCGAGCCGGGCCGCGAGTCCCGCCTTCGCGCTGTGCGCGTGCACCAGGTCCGGTCGTACGCCGCGCACCACGCGCGCCAACTGCCGTACCTCGGCGGGCAGTCGGGGGCCCGGCGCACGGGTCGCGTCCCAGCGCGCCACCGTGCAGCCCAGCGCCTCCAGGCCGTCCGTCAGCGTGCCACCGTCCGGACAGGCCACGGACACCCGCAGCCCGGCGGCGAGTTGCGCCGCCACCAGGTCCGTCACGACCCGCGCGACACCGGCCTCGACGGGCTGGGCGACATGCAGGATGTGCGGCGCAACGCGCATGACCGAGGCTGCCCTTTCGAAGAAAAGAGGAGAGGGTCTCTCTGGTTCAACCGGATTCATGGACTAATGGGATGAGCAGCATCAGCCCTTATCCATATTTATCTGAGAAGCAGTCAAGTGTGTTGGAACGGTGGCGTTTTCGAAGTTGTTTCACGCATGGGACCACCCGTTTGGAGCCACGGGGGTTTCCCGGGGCAGCCCCTCTCGTTAGCCCAGGAGAACCGAGACCGAGTTTCCTGGAAAGGAACATGATGAAGAACCTCAAGGCTGCTGCCGTCGTCGCCGGCTCCCTCGCCATCGCTGGTGCCGCCGTGCCCGGCGCCGCGGCGGTGGACATGCCGGCCACGGGCCTCGTCGACAACGGGAAGACGGTCGCCCGCAGCCTCCCCTCGGCCGCCAAGGTGCCGACGGGCTACGTGGGGAACGGTGTGAAGCGCACCGCGGACAAGGTGAAGAAGGGCGTGCAGTCGCAGGGAGTGGTGAAGACCCCCGTCTTCGGCGGCGCCCTGCCGAACCCCGTCGACGGTCAGCTGCTCGGCGGTCTTCCGATCAGGTAGGCAGTCAGGCAGACCGTCTTTCTTTCTGCCGCGCCGTCGCCTTCGGCTCGATGGCCAGGGCCGGCTCCGTTTCACTCGGAGCCGGCCCTTCGGCATGTACGGGAAGGTACGAGAGAGTGCGATTGCCCTTTGGTATTGCAGTTGGGCCAAACGGAGGATTCAGGGTGACCGCGGGGAGAAAAGCACCGTTGGACCTACTGAATGGGCGCTCTTTCCTCCTTGCTGGCGCTCCTTGACCGTGGGCCCTGTCTGCATACTGACGCAGACAGGGCCCACGGTCTTTGCACAACGGGGCGCCAACACAGATGGCGGTCCACCGGAAATCCGGTGGACCGCCATCGGGTGAAGCACTGCTCAGAACAGGAAGCCACCCTGGTAGCGGGCGTTCTGCGCCTGGTCGATCTTGTCCGTGTTGCAGGAGGCGTAGTGCGAGTTCGGAGCAGCGACGCCGCCGAGGACGGCGCCGTTCGACCACGGGGCGAGGCAGCGAGCGTCGAGCAGGGCGCCGTTGACGACGGCGATGCCCTGCTGGGGCTCGTTCACGACGACCGGGGACGCCGAGAAGCCGCTACCGCCCTTGACCGTGGTGGTGTCACCGTCGGCAGCGGCGGAGCCGCCGGTCGCGAGGACGATGCCCGCGGCGATGGCCGAGATGGCCGTAACCTTCTTACGCATGAGTTGAGCCTTTCCGGGCTGCGTTCGGGATTTACCTGCTCCGAATTGCTCGGAGCAGGAGTCAGAACAGGAAGCCGCCCTTGTACTGGGCGTTCTGCGACTGGTCGATCTTGGCCGTGTTGCAGGAGGCGTAGTGCGAGTTCGGGGCGACCACACCACCGAGGACGGCACCGTTCGACCACGGCACGGCACAGCGCAGGTCGACGACCGTGCCGTTCACGATGGCGACGCCCTGCTGGGGCTCGTTCACGACGACCGGGGACGACGAGAAGCCGGTGCCGCCCTTGACGGTGGTGGTGTCAGCGTCAGCCGCGGCGGTTCCGCTGGTCGCGAGGGCGATGCCTGCCGCGAGCGCGGAGATGGCCGTAACCTTCTTACGCATGAGTTGAGCCTTTCGGGGCTGCGTTGGGGTAATTCACGTGCTGCGAACAGTTCGAAGCAGAGGTCAGAACAGGAAGCCGCCCGAGTAGGGGGCGTTCTGCGCCTGGTCGACCTTGGCCGTGTTGCAGGCGGCGTAGTGCGAGTTCGGTGGGACGACGCCGCCGAGCACGGCTCCGTTGGACCACGGGGCGAGGCAGCGACCGTCGACGACGGTGCCGTTGACGACGAGAACGCCCTGCTGGGGCGCGTTCACGACGACGGGGGACGACGAGAAGCCGTCACCGCCCTTGACGGTGGTGGTCTTGCCGTTGCCGTCGTACTCACCAGCGGAGGCAAGGCCGGCGGTGCCGACGACGGTGCTGAGGGCGAGGGCCGTGATGACCGCGAACTTCTTGTGCAACTCGGTTCCTTCCTAATTCACGGTTGCGCACGCTTACGAAAAGGAAACCCGTATATGCATGCATAAGTCACGGTGGGAACATTCAAACGCGGCCAGATTCCATCGGATGGCGCAACGTGACCTGCCCGCCGGTGCGCCAGGCTTTCGCCCGAGTAGGAATCCGTGTGGCGTTCCGGGGAATTTTCGGCCCGATTGAATAGAGCAGGCCGGAACGGACGCCGACATGCGTCCGGCCCACCGGCGGGTGAGGGCCGGTGGGCCGGACGGATGAATCGCGGGAGCCAGTGGGTGCGGGCCCACCGCAATGCGGAGGTGGCGCCGGCGGGCCCGGATCCGTATGTCCGGGACGGCCGACGGTCTCCGGCTGTCGAGAACCGGATCAGAGTCTCAGAATTCCGGGGCCGGCATGCGCCGGTACGGCCGACTCAAAGGTTTGCCGGGTCGTCACTTGTTGGGGAGCAGGGTGCCGAGACCGGAGGCCGTCGGCGCGTGCAACGGGTGGATCTGGACCTCACCGCTTCCGGCCGGGTTCTTCACCGGAATCGTGGGCCGCTTGGCGGCGTTCGGGTCCATGCCGTCCAGGTAGACACCGGACATGCCCCCCGACTTGTTCTTGTCGAACGC
Source organism: Streptomyces sp. NPDC057623 (assembly GCF_042800355.1). Classification (NCBI taxonomy): domain Bacteria; kingdom Bacillati; phylum Actinomycetota; class Actinomycetes; order Kitasatosporales; family Streptomycetaceae; genus Streptomyces; species Streptomyces sp. NPDC057623. The sequence continues at coordinate 285,680 of NZ_JBHVGZ010000003.1, forward strand.
GCTGCCCTTGGCGACACCGCCGTCACGGGCCAGCCGCGTCACGACATCGGCCGCGGGCACGACCGCCGGCGCCACCTTGGTCGGGGACATGAGCCCGCCGATCGGGCTGGTGGAAACACCCGAACCCCCGGCGGCGACCGCCGCGGCGGCGGAGCCACCCACAAGACCCGCACCGATGGCCAACGCCGCAGTGGTGAAAACTGCCTTCTTCATGATTCACCTCGCTTGAAAGTACCTCTGATCCGACGGTTGGAGAACATAGCAGTCCAAGGACACCGCAAATGCGACTCGCTACTCCATACGCATGAAAGTCGCGGGAGTGAAGAATGTAATGCGCAGGGGGATTCCGAGGGATTGACATCTGGTCGGCGAATCAATTGATCGTATGGTTCACGCGGCTCGGTTGGGCCGCCTGCGCGACCTGAAAGATGAATTTCAGAATTGTCGTCGGAGCCACCGCCGAGCCGGTCCGGCAGGGCGTCCCGCGCGGCCTACCCTCGCCGCCATGACCACCCACAGCGGCACCTTCACGCCGACCACGACCGCGGGCAGGTCGCTCATCTGGTCCGAGGAGTTCGACACCCCGATCGCCTGGGGCGCCAGATGGGTCGGCGACAGGACGAGTGCCTACCGCTACTGCGACCACAACCCGGACGACAACAAGCTGGACTGGCTCACCCCCGACTGCGTGACCGTCTCGAACGGCGTGGCCACCTTCACCGCCGTACCGGCCGGCCGCACGCTGGAGAACGGCCGACAGGCCTGGCACACCGGCCTGCTCACCACCGAGTACTCCGCCGAGGGCTTCCAGGTACGCACCGGGGACTACGTCGAGACCGGCGTCCGACTGCCCCGCGGGACCGGAGCCTGGCCGGCGCTGTGGACCTGGAAGGACGGGGAGAACGAGGTCGACTCCTTCGAGTACCACCCGGACAACCCGCACCTGCTGGAGCTGTCCAACCACGTCAACCGCGCCGAGACGTACCACACCGACGTCGACGCGATCGGCCCGGACAGATGGGTCACCATCGGGACCGACTACGGCGCGACGTGCGTCGACTGGTACGTCAACGGCGAGCGCGTCTTCTCCGACGGCACCGGCGTCGGCCCCCACTGGTCGGCGTACCTGATCCTGAACCTGTCGCTGAGCGCCGGTGAGTACCACCCGGCCCCCTGCGGCCCGGCCCCGATCACCTTCGACGTCGACCACGTCCGCGTCTACCGCTGACCACGTCGGCGGTCGTCCCTCGAACGGGCGGGATGGCCCCCGCCATGTCGGCCGGTCGGGTGAGCGCGCCCCGGGGCGTTCTCCGGAGCGTCGATAAGGTCGCGCGATGGCCCCTGACTCAAGTGCCTCCGCACGGCCGAAGCGCCCAACCGCCGGTGGCAGCCGGGCGTTCGCCCTGCTGCTGGTGCTCTGCGGGGCGGCCGGGCTGGTGGCCTCCTGGGTCATCACCCTCGACAAGTTCAAGCTGCTGGAGGACCCGGGCTTCACGCCGGGCTGCAGCCTGAACCCCGTCGTCTCCTGCGGCAGCGTGATGGAGAGCGACCAGGCCGAGGTCTTCGGCTTTCCCAACCCGATGCTGGGCCTGGTGGCCTACGGCATCGTGATCTGTGTCGGCGTCAGCCTGCTGGCCGGGGCGACCTGTCCTCGCTGGTACTGGCTGACCTTCGCGGCCGGATGCCTCTTCGGGGTCGGCTTCGTCTCCTGGCTCCAGTTCGAGTCCCTGTACCGGATCAACGCCCTGTGCCTGTGGTGCTGCCTGGCCTGGCTCGGGACGATCCCGCTGTTCTGGTACGTGACGTCCTTCGTCGTACGCCATGACTTCCTGCCCGCGCCGCGCCCGGTGAAGTCGTTCTTCACGGAGTTCACCTGGGTGGTTCCGGTGCTGCACATCGGGATCGTCGGGATGCTCGTCCTGACCCGCTGGTGGGACTTCTGGACCAGCTGACCATTGCACCGTACGGGCGCCTCGGTGGTGACCGTGGGCCGTCTCGCTCGGTTACTCGTACGAACAGCCGAACCGTACGAGGAGTGAGCGATGGCCGTCAGTGCAGACGGAGTGTCGGTGGGTGCGGTGCAGGGGGCGGACGCCCCGGTGCGGAGCGAGCCGGAGAGTCGGACCCGGCGGGAGGTCGCGCGGGTGCTGCTCGCCTCCGCCGCCGTGGCGCTCGCCCCGGTCGTCACCGCGTCCCGGCCCGCGCGGCCCGCGGACGGGAAGCGGGACAGCGGCACCCCCTTCGACGAGACCTACCGGGGCCGCCGCATCCAGGGCGCCCCCCTTCCCCTCCAGGGGCTCTCCGCCCTCGGAGCCGAATGGCAGGTCACGGTGGACGGGCGGCCGCTGCATCTGATGCGCCGTGCCGACGGCACCTGGCTGAGCATGATCGATCACTACAGCTGGTACCGGACCCCGCTGGAGGCGACCCGCGCCGCCGTCGACGAGCTCGGTCCGCTTCGGCGGTTGCGTGACGTGGCTCCGGGGCCGTTCGGCGGCGGTCACCCGCACGGGGAGGCACAGCATGGTGTACGTGCGTAAGAACGTGAGCAAGCTGACGGCCGGCGAGCGGCGGCGGTTCGTCGAGGCGCTGCTGGAGGTCAAACGGCGCGGCGAGTACGACGAGTTCGTACGGCTGCACATCGAGCACTTCCGTGGGGACGGCGACCGGGGTCTGCGCGCCGCCCACATGACGCCCTCCTTCCTGCCCTGGCACCGCCAGTTCGTGCTGGACCTGGAGAACGCCCTGCGCAGCGTCGACGACTCGGTGACCGTGCCGTACTGGGACTGGACCCGGGACCGTTCGACCACCTCGGTGCCCTGGACCGACGATCTGCTCGGCGGCAACGGGCGGCCCGTGGACCGGCGGGTGATGACCGGGCCGTTCGCCTACGCGACGGGCAACTGGACCCTCAGGACGAACATCACCAACGTCGAGTTCCTCACCCGGGACCTCGGCCGCTCCCGCCGGCCGATCGCCCTGCCCACCCGGGACGATCTGAACTGGGCGCTGAAGGACCCCGTCTACGACGTCTCCCCGTGGGACTCGACGGTCACCAAGGGCTTCCGCAACAAGATGGAGGGGTGGGGCAGGAGCAACAACCCCTGGCGCAACCACAACCGGGTCCATCGCTGGGTCGGCGGCGTCATGCTCGGCGGCGCGTCCGTCAACGACCCCGTCTTCTGGCTGGTCCACGCCTTCGTCGACATGCAGTGGCAGCGCTGGCAGCGACGCCACCGCAAACACCGCTATGTGCCGGCGAGGCCGCCCGGCCGCAAGAGCGACCAGTACGGCCGAATCGTCGCCCGGAACGAGCGGCTGCCACCGTGGGACGTCAGCCCGGACGACCTGGAGGACCTGTCCCAGATCTACCGGTACGCCTGAGGGCCGCCCGGCCCCGCCGGAAATTCGCTCAGCTCCGCGGCTGACGTCCACTAGCCTCCGGACATGGCAACCGATGCGACGGAACAACTGGTCCGGCTGTTCGCCGAGGAGAGCCGGGTACGCGCCTTCGCCGCCGTGGCGCTGGGCGCGGGGAGTGCCGAGCAGGTCGCCCGGGCGGCCGGGCTGTCCACGAGGGACACGGCTCTCGCGCTGCTGCGGCTGCGCGAGCAGGGCGTGGTGGCGGCCGGGGACGACGGGGAACTCGGTGTCGCGTACGGCCTGTTCAAGGAGTACGCGCGAGGGGCGGCACGGCGGGAGAGCGACGTCGGGGCCGCCGGCCGCCCGGAGTCCGGGGACCGGCGGGCCGACCTGGTCCTGCGGACCTTCGTCCGGGACGGCCGGCTGGTGCGGCTGCCCGCGCGGTGGACCCGTAAGAAGCTCGTGCTGCGGCACATCGCCGAGCAGACCTTCGAGCCGGGCGTCGAGTACCCGGAGCGGACCGTCAACGAGAAGCTGCGCGCCTGGTGCGAGGACAGCGACGCCATCGACCATGTGACGCTCCGGCGCTACCTGGTGGACCTGCACCATCTGCGCCGGAGCGAGGGAATCTACCGACGCCTGGCCGAGGCGGCCCCCGACGCGGCCGCCGGGGTCGCCGACAGCGCCTGACCGCCGTCGGCCCGCCCGCTTCAGGGCAGCCGTCGAACCGGTGAACCCGCCAGGTACGCCTGGATGTCCTCGATCGCCTGGCCGTAGTACGTCGCGTAGTTGGCCTGTGAGACATAGCCGAGGTGGGGCGTCGCGAGGAGACGGGGGGCCGAGCGCATCGGGTGGTCGGCGGGGAGGGGCTCGACGTCGAAGACGTCCACGCCGGCGCCCGCGATGCGTCCCTCGTGCAGGGCGCCGAGCAGGGCGTCCTGGTCGACGATCGCCGCGCGTGAGGTGTTGATCAGATACGCCGTCGGCTTGAGCAACGCGATCTCGGCGGGGCCGAGGAGGCCGCGGGTGCGGTCGCTCAGGGCGAGGTGGACCGAGACGAAGTCGCTGTCGGCGAGCAGGTCCTCCTTGGTGGCGGCCAGGTGGACGCCCACCTCGTCGGCGTACTCCTTGGTCAGGTTCTGGCTCCAGGCGCTGACGTGCATGCCGAAGGCGAGGCCGATCTGGGCCACCCGGCTGCCGATCTTGCCCAGGCCGAGCACGCCGAGGCGACGCCCGTGCAGGTCGGCGCCGACCGTGTGCTGCCAGGGGCCGCCCGAGCGCAGGGCGTTGTTCTCCTGGACGATTCCGCGGGCGAGGCCCAGCAGCAGGGCCCAGGTGAGCTCGACGGGCGGGCTGGAGGTGCTCGCCGTACCGCAGACGGTGACGCCGTGCGTCTCGGCGGCGGCGTAGTCGATGACGGAGTTGCGCATGCCCGAGGCGATCAGCAGCCTCAGCCGGGGCAGCCGGGCGATCAGGGAGGCGGGGAAGGGGACCCGTTCCCGCAGGGTGACCACGATGTCGAACCCGGCGAGGGCCGCCGCCAGGGCTTCCTCGTCGGCGAAGTGGGTGGTGAAGGGGACGACCTCCACGTCGTCCGCCAGCGGCGACCAGTCGGCGACCTCGGTCGACACGTTCTGGAAGTCGTCGAGCACAGCACAGCGCAGCCGCACGGGGGTTCCTTTCCATGGCCGGGGCACCGACTGGATCGACTCTACGGAAGGGGAACGGCGGGCGGGGTGGTGGGTGACGGGGTGACGGGGGTGGCTGAGGGGGCGCGGGTGCGATTGACCTTCGGCGGGTCCGTCACCGACTGTTGAGCGCGGCGCGCGGATCCGCCGGCCAGAGGGAGGGCCCACCTTGTCAGCACGCATCCTCGTCACCGGAGGCAGCGGCTTCGTCGGACGTCATGTCGTCGCGGCCGCCCGGGAGGCGCAGGGCGACACGCCGCCCCCTGTCCGGCTCGCGCTGCGCGATCCGGCGAGCCCGCCACCCGGGGGCGGCCCGCTCGACGGCACCGCGCCGGTGGACGTCGTACGGGCGGACCTGACCGACGCGTCGTCCCTGCGCGGAGTCTGCGCCGGCGTCGACGTCGTCCTGCACTGCGCCTCCCACGTCGGCGACGACGAACGGCTCACCGCGGCCGTCAACGACCACGGCACCCGCGCCCTCGTCGAGGAGGCGACGCGCGCCGGAGTGGCCCGCGTCGTCTACGTGAGTACGGCCGCCGTGTACGGACGGGGGCCCTTCACCGGTGTGCTGCCGGGGGAGGCGCCGCTCGCACCGGCCTCGCCGACCAGCCGCTCCCGTGCCGCGGCCGAGCGGCATGTGCTGGACGCGGGCGGGGTCGTGCTGCGCCCGCACCTGGTGCTCGGGGCCGGCGACCGGTGGGTGGTGCCCGGGCTGGTCGCCCTGTTGGGGCTGCTGTCGGCGGGCCTCAAGGGCTGCGCCGCCCGGCACTGCGTCGTCGACGTACGGGCGTTGGCGCGCGCGGTGGTCGCCGCCGGGCTGTCGGAGCGGGTCCCGGCGGGCGTCCACCACGTCAACCACCCGGATCCGGTGAGCAGTTCGGAACTGCTGGACACGGTGGCCGACCGGCTCGGCCCGCGCCTGTCCGGCGCGCCGCTGGACCTCGACGAGGCCCGGACCAGGCTCGCCGGGCAGCCACGCGCGCTGCACCACCTCGGCATGCTCGCCGTGGACCACTGGTTCGCGGACGACGGCTTCTGGGCGGGCGCGGGCGTCGACCCCGGAGCCGGATTCGCCCCGAGCCTTGCCGAACACACCTCCTGGTACAGGCAGTTCCTGGACCGCTGACGGCAGGGTCCCCCTCACCCTCCCCCCTCCGTACTTCCTCCATCTCCGAGCACACGGGGTCTTCGTGGACATCGAACGCGCACTGACCGGCAGGACCGCACTGGTCACCGGGGCCGGCCGCGGCATCGGCCGGGCCATCGCCACCCGGCTCGCCCGCGACGGGGCACTGGTCGCCGTCCACTACGGACACAGCGTGGCCGCCGCCCTGGAAGTCGTCGCGGAGATACGGCAGAACGGCGGACGGGCCTTCCCCCTCGGCGCCGAACTCGGGGTGCCGGGCGACGCCGCCGCCGTCTTCGACGCCTTCGACGCGGGGCTGCGCGAGGAGCGGGGCGACGAGGCGGGGGAAGCCGAGGGATCCCTCGACATCCTGGTCAACAACGCGGGAGCGAGCGGGTCGGGGCCGGTGGGGCAGGCGGTCCCCGAGATCTTCGACCGCATGATCGCCGTCAACGCCAAGGCGCCGTTCTTCCTCGTGCAGGGCGCGCTGCCGAGGATGCGCGACGGCGGCCGCATCATCAACATCTCCTCCCTCGCCACCCGGCGGGCCTTTCCCGAGTCCCTCGCGTACGCCATGTCCAAGGGCGCGCTGGACACGATGACGCTGGCTCTGGCCAAGGAACTCGGCGGGCGCGGCATCACCGTCAACACGGTCGGGCCGGGGTTCATCGAGACGGACATGAACGCCCGGCGCCGGACGACCCCCGAGGCGCGGGCCGCGCTGGCCGCGCGGTCCGTCTTCGACCGCATCGGCACACCCTCCGACGTGGCGGACGTGGTGGCGTTCCTCGCCTGCGACGACTCCCGCTGGATCACCGGCCAGTACCTCGACGTCAGCGGTGGCACCGACCTGTGACCAGACCTCACAGAAGGTCGCGGTAGCGCGAGAGGAACTCGGCCCGCTGCTCGGGGGACATGCGCATCAGCGCGTCGCGGACGGACGACGGCAGGTAGGACAGCCGCTGGTCGTCGACGCCCCGTGACGCAGCGAGCGGGTTCGACGCCCCGAGCCCGGACAGCGGGGACAACCGGTCGTTCCCGTAGATCCGTTCCGCGTACTGGAAGCCGCCCAGGTTCTTCGTGACGAGCCGGCGCGTCCTGCCCTTCCTGGCCACGGTCAACGCGGTCTTGAGCAGCCGGATGCTCCGCTGTTTGGGCGCCGCGACCTCGGGGACGAGCGCCACGGCACAGTTGTTGAGGAGCACCGCCGTCCGGTCGCTGAGGCGGGACGCGGCGAAGCGGATCTTCCACGCCCTGCACTCGCTCAGCTTCCTGATCCGCGGCAGCACGCGTTCCTCGATCTCCGCGGCGGCGCGCTCCGGCTTGTTGCCGCTCAGGTGTTCCTGAGCACGCTTGAGGCCGGACAGGGTGGCGTCGAGCGCCTCGGTGTACGGGCCGAGGCGGGAGTGGTCGTCGAGCCGCCGCCGGTTCTTCCTGACGAGTTTGCGCGCCTGCCTCGTCTCGACCAGCTTCGCCGCCTCGTCGAGCAGTTCGAAGCTCTCCCGCGCGGGCGAGGGCGCGGTGCCGGGAGACAGCGCGATGGCGCAGTTGTTGAGCAGGATCGCCGTCGCGTCACCGAGCCGGGCCGCGCCCCGCCGCTTTTCCGCGTCCTCGCTCTGCCGCAGCTCGGTGAGGACCGGCAGCACCCGGCTCCGCATCTCCGCGACCGCCCGCTGGGCCTGGTTGTCGTCCAGGAGCGTGCGGACCTTCTCCAACGACTTCACGACCGAGCCGAGCGCCAGATGCTTCCGGTTGCCGGTGACGATCCGGCGGGTCTCGTCCGTCTCGGCCAGCGCCAGGGCCAGTTCGAGCAGCCGGGCGTCCTCCCCGGCCGGCAGCGACGGGCCGGAGCCGGGGGAGATGACGCAGTTGTTGAGCAGCAGCGCCGCCCGGTCGGCCAGCTTGCCGACGGTGCGCCGTACACCGTCGGCCTCGAAGGCACGCAGCCTGGTCAGCTGCGGCACGATCTCCTTCTCCACGATCGACACCGCGCGGACGGTGTGCTCGGCCTGCTGGTCACGGGCGCGGTCCAGCGCGAGCCGCGCGGAGTCCAGCTCGGGCCGCAGCTGCTGCTCGACGGCCTCGCCCAGCAGCCGCTCACCCGCCCATGACCAGGCGCCGAAGAGCCCGGTCATCCGCTGGGGCGCCGCCGCCCGGGCGGCGAGCACCGCCAGGGGCGCCGTCAGGGTGCGGCGGAGCTCGTCCTCCAGCGCGGACAGGGCCGAGGGGGCCAGGCGGCGGTCGTCGAGTGCGCTGACGCGGTGCCTCAGATGGTCCCAGAAGCCGGGGTGGCCGAGCGCGCCCCGCCAGCCGGCGGCGGCCGCGCCCCAGCTGTCCTCACCCTCGGCGGGCGCCGTGCGGCCGGCCAGCTCCTCGTCGAGAACCCGGGCGTGGGCGCGTACGGCCGCGTCGTGCGCCCGGTGCAGCGCGGCGTCGCATCCGCAGGCCCCGTCGGGGGCGCCCCAGAGCCAGAACAGCTCGTCGACGATCCGGCGCTGCGGATGGTCGATGACGTCGAACGCGGCACCGTACTGCTCCACGCTCCGCCTGCCGGGCACGGGCAGCTCGCCCGGGGCGGGGATGTCCACCCCGGCTCGGGCGGCGGTGGTGATGTGCTGCTTCTGCTGACGGATCGTCCGGCGTGTCGCCATGGTGGAGATGCCGGTCACTCTGAAGGCGTTGCGCTGGTAGAGCTCGGGGACGGTGAGCTCGCGAAGGCGCTCCATGGCCACCGGTGCGGTGCCGTTCGGCAAGGCGTCCTCCCAGGTTCTGCGAGGTCGACGGCGCGTGCGCCGTGCTACGAGGCGGTCTGCGGGGTCAGGATCAGCGTGACGGTCCGGTTCGCCGCGTCGGTGTCGTGCGGGGCGTCCCGCTGCTCGGCGCTGGCGACGGCGAAGCCGGTGAGCGGGCGGCCACTGGCGTCGCTGAGCACGCGGGCGGCGGCCATGGCCCGCCACAGGGAGGTCACCGAGCCGCCGGCGGTGGGCGCTTCGGGCACCTGCGCGATGTGCCCGAGGACCTCGACGCGCAACTGCTGCCGCTCGGCGAGGCGCTCGCCCAGCCGGACCAGCCGCGCCGCGCCGGCGTCGGTCAGTTCGGCGCCCTCGGAGAACAGGCCCTGCTCGAAGACCACTTCCACGGAGTCTTCGTGCCGCTCCACCCGGGCCCCCGGCGTACGGACCTCCCGCGCCAGGGCGTCGAGCGCCTCCGTACGCCGGGCCGCGGCCTCGGCCGTGGCGCGCTCCCGCTGTTCCGTCAGCTCCCGCCGCACGTCCTGCTCGGCGCGGGCCACCGCCGCGGGGTCGGACCGGGCCGCCCGGGCGTCGGACGGCACCCGCGTGGTGAGTCCCCACGTCGCCGCCGTGACCGCGCCGGCGCACAGGACGGCGGCCACGGCGGGCCTGAGCCGGTGGCGGGCGCGGCCGAGGGCGCCCACCGGGCCCCGGCGCCGGAACCGCCGGATGCGGGCCAGGCCGGCCGCGGCGGACTCGTCCCGCGGGTCGTCGTCGAGCAGTTGACGCCAGCACCGCTCGGCCTCCGCCCGCTCACCGCGCTGGGCGTGCACGCGGGCCCGCAGATCGATGACGTCGCGGTGCCGGGCGACGGCACCGTCGTCGTAGCGGTCCAGTTCCCGCAGCGCCGCGTCCAGGTCACCGGAGCGTGCCGCCGCGGCGGCCCGGGCCACCACCAGCTCGGCCCGCAGCTCGGTGCCGGCGTCGTGGTCCGTGCGGGGCTCGGGCACCGTCCGCCTCGTGAGTTCCGTCGCCGTCACCAGACACCGCCGTCCCGCTCCACGGTCGGCCCGGTCGGCTTGAGATCCGGCGGCAGCATCTCGATGAGCTGCTGGACGACGTCCAGGAGGGCGTCCCGGTCGCGGGCGGCGACCGCCCGCCTGCCCCGCGCGATCGCGGCCTGGGCCTCGGCCCGCGGCGTCATCACGTGGCCCATCCTGGACAGCTGCTTGAACAGGTCGTACTCCAGCTCGCCGGTGGCGCGCCTCAGCTCGGCACTGAGCTCCCACGCCTGCTTCAGCAGCCGCTCCAGCTCGGCGATGTCGGCGTCGCTCATGGCCTGGTTGGCCAGGCGGCGCAGGCGTTCCAGTTCCTGCCGCTCGGCCGTGCCGCCGCCGCGCCGGAGCAGGCCCTCGCACTTCCTGACGGCGTCCCCGAACTCCAGCATCAGCCGCGGTGCCTCGACGGCCTCGCGCTCGATGCGGTCGAGCTGTGCCGTGAGGTCACGGAGGCGCTGGGCGCTCTCCAGGCCGGCGCTCATGTCGGTGGCCGCATGGTCGATCATCGTCCGGAGCCGTGCCATGTCCTCGGACAGCTCCCGCAGGACGGCCTGCGCGTCGGCGGCCCGGGAGTCCCGCACGCGTTCGGTGAGTTCTGCGGCCCGCCGCTCCAGGCCGCGCAGAGCGGCCACGAGCTCCGCGTGCTCCGGCTGGGCGCCTTCGAGCCGCACCTCGGCCTCGAACTCCACCCCCATCGTCTCCACGATGGCCCTGGCCTGCCCGATCTTGCGGACCTCGTAGGTCACTTCGACCTCGCTGCCCTCCGGGAGGTCGTAGCGCAGGTCGCTGCGGCGGAAGGTGACCTCGCCGACTTCCTTGTTGTTCCCGGCCTCGTCCTCCTCGCCTTCGAGAAGGGGAATCCGGATGACCGCGTCCGGGTTGTCGCGGGTCAACGCGATGGTCGTACGGAACATGTCGCCGTCCTGGACCGGCAGGGCCGCCCCCCTGTTGAGGATCCGGCCGAAGCTGCCGTCGTACTTGCCGATGCCCAGCGAGTGCGTCAGGACCGGCCCCGGCGCCAGGGTGTTGGTGTGGGTGATGGACAGCGTGTCGGGCGTGAGCTTCTGCCGGGCGCCCGAGGCGTCGGTCAGCTCCACCGTGAACCGGGACTTGGTGTCCGGGGTGATGGTGACGGTGGTGTAGAAGGCGCCGTTCGCGTTGAGGGCGACCTGCGGGCCGTGGAAGGCCGGCGTGCCCTCCGGGTTGTGCAGGGAGACGGTGCAGCCGGTCCAGTCCACCCGGCCGGTGCTGTGCAGCGTCCCGGCCACGGGGACCTGTGTGGTGTCCAGCGACTGCGGTTCGTAGTGCAGATCGGCGGTGAACTCACCGGCGCGGGGGCGCGGACGGGTCGCGGGGGCGCGCACCGTCCCGGCGTAGATCGCGGCGCCGCGGGCGACGACGGTGGCGGGGTCCTGGCTGTGGTCGAGCGGGATGCCCAGGCCCTCCCGCGGGTCGGCGAGCAGCTCACGCAGACCCGGAGCGAGCGTGGCGCCCCCGACGAGCAGCAGCCGGTCGATGTGGTCCGGCCGCATGGAACTGTCGGCCAGCGCCTTCCGGCACAGGTCGATCGCCCGCGTGTAGAAGGGAAGAGCCAGGTCGTCCAGGGCACCGCGGGTCAGGGTGTACGAGAACACCTGCTCGGCACCGTCGTCGTCCTTGAGGTCGACGAACAGCTCCGCCGTCCCGGCCCGGGACAGTTCGATCTTGGCGGCTTCGGCGGCCGCCTTCAGCTTGGCGAAGTTCGTCCGCCACCGCGCGTTGCCGCGGACGAAGTCCCGCAGCCCGAGGTCGTGTCCGGCGGCCGGCGCCAGCAGTTCGTCGACGACGGCCCAGTCGATGTTCTTCCCGCCCAGGTGCGCGTCGCCGGCGTGCTGAAGCAGCTGGAGCTCCCCGTCCCGCTTGCTCATCACGGCCGCGTCGAACGTGCCGCCGCCCAGGTCGAAGACCATCCAGTGGGCGGACTCGGTGGCGTTGTCCACTCCGTAGGCGAGCGCGGCCGCGTTCGGCTCGTGCAGCAGCGGGCAGTCCTCCCCGAGCCCGGCCAGCACCGCCGCCTTGCCGGTGGCGTTGGCCTGGTTCAGCGCGAACGCCGCGGGCACCGTGATGACGGCCACCGCCGGCGGCTCGCCCAGCTCGTGCGCGACGTCCTGGCGCAGCGCCTTCAGCACCTCGGCGGACAGCTGCTCGGGCGTCAGCGACACCCCCGCCCGGCGGAAGCCGAACGCGGCGCCGCTCACGCCCATCCGGAGCTTGAACTCGGAGTGCGCGTCGTCCGGATCGGCCTCCACCCGCTGGCGGGCCCGGTAGCCGACGTGGGTCATGCCCTCCCGTGGCATCCAGACCGCGGACGGGGTGTAGTCCCAGCCGTCGTTGTTCTTGATGATCCGGGATCCGCCGTCCTCCGCCACCGCGACGGCGCTGTTGGTGGTCCCGAGGTCGATGCCGAAATCGATGGTCTCACGCATCTGGTCTCCCCTGCCGAATCCGCGGTCGGCCGTGTGTGCGAGTCATTGAAGAGGCGGCCTGCCGACGACGACCTCACCCATCTGGATGCGGCGTCCGCGGAAATAGACCGAGGGCAGAAAGGTCTCCAGGACGACCTCACGGGTGAGGGCCGGGTCGTCCTCGAACGACAGGACCTTCAGCGACAGGCCGGGGTCGTAGTCGTCCCCGTCGTGGTCCTGGATCCTGAGCTCGATGCCCTCCTGGAGCGCCTGGCGCGCCGTCCGCACGCTGCGGCCGATCTGCCGGGAGGTCCTCCCCGGCCCGTCGTCCTGCTGCTCCAGTTTCCGCCCCGCCTTCCACACGCCGGTGGCCGCTTCGGCGAGCCGGGCGGTGTCGACGTTCTCCGGCGGGGCGGACGCGGACGCGGCGGACCGGCGGGCGGCCGCCCGGGCGGTGGCGATGTCCGCGTGGGCGGACGCGAGATCCGCGAGGGCGGTGTCGAGTACGGCGAGGTGGCCGACGATCCGCTCGCGCTGGTCCGCGTCCAGCCGCTCCGGGGCGATGCGGAACTCCCGGGGGTGCTTCCACTGCCGGTACCAGCCGGTCAGGCGGTCCCGCGTGTGTCTCGGGTTCACATCCCCACCCCCTGGCGCCCGCTGAAAGGCACCCCGTCGATCGTGCCGGGCCCGTCCCGCCGGACTATGGCAGCGCCTCTTCGGGAGGGGTCCCGAACGTGTCCGTCCCGGGCGTTCACCGCCGGAACTCCCGGATCAGGGCACCCTCGAACCGCCGTATCCGCTCAAGGAGTTCACGCAGCAAAGCGGCGGCGCGCGGGCCCCCTCCGGTCCCGTGGACGTCCTCGAACCGGTCGACCGCCAGCCACAACGCGCCCACCAGCGTCCGGAACCCGTCCGCCTCCTCCCGTCCGGCCCGGTCGAGGCGGCCCTCGCAGTCGCCGAGCGCGCCCCGCAGCTCACGCAGCAGGCCGGCGATCTCGTCGGGGGCGGCGGGGCCCGGCCGTCGTACGGGCGCGCGTACGGTGCCGGCGTGGAGGGCGGCGCCGCGGGCGACGACGGTGGTGGGGTCCTGGCTGTGGTCGAGCGGGATGCCCAGGCCCTGCCGCGGGTCGGCGAGCAGCTCGCGCAGGCCGGGGGCGAGCGTGGCGCCCCCGACGAGCAGCAGCCGGTCGATGTGGTCCGGCCGCAGGGAACCCTCGGCCAGCATGATCCGGCAGCACTCCACGGCACGGGCGTACGACGGCAGCGCCAGGTCGTCCAGGGCGCCGCGGGTCAGGGTGTACCAGAACGTCCGCTCGCGACCGCTGTCGTCCCTGAGATCGGTGATGATCTCCGTACTGCGGGCCCGGGACAGTTCGGTCTTGGCGGTTTCGGCGGCCGCCCCGAGCCGGGCGAAGTTCGTCCGCCACCGCGGATCGCCGCGCACGAAGTCCGCCAGCCCGAGGTCCCTTTCGACGGCCGGCGCCAGCAGCCCGTCGACGACGGCCCGGTCGATACTCGCCCCGCCCAGCCGCGGGTCGCCGACCTGCCGCAGCAGCCGGAACCCGCCGCCCCGCCCCGCCACCACGGCGGCCGTGAAGCCCGCGCTGCCGAGAGCGAAGACCATCCGGTGGCCGGACTCCCAGGCGCCGTCCGCGCCGAAGGCGAGCGCCGCCGCGACCGGCTCGGGGAGCAAGGGGCAGTCCCCGCTCAGGCCCGCCAGCACCGCCGCTCCGCGGGTGGCGTCGGCCCGCTCCGCCGAGCAGCCCGCCGGGACCGCGATGACGGCGGCGGCAGGCGGTTCGCCCAGTTCGTGGGCGGCGTCCCGGCACAGCGACCTCAGCACCTCGGCCGACAGCTGCTCGGGGGTCAGGGAGACGCCCGCCCGGCGGAAGGGGTGGACGGCGCCTGCCACGCCCAGCCGGAGCCCGAACCCGGCGTGCGCGTCGTGCGGATCGGACGCCGCCCGCTCACGGGCCCTGCGGCCGACGTGGGCCGTTCCCTCCCGCGGCATCCACACCGCGGACGGTGTGCGGTCCCGGCCGTCGCTGTTCTTGAGGACGCGGGCCCTGCCGTTCTCCGCCACCGCGATGGCACTGTGCGCGGTCCCGAGATCGATCCCGAAATCGATGGTTCCACTCATACGCCGCCCCGACTCGTCCGGCACTCGGACCGGGGTATCAAGCCCGCTTCGGGAGGGGTCCCAAGGAGGCATGGCTATAACGGCACCGGCGGTCCGGCACGGGCGACAGACGCACGGGGCGCCTCATACGGCGCAGTGTCTTCGGGGGGAGGGTCCGACGTTGCCGAACCTGGGGATCGACCGGCTGGACCCGGCGCTGCTGGCGGCGACCGACCGCCTCTCCGGTGCCGTCGCCGCGGCCGTCGAGACAGGTGCCGCCCAGGTCGCCCCGTCCCATCTGCTGATCGCGCTCGGCCGTGTGCCCGGCAGCGTGGCGGCGGGGCTCTTCGGCCGGAGCCGTATCCCCGTGGAGGCGTTCGTGGAAGCGCTGCGCGCCCAGAGCCCGCCGCGCCACGGGCTGCCGCCGACGGAGCTGACCTACCGCACCGCCGCCACCGGCACCCGGGAGGCGCTCGGTGCGCTGCCGCCCGCGGCAGGGGAGCGGGACCTGCTGGCCGCGGTCCTGCCCCGCCTGGAACCGGCCGCCGACCTGCTGCTGCGCGAGTACGCGCGCGCCGACCTCGACCAGTGGGTCCGCGAGTGCCGCGCCGAACCGGTCCCGGCGCGCGAGGTGTTCGGCGGTGACGGCCGACTGCTGCTCGACCGGTTCAGCCCCGGCGCGCGGCGTGTCCTGGCCGCGCTGGCCGCGCGGGAGGACGGCTTTGGGCCCGCGCCGCTGACCACCGCGCTGCTGCTGCGGGCCATGGCCGCGGTGCCCAACGGCCTGATCGAGCAGGGCTGCCACTTCCTCGGCCAGGACGTCCGCGTCCTGCGCCTGCGGATGACGTCCCTCACGGACGGCGGCTCCGGCTCCTCCGGCTCCTCCGACCCCTCCGGTCCGTCCGGTCCCGGCGGGGCGCTCTCCCGTGGCGGCCTTCAGGAACTGCTCGCGCGCACCCTGGAGAGCGCGGCGGCTGTCGCGGCACGGCGCGGCGGCGACCCGGTCGCCGAGCGGGACCTGCTCGCCGCGCTGCTCGACACCCCGGCCGGCCTGGCCGCGGGCGTCCTCCGGGACACCCGCGTCGACGTCACCCGGCTGCGCCGCTACGCCGAGGAGTACTACCGGGAACTCCCCGCCCAGGAGCCGGACACACCCGTGCACCTGCCGCCCCTGCACGAGTCCCTCGACCGGCTGCGCGAGCGTCTCATCGGGCGGGAGGCGGTCATCGACCGTCTGACGCCCTCCCTGGAGAGGATCACCCGGTCACTCAGGCGCGGCCTGCGCCTCGCGGACCAGCCCCTGGGCAGATTCCTGTTCTGCGGCCCCAGCGGCACCGGCAAGACGCTGGCCGCCCACGCGCTCGCCCAGGTCGTGTACGGATCCGAGCAGGACGTGCTCTTCTTCGAGATGGGGCAGTTCAACACCAAGGAGTCGATGAACAACTTCATCGGCGCCGCACCCGGATACGTCGGCTACGGCGAAGGCAAGCTCACCAACGGACTGCGCGACAACCCCCGGCGGGTGCTGCTCTTCGACGAGGTCGAGAAGGCGGACGGCAGGGTGCTCGACGCCCTCCTGCGGCTGCTGGACGAGGGACGGATCAGCGACCCCGCGGGACCGGTGCGCGACGCCCGGGACTCGGTGATCGTGCTCACCTCGAACCTCGGCGCCGCCGAGTTCGCGGGCCTGGCGCAGCCGGAAGCCGCCGTCCAGGTGCGGCGGATCATGGAGGGGTTCTTCCGGCCCGAGTTCCTCAACCGGATCGACGAGGTGGTCCTCTTCGAGACGTTCCGGCCGGAGGAACTCGAAGCCATCGCGCTCGGCGGGCTGAGGCGCCAGGCCGCCCGGATCACCGCGCAACTCGGTGTGGAGCTGTGCTGGAAGCAGGAGCTACCGGCGCGGATCGCGGACCTGGCGAGGACGCGGCGCCCGGCGGAGGCCGCCCGCGGCGTGAACCGCTACGTGGACGGGGTCCTCGCCCCGCTGCTCAGGCTGCTGGACGAGGCCGACGCCCGCGGGGCTGCCGTGGAACGGGCGCGGATCGTGCTCGACGGGGAGCGGCTGTCGGTGGTGAACGACGGTGACTGAGCTGCTCGACGGGCGCTACCTGCTGCACGAGACACTCGGCCGGGGCGCGTTCGGCACGGTCCACCGGGCCGAACTCCGCGTCCTCGGCCGGCCGCTCCGGCAGGTGGCCGTCAAGTTCTTCGACACCGGCCCCGAACCCGAGGTCCCGGCGGCCGAACTCCTCGGCGAGGCCGTGCAGTTGATCCGGACGGTGGACGAGTGCCCGGATCCGGTGATCCGCGACCGCTTCCTCACCTGCTACGACGCCGGTGTCGACACCGGCGGCACGGGACGGCCGTACCTGGTGACGGAACTGGCCCGCGGCGACCTGACCCGGCGGCTGCACGGCGGCCAGCTCCCGGCCGCGACCGTGCGCGACCACGCGCTCCAGCTCTGCCAGGGCCTCGCCTTCCTGCACCGGCGGGGCGTCGTCCATCTGGACCTGAAGCCGGGCAACATCCTCGTCTCGGCGTCGGGTTCGCTCAAGATCGGCGACTTCGGGCTGGCGCGCCGCGTCAGCACACTGCTGCGCCGCGCCCCCGCTGCCGGCGGGACGGCCTGGTACCTGCCGGCCGAGGTGCTGCAACTGCGGGAGGCGGGCCCCGAGGCCGACGTCTACGCCCTCGGCCTGACCTGCTACCAGATGCTCACCGGCCGCCTCCCGAGCCAGGACCAGCTGCGGGCCGCCGCGCCCGGGGACGGAGGCCGGGTCGACATCGACGCGCTCGTACGGCTGAGGCTGCGCGAGGTGGAGCCGCCCGGCGTCCGCAACCCGGAGCTGCGCGGCCACCCGCTCGAAGCCGTGGTCATGCGGGCCCTCAGCCCCCTGGCCACGGACCGGTACCCGGACGCCGGCGCTGTCCTGCGCGCCCTGGACGAGACCGCCCCGGCACCGGCCCCGCCCCGCACCCCGACACCGCGGCGACGGGCCGAGGAACTGGCGGCGCACCTCGGGGCGGCGATGCGGCGCGGCGACCTCGGCCTCGCGCACGAGCTGCGGTGCGAGGCGCTCGACCTCAACCGGGCACTGCCGGACACCGCGATGGTCGCCGAGGTCTACCTCCTCGCGACCGAACTGGCCCTGCTCCGCGACGACCCCGGCGAGGCACGGGCGACGGCGACCGAGGGACTGGGCAGGCGCCGCTGCCGGGTGACGTACCAGGCGATGGCCACGGCCTACGCGGGCACCGAGCTGGGCCGCGGCTTCGCCCGGCGCAGCAGGGAGGGGACGAGCCGATGACAGCCGTGCTGGAGACCCTGGCCGCGGAGCTGGAGCGACTGCGGGCCGAGCTCTGCGCGCTGCTCCCCGCCGAGCCCGAGTCCGCCTACGCGGCGCTCTGGCAGGGCGGGGAGCGGCAGCCGTGGACCCGTACCGCGATCAGGCTGTGGGAGCGGGAGGACGGCGAGGACACCGAGGTCGTCCACCATCTCGCCGTCGCGCACCACGCCTGCGCCTACGACCTGGAGGCGGCCGGCGACGACGCCGCCTTCGGCCACTTCGAGCGGGCACTGCGGTACTGGGCCGTGCTGTACGGGGAGCCGGACTTCTGGCGGCGGATGCGGGAGCGCCTCGACGACGCGCAGGGCGCCCCGGTGCCGGACGAGGTCGTGGCCGAGACGCGCGCACGGCTGCCGTACCACCTGCTGGAACCCCATCTGACCCTGGCCGCCGGACTGCGGCTCACGGATCCCGGCCGGGCCCGGCGGCATGTGCGACTGGTGACCGGCTCGGCGTTCCCGCACGCGACCGTGGCCGAGGCGCGCGCCGGCCTCGTGCGCGACGTGCTCGACGGCGTCCCCGCGGCGGTCGCCGAAGGCAGGTTCGCCGAGACGATCGACGTCCTTCAGTCATGGTTGCTGCTGGACCCGGACAGCCACGACCTTCTGCGCGCCCTCCTGTTCACCAGCCGGAGCTGGGTCGAGCGACTGCGGGAGGAACCGTACGCGACACGGCGGGCGGACGACCTGCTCCGCCGCGTGGACGCCCTCGTCCGGCCCGTGCTCGGCCGTGTCGCCGCGCCCGGCGGTGAACTCGCCAAGGAGCTCGCGCGGCACGAGTTCCTGCTCGCTCTGCGGTCGTTCGGAGCGCTCGGGACGACCACGCCCTCGCCGGACGCGCTGGGCTCGCTGCCCGAGGTCGAGCGGGCCCGGGGGCGCGCCCGGGACGCCGTACACCACGTGGAGCGGGCACTGGAGCTGTACCCGGAGATGGGCGACGACCCGCGCTACGCCGAGGCGGCGGAGCTGCGCGGTGACGGGCTGCCCGGGTTCCTGGCGTGGCTGGACGCCGTGGAGGCGCAGTTCCTGCTCACCGCCTTCCGTATCGGCGACCGGGAACTGTCCCGGGCGCGCCTGCTCCTCGACGCGGCCGGGGCGTACGCGGCCGCCGACCCGGGGCTGGAGGAGTTCGTCCGCTCACTGGAGAGCCTGCTCTCGGTGCGGCGGGGCTAGGAGAGATGACCTGTGGCAGACAACCCGTGGGCCTGGCGCGACGGGCACAACCCGTACCGCGCCACGCCCTTCCAGGTGCTCGCGCTCAGCCCGGAGGCCGGCGGGCGGGGGGCGATCCGCAACCACGTCAGAAAGCGTCGTCGGCGCATCGAGCGGCGCGCCGACCGCTACCCGCTGTTCGGACGCGTCCTGCGGGTCGCCGAGGTGAACGCGGCCGAGGACCGCGTCAAGGACCCGGCCCAGCGCCTGCTGGCCCTGCTGTGCACCCATTGGCCCGAAGCACCGGCGCGAGCGGACCGGTCCGATGACGCGGCCGGGTGACGCGATGCGGATCGACGAGCGGGAGCGCCCCCTCACGGCCCGGCCGGAACCCCCGCAGGGCGTCGTGTGGCGGCTGCTGCGCGAGAAGGCACAGGCCGACGACGCGGCCGCGGCGGAGACCCGACGGCAGGTCGAGGAGCACAGGAGCGCGCTCGAACACCTCGCCAGGGACGTCGCGGGCGCGCTGCACGGGCTGCACGGCGTCACCGCCGCCAACGCCGCCGACGTACTGCCGTCCCTCACGCACCGGCTGGCCAGGGCCCTGGAAGCGGCCGGCGCACGCTACCTCGACCCGGTCGGCACGCCCTACGCGGAGGTCCGGATGTGGGCCGACGTGGAGGGCTCCGAGCCGGTGGCGGGCCTGGAGCGGGCCATGGTGGCCGAGACCCTGCGGCCCGGCGTCCTGATGGCCGACGGAAAGCTGACCCAGCGAGCGCGCGTGTATCTGGCCGTCCCCCCGGCCGCCGACGACCGGCAGGAGGAGCAGGAATGAGCATCACCGTCGGGATCGACCTCGGAACCACGAACAGCTGTGTCGCCGTGCCCGCCGACGCGGACATCCCCGGCAAGCAGGAGCTGATCGACGCGGGGCGACTGCGGCCGGTCGGCGGCGCGCTGATCATCACCGACGCCTACCAGGCACCCGTCACCCCGTCGGTGGTGTGGCTGGCCGAGGACGGCGCCGCGGTCGTGGGCAGCCTGGCCAAGAGCAAGGTCAAGCACGACGGGCAACCGCCGCCCGCGATGTTCTTCAAGCGCACGATGGGCACCGACCAGCGGGTCACCGCCGGACACGCCGACCTGACGCCGCAGCAGGCGTCCACGCACGTCCTGCGCCACCTCAAGGAACTCGCGGAGGAGGTGCTCCGGGTCCCGGTGGACCAGGCGGTGGTGACCGTGCCCGCGTACTTCGAGATGCGCGCCAAGAACGAGACCGTGCAGGCCGGCCTCGACGCCGGGCTGGCGAGGGTGGAGACGCTCATCGAGCCGTTCGCGGCCGCGCTGATGTCCACCCACGGGCACCGCCTGACCGAGCCGAAGACGTTCCTCGTCTACGACCTGGGCGGCGGCACGTTCGACATCTCCGTCGTGGCCTGGACCCCCGAGGCCGGCTTCGAGCACCTCGCCTTCGAGGGCGACCGCTATCTGGGCGGGTACGAGTTCGACAAGGCGATCGTGCGCTGGATGGCCGAGCAGCGCCCCGCCTACGACCTCCGGCTCGAACCCGACCACCCCGAGGAGGCCCGCCTGCTCGCCCGGCTGCTGGTCCGGGTGGAGTCGGAGAAGCACTTCCTCTCCCGGGAGCGGCAGACCGAGATCTACGTGGAGGGGGAGGCGGACCGGGCCGGCATCCCCATGACCATCAAACTGCCCTTCGGCCGGGCCGAGTTCGAAGCACTGATCCGGGACGACGTACAGCGCACCCTCGGCCTCTGCGACGCCGCGCTGGAACGGGCCGGCCTCGGCGCCGCGGACCTCGACGAGGTCGTCATGGTCGGCGGCTCGTCGCGGGTGCCGCTGGTCAGCCGCATGCTGCGGGAACGGTACGGCCTTGAGCCGCGGCTGATCGACCCCGACCTGTGCGTCGCCGTCGGCGCCGGTATCAAGGCCGGTGCCGTCGGCGTCCGGCAGGGCGTCCTGGAGATCGACCAGGTGACGGCCGCACTGCCCGCGACCGACGTCGCCGGCCGGGTCCACCCGGACGCGGACCGCCCGGCGCCGGACGGGGTGCAGGTCCTGCTGCGCTCCGGGGACGGCATCCAGAACCTCCGTCAGCGGACCGACGCCGAGGGGCGGTTCGTCTTCGAGGACGTCGCGCTGCACGAGGGCGACAACGAACTGACGGTCACGGTCGTCGTGGACGGCGAGGAGACCGAGAGCCGGACCTTCACGGTCTCGCCCGACCACGAGCCGCCGCCCACCGACGAGGGCGACGTGCTGGCACACGACTTCTTCGTGGAGCTGGAGGGCGGCCCTCACCGGATCGCCCGGGCGGGCACCAGACTGCCGCACCACACCAGCTTCCTGCTGGAGACCGCCGGCCAGGGCGTCCTGCTGCGGGTCCGGCTGGACGAGGGGCTGATCCCCATCGGCCAGGTGGAGATCGACGACCTGCCCGGCACACTGCCGGCCGGCACGACGGTCGAGCTGGAGCTGGAGTTCCGGCCCGACTGGTCGATCGACGCGGAGGTCAGGGTCCCCGCCGTCGGGATGCGGGGCCGGGCGCTGATCTCCGTACCCCGGGAGCACGTGCCCTCCTGGGAGGAGCTGCGGCAGCTGTACCTGGACGTCAGGTCCGGCTGGCAGGACCGGCGGGCGGTGGCCCGGCCGGAGGACGCCATGCGGACCGGGCCGCAGCTGGACGCGCTGCTGCGGGAGTGCGCGACGCTGCTGGACCAGCGCCAGGACCGGGCCAAGTGCCATCACCGGCTGCGCGAGGCCGAGACCCTGCTGGGCGGTGTCCGGCTCCCGGCGGCGGACGTGATGCACCCGCCGCTGCCGGAGTTCGAGAACAGGCTGGCCGAACTCGCCGCGCTCTGCGACCAGCTCGCCCGCACCGACACCACGGAGGCGCAGCAGCACCGGCAGAGCATCCCGGGGCTGCGGGCGGCGGGACTCGCGGCGTACCAGGCGGGCAACGGCCTGGACTGGCACAGCGTCAACCAGGCCGTCGAGGACCGCTGTGTGGCCGTCCACCGGAGGGTGGGCGCCGGTCAGCCGCCGCCGAGCCCGGCGAACCTCCAGTCGCTGCTCTACCAGGAGCTGGCGGAACTGGACCGCGCGCTGCGGCACACCGACCAGGTCACCGGCGGGAAATACCAGGAGCAGGCCGAGGAGTTCCTCACCTCGGTGGCCGCGATCGTCACGGCGGTGGGCGGCGTCGCCACGAACGACGCGCGGGCCACCGAGCGCTTCGCGGCGATCTACCGCAACGACGTGCAGCCGCTGGCCGCGCGGATCGAGCGCTGGATGGAGGAGATCAAGGGCGACGACCCCGGAGTGGTCCTGCCCCGGCTTCCCCAGGGCGGGAGGTAGCGGGTGGCCGTCATCAACTGCCCGCTGTGCGGCCGGACACTGCGCGCGCCGGCTCCCGAGTGCCCGGTGTGCCGCGGCGACCTGCGTCCGCTCGCGCAGATCGCCGCGCTCGCCGACGAGCACTTCAACAAGGCGCTCGCGCTGGCCCGCGCGCGGCAGTGGCACGGCGCCGCCGAGAACCTCGCGGTCACCCGCGCGCTCAGCCCCAACGACGTCGACGCCATCGTGCTGCTCGCGAAGGTCCGGCACCGTCAGCGGGGCGCGCGGCGTGCCGAGGCCAGGCAGTTGCTGGAGCGGGCCCTAGAACTGGCACCGGACCGCGACGACGTGCGCTCGGCACTGGAGGAGGCCGCCCGGCCGCCGCGCCCCCAGGGGCGGCGTCGGCGCCGATGAACCGTGTGAGGCAGGTGAGGTGCGTGCCCGACGCGTCGTCGTCCGGGGCCGGCTACGAGCGGCTGCGCGACCGGGGCAGGCGGGCCCTCGCGGCGGGGAACCTGCCGGAGGCGATCGACGCCTTCGGGGACGCCGTATGTCTGCGCCCCGATCTGGTGACGGCCCACCTCGACCTCGGCCGGTGCTTCCAGGAGTCCGGCCACACCGAGGTCGCCCGCCGTATCTACGAGTACGCCGCCCGCACCGATCCGGCATCGCCCCTGGCCGCGGCCGCGGTCGCCGGCCTGCCCGCCAAGCCGTCCGCCCAGCACGCCTTCGACCTGGGGCAGGTCGTACGGAGCGCGGACAACTCCTACCGCGTACTGGAGCGCAGGATGGGCGCGCACGGCGCGGTGTCGATCGTGGAACCGCAGGGGCGCAGCAGCTTCTTCGACCGCGTCGGATACCGGCGCTACGTGCTCAAGACCTTCAACATGCCGCAGCCGTGGAGCGACGAGGACCGGGAGCGCTTCGCCAACGAGGCCAAGACCTGGGTGCTGCTGGAACGGCACCCCAACATCGTCACCGCGCTGTGGGTCGAACGGGTCGAGCACCACCACTGCCTGCTGCTGGAGTACGTCCCCGGCGGCGACCTGGACACCGCCCTCGCCGCCGGGCCGCTGAGCCTGGAGCGCGCGCTGCGCTTCGGCCTGAACTTCTGCGACGGCATGGAGCACGCCTCCCGCACGCTCGGCGTCACGCACGGGGACGTGAAGGCCGCCAACTGCCTTCTCACCGAGGACGACACACTCAAGGTCACGGACTTCGGCCTGGCCCAGGTGTTCGGTCCCGCGCAGGCGGTGGGCGGACGGCTGCGGGAGCTGAAGCCTCAGGTCAGGGCCATCTACGTACTGCCGGGCGGAACCCGCAACTACCGGGCGCCCGAGCAGGCCCGCGCCGGGGCGCGCGTGGACGTGCGGACCGACATCTACGGCTTCGGCGTGCTGCTCTACCAGATGGCCACCGGCGATCTGCCGGTCAGCGGCAGCATCGCCGCCGAGCACATCAGGGCGCGCTCCGACACGGACGAACTGCCTGCGGGGTTACGGGAGTTGATCCTCGCCTGCGTGGAACGGGAGCCGCAGCGCAGGCCGCGCAGCTTTCGCGGCCTGCGCGGGGAGCTTCAGGCCGTGTACGAGATCGTCGCCCGCCGGCCGGCTCCGGCACCGGCGCAGCCCCTGCCCGGAGACCGGGACCTGTACATCCGCAGAGGCGCGGCGCTGGACGAACTCGGCCGGCACGAGGAGGCGCTGGCCTGGTTCGGCAAGGCGTTGCGGGTCGCTCCGGGGGACGGCTGGGCGTTGCACAACAAGGCTCTCACCCTGATCGCGCTGAAACGCCCCGAAGAGGCGATGACCTGCTTGAACCAGGCCCTCGAACGCTATCCGGGCTACACACAGGCGCTCACCGCCAAGGCCAAGCTCCTCACCGCCCTGGGGCGGCACCAGGAGGCGCTCACCTGCCTGGCCCAGGTGCGAAAGGCACCCGCCCTGATGGGCCTCGGCGACCTCTCGGACGCGCTCGGCCATGTCGGGGAAGTCCTGCCGGGCGGTTGGCCAGGCAGTCGGCCGAACAGTTGGCCGAGCACCCGGGAGGGCAGCGGTCTCGCGCACGAGCCCGGCGCGGAGGCCGGACGGCGCGCCCCGCGGCATTCGCCCGGCACCCTGCTGGCCTGGCAGATCGCGGCGGTCGAGGCCAAAGCGGGGCACGCGTCCGCGATCGGACCGGCGCACCTCATGCTCGGGGTGTGCAAGCTGGGCGACGCGCCGGTGGCCGGCCCGTCCGCCGCCGTGCTGCGCACGGTTCCCGCGCTGGAGGCCGAGATCGAGGGGCTGCGCGGCAGATTCCGCCGGGCGGGGCTGGAAGTCACGCCGTTCCGCCGCCGCCTGCGCGGACGCCTGGCCCGTTCCGCGCCAGGTACGGCGCCCGGCGTCGCGCCCGGTACAGCGCCCGGCGAGGTCCCCGCCGACGGCGTCATGCACCGGACACCCGCCGCCCGCGGGGTCTTCAGCCGGGCCGAGGAACTGAGGGCGGAAACCTCCGGCGAGTCCGTGGGACTCACCGAACTCCTCCGGGCACTCCTGGAGATCCCCGCTCCTCCCTGGGCCGAACTGAGCGCCGAGATGGGCCTGGAGGGCCGGCTCCGGTCGCTGTCACGAGACGACGGAGGTTGTCGATGACCAGTGCCGCTCCCTACAGCGGTGGCATCGGCCTGGCCTTGGTGATCGCCCTGGGCGAAGCCGCTCGGGGCGGTGCCGCCGAGGTCGAACCGGTGCACCTGCTGCTCGGGATCTGCAAGATGTGCGAGATGCCGGCGACGGGCGCGGAGCCGGACGGTGAGGTGAGAGAGCTGGATGGTGAGGTGAGACAGCTCAAGGCCGCCTTCGAGGGGGCCGGCTTGGACCCCGCGGCCTTCCGCCGACGACTGCGCGACCGGATCCCCCGGCCGGACCGGCCCCACCAGGGCGGCGTCGTATCACCGGGGAACGCCGTGGCCCGCGAACTGTTCTCCAGGGCGGAGCAACTGGCCGCGGCGGAGCACGGCGTCGCGATGGGGCTGCCCCACCTCCTGACCGCCGTACTGGAAACCCCCTCCCCGCCCTGGGCGGCGCTCGCCGCCGAGATGGGGGTCCACGACCTGCGCGGCGCGCTGCTCCCAGGGCGGCGGGAGCCGGACGAGGGAGACCAGCAACAAGGTGACGAGCCCGGCTACCGTTCCGCCCGGGTGACCCTGACGGTGCTCCAGGGCCCGCTCCAGGGCCGGAGGTTCGAGTTTCCCGACCGCGCGACGTGCGTCGTCGGACGGGCGGACGACTGCGCGCTCCAGCTCCCCGAGGACGCGGAGTACTCGGGGATCTCCCGGCACCACTGCCTGCTGGACATCAACCCGCCCGACGTGCGGGTCCGGGACCTCGGCAGCGCCAACGGCACCTACGTCAACGGCGAAAGGATCGGCGGGCGGGAGGCGGGACCGCCGCCCCACGGGTCGGACCGACTCCCGTCGGCGGAGCGGGAACTCGCGGACGGCGACGAGATCCGGCTGGGCGGCGTCCGGCTGCGGGTCGGCATCCACGTCCCCCTGTGCTGCGCCACGTGCGGTCGGACGATCGCCGAGGCCGAGCTGGAGGGCGCCGCGGGCAGTCAGGACGCGTACCGATGCGAGCTGTGCCGTACGACGGAGATGCCGTCGGCACTCGACCGCGTTCCACCGCCGCGCGGGGAGAGGACGTGCGCGGCGTGCGGCGGCCGGCTCGGCGCCGAGCACACCGTCCAGCCCTCCGTCGAGGAACTCTGCGCGGCGTGCAAGGGCGACCCGGAACGGGTCATGCGCCAGCTCCTACAGGTCGCCGAGGACGGCAGCAGGAACCTGTACCTGTTCGGCGGCTACACGATCCAACGGCAGCTGGGGCAGGGCGGCATGGGCGCCGTGTACCTCGCCCGGGACCACCAGACGGACGAACTGTGCGCGCTCAAGGTGATGCTGCCGCAGGCCGCGGGGAACGAGGCGGCCAAGGCGCGGTTCCTGCGCGAGATGTCGACGGTGGAGATGCTGCGCCACCCCCATCTGGTACGCCTGCACGACCACGGCTGCTGGAACGGGATCTACTTCTTCGTCATGGACCACTGCGACGGAGGCGACGTCGCCCAACTGGTGCACCGGCGGGGCGGCCGGCTGCCCGACTACCAGGCGCTGGGCATCACACTCCAGGTGCTGGACGGCCTGGCCCACGCCCACCAGGCGGACGTCCGGGCGTACGACGCCGAGGGCCGCCCGCTCGCCGTACGCGGGCTGGTCCACCGGGATCTGAGCCCACGGAACATCTTTCTGCACGGCGGCATGGCCAAGGTCGGCGACTTCGGGCTGGCGAAGGCGTTCGACGCGGCGGGTCTGAGCGGACTGACCCACACGGGCACCAGCGGGGGCAACCCGTCGTTCGTCTCCAGGCAACAGGTGCTCCAGTTCAAGCGAGCCCAGCCCGAGGTCGACGTCTGGGCCGCCGCGGCATGCCTGTACTACATGCTCACCGGCTCCGCCCCACGCGACTTCGCTCCGCACCTCGATCGCTGGCAGGCGGTCCTGGACACCCCCGCCGTACCGATCCACCACCGCAACCCCGACGTCCCGCACCCCCTCGCCAAGGTGATCGACCACGCCCTCACCGAACAGCCGGGCATCGGTTTCACCACCGCGGCGGAATTCCGCCGGGCGCTGATGGCGGTCAGGGAGTGACTCGATCACCGCGCCGGAGCCCGGAAAGGACGTTGACCTGCGACTTCCGCGCTGACCTGGGCAGCTGCCCCTTCCGCCGGCAGCACGTCACCCGCCGTCGACACACATGCGACACGGCTCGGAGCCGGTTCACGGCCGCCGGGAGGCCGATGGGCCGACACTCGTTTCTGGCGTCCTGCTGATGGACACGTAGGCAGGGTGCTCAGGGTCTCCAACCTGCATGAGGGCGAAGCGATCAACGTCATGGTTCGCGGAATTGACGGAGGACGAGAGCACCAGGAGGACCTTCTCCACATACGGGAGCGCATCGAGCTCGTAGGCATTGAGCAAGCGCCAGATGCCACAGCTCCCGCCGTTCCTGCTTCCATCGGCCCGGTATGCGCAACTTCGCATGCTTACTGCCGACCTGGCTCGACGGACCCCTCCACGGCCCGAGGACGGCCTTGGGAGGGCGCTCGCTCATGCCAAGCGCGGCCGAGGATGTCAGCCGTCGACCGTTCCAAGCCGGTGCTCATTCGCCCACATGCCTTGCTGGCTGCGGACTATGATCTACCGGCTGACAGGCGTACCTTCACCCATCATTAGGGGGGATTCCGAAATGGCGAAGAGGGATTTCACAGCCAACGCGCTGATTCCTCACGGGCATCACCAGAACTGGGATCTGATCGAGGAAGTTATTCGCGAATTAGAAAGGGTTACGGACCAGTGGCAGGGCGCGGAGACTGAGATCACCGTTAAGGGGAAGCGGGAACTCTACGGCAGGTATGACACCTTGATCGATGCGAAGGTGGGTCTGGGTGAGGATCGTCGCGATGTCACGGAGGTGGACATCTCGCGTATCGAGCGTGATGGCGATGACTCGGACATGTACGCTTCTGTGACTCTTTCGAAAAATCAGAAAGACACATCCTGGGTATTCGCCTCAGGCCCCGTAAAGCGCGACTGTGAAGGACTCGTGCGAACCCTTCAGAACTTTATCCTGCAAGCGATCAATTATCCTGATCTTGCAAGGATGAATTCTGGAGGAGGGGGCGACATCGAGTCACGCCTCCAGCATCTTCACTCGGCTGTGAAGTCCGGAGCGTTGGCTAGGCTGGCGAGTGGCCACGGCGACGAAGCAGTCGAGGAGGCGTGCAAGAGTGTGGGAGCTCGTCTCCGCCAGCTCAGCGGCCTTGATGATGACGGTGCCTCGCTGGTGACCAATACCCTTGGTGGGCGTCGGCTGATCCAAATCAACGACGGCCTCTCCAGGACTGACGCGAGCGAGCAGGAGGGCTACATGCACTTGGGGTTGGCTCTGTTTCGTGCCGCTCGAAATCCCCGCGCGCATAGGCCTTCGGACCCGAACTTCAATACGGATGAGGTGATCGAGTGGCTTTCCGTCGCTAGCGCTCTCCATCGGGCGATTGATCGGGCTAAAGTTACGCCTCCTGCGAGATAGCGTGCCTCTAGTCAGTAACTGATCAACTGCGCGGGTGGCATAAATGCTAGGTCAGTGAAACGGCTTTGGGTTGGAGCTGTTTTGGGGGTGAGTGATCATGGCACCGTAAGCTGATGGCGAGTCGGGTGGTCTGCGGACCTGCCCGTTAAAGCACGACGTTGGGGCCGTGATCTTAGAGGCTCGCCCCGAAATGGCTGCCTAAAGCCGTGGAACCGACCGTCTCGGCCACAGATAGTTTCTCCCCACTTCATGCCCGCAGCCGCCGAGCGTGCCGCCTGGCGCGGCCAGCCGGGGCGAAGCTGGCTCCGCACGTGGGGGCCGTTGCCGTCCAAGGCATCCAAGAGCCTGATCGCGAAGACCTCGGGCAGGCGCTCGCTGACCTCGTCGGGCGTGAGCCACGAGACTGCCGTCGACTCACTCGACGTGCGCTCGGTGCCGCCGGAGGGTTTGCAGCGGAAGACCAGCGCCACGATTCCGCGGGTCAAGTTCTTGTGGGCACCGGTTAGTTCGTCCACCTCACCGCGGAGACCCGTCTCCTCAAGGACCTCGCCGGCTACGCCGACCTCGGGGGTCTCGTCGAGTTCGAGGATGCCGCCGGGGAGTTCCCAGGTGTCGTTGTCGGCCCGACGGATCGGCAGGAGGCGCCTGTACGTGTGACGCGGTGCATTCCCATCCCGGCTATGGACACGCAGTGCAGGGGAGGGGCGGGCGGCATCCTCGCCGGCTCCGTCATCCGCAGGGCGTGGCGCAGCGCGCGTAAGGCGGCACCGCCCCTGCGCACGTCTTCGAGTCGCCCACCGGCCGGCGCGTCTCCGACAACCGGAACGGAACACGCGCCTGACGAAGTGGCTGAACGACGGGATCCCGCCCAGGTGGCCGACTGGGCCGGGGCCAGCGTGGCCGTGCTCCTGGCAACTTATGCCCGATGCATCGAGGGGCCGCTGTGCCCGACCTGAAGAGGCGGCTCGAAGCTGCCGGAGATCTCCCGAGCGGCCGTCCACCGGCTGACGCCGGGGTTCGGAACTTCGACACGTATTCGACACAGCCACCCGCGAAAACCCGGTGACAGCCGGTAGTCCCGACAGCCCCGCATCCTGCCCTTGATCATCAAGAGGGCGTCCGGGGGCTTCGCCCTGACACCTCGTATGCGTGCCGACCAGCAAAAACGCCCTCCCGAAGGAGGGCGGAGCATGGGCGCCCCCGGCAGGACTCGAACCTGCGGCCAAGCGCTTAGAAGGCGCCTGCTCTATCCACTGAGCTACGGGGGCCGATTGTGGTGGCCTCGTTCGTGGTGCCCGGGTAGGGCTGATCCGTGACGTTGCCGGAGACAAGGATAGGGCTCCCACATCCGTGTCCCTGTTGCTTCGCCTCCGTGGCTCGATGTGGAGGTTCGGTGAAGCGGTCCTGATAATCGCAGGCGGGTACGAATCGTGCACCGCTTTTGGCCTCTCGCGCACCGGGTGTTGTGCACTCGTTATGCCTGGACTATGCCTCTGTCCCGGTCGTCCCTTCCATCCCTTGTGTCCCGTCGGCGCGCAGACATGCTCATATGCTTCAGAAATCCCCTAAAATTGGGCATTCTTCGCATGTGGTGACCTTGGACGTACGGCCTCAGCTGCTCGACGCACTTTCCGCCCTGCGCGACCGTGTCGCCGCCGCACGCTTCCCGCTGCCCCTGGCGGGGGCGCCACGCGCGCGTGCCAACCGCGACGAACTGCTCGCGCAGCTCGACGACTATTTGGTGCCCCGCTTGAGGGAGCCCGAAGCGCCCTTGCTGGCCGTGGTGGGAGGATCCACCGGCGCCGGCAAGTCGACGCTCGTCAACTCCCTCGTGGGCCGGCGCGTGACCGAGGCAGGCGTGCTGCGGCCGACGACGCGAAACCCTGTACTGGTCTGCCATCCCGAGGACCATCATTGGTTCAGCGGGATGCGCGTACTGCCGGACCTCACGCGCGTGTGGGTGCCCGACCAAGATCCGGCGGACGAGCCGATGCTGTCCGCCGAGGACTCCGCACGCGTGCTGCGGGTCGAGACCGCCGACACGCTGCCGTGCGGCCTCGCCCTCCTCGACGCGCCCGACATCGACTCCCTGATCGCCGACAACCGCGTACTCGCCGCCGAACTGATCTGCGCTGCCGACATCTGGGTGATGGTGACCACGGCAGCGCGGTACGCCGACGCCGTCCCCTGGCACCTGCTGCGCACCGCCAAGGAGTACGACGCCACCCTGGTGACCGTTCTGGACCGGGTGCCCCACCAGGTCGTGTCCGAGGTGTCCCGGCAGTACGGGGCGCTCCTCACCAAGGCCGGCCTCGGCGACGTACCCCGCTTCACCGTGCCCGAGCTGCCCGAGTCGGCCTGGGGCGGCGGGCTGCTGCCGGCCACGGCCGTTGCGCCGCTGCGCACCTGGCTCAGCCAGCAGGCCCAGGACCCGGGGGCACGCGAGCAGACCGTCGCCCGTACGGCCCACGGTCTGCTCGACTCCCTCAAGGTCCGCATGCCCGAGCTCGCCAACGCCGCCGCCGCCCAGTACGCGGCCGCGCTGCGGCTCACCAGTGCCGTGGACAGCGCCTACGACAGCGAGTACGCGCGCGTGCGGAGCCGGCTGCAGGCCGGCGCCGTGCTCGCCGGTGACGCGCTGAAACGCTGGCGCGCCTTCCCGCTCGACAGCACCGCCGGTGAACTCCTCGACTCGCTGGTGGAGAGCCTGAGCACTCTCCTGCTGTGCGCCGTCACCGCCGCCGACGAGCGCGTCGACGACGCCTGGCGGCGCGAACCGGCCGCGGAAGCTCCCGAACTGACGGGCCGTGATCCACGGCCGGCGAGTGTCGAACACCGCATCGGCGTGGCCGTACGGCGCTGGCGCAGGGAGCTCGAGGAGTACGCCGAGGACGAGGTGAGCGTCCTGGACCGCAGCGTCGCCCCGGATTCCGAGGTCGTCACCGCGCTCGTCGCCACCGCGCTGCTGGGCGGACGCCGGGCACGGTCAGCGGGGGAGGGACTCGCCGAGCGGATCGGGGCGCACGGGGCGCTGCGGCTGCGCGACCGGGCCGGGCGGCTGCTCACCGAGCATCTGGACCGGGTCATGCACAACGAACGCGAGCGACGGCTCGCCCCGCTCGACGCCCTGGAGGTCCATCCGGAACCCCAGGCCGAACTCATCGCCGCGCTGTCCGTACTGCAGAAGGAGAGGTGACCGGTGACTGCCGTCACTGACCAGGACCACACCGACCACGCCGATCAGCAGAAGGACGGCGCCACCCAGGGCGACGAGCGCGAGCACCACGTCCCGGCGAGCGCGGCCCCTGTGGAGGGCGCCTGCGAGAACGGCTTCCCCGCGGCGGGTGACCACGCGGAGGGAGAGCTCGACGAGGGCGACGATTCCGCGGCTGCCGAGCAGCCGGAGATGCGCAAGCTCTGGAGGAAGCTGGCGAAGCAGGAGTGCCGGGCGGGCGACGACCACGCACGCGTGGAGTACGCACGCGTGGAGGAGGCCGAGGACGCCGAGGACGGCGACCCGCACGCGCGCGTGGACGCTCCCGACTCAGGCGCCCGTGAGGGTGACGAGGCGCAGGTGCGGGTGGCCGTCCCGGAGCCCGGCGGTCGTAGGAACGGGGACACGCACGCGCGTGCGAGCGCCTCGGGTCCCGGCAGCGGCAAGGACCGGGACACGCCCGCGCGTGCGGGTGCCTCGGATCCCCGCGGCCGCAAGGACGGGGACACGCCCGCGCGTGGGGTCCCCCGTGACACCGAGGGCCGTAAGGCGGCCGGCACCTCCCGGCGTACGGAATCCCCGTCGCGTACGGAATCCCCCTCGCGTACGGAACCGCCCGCCGGTACGGGCGCTTCCGCCGGTACGGACTCCTCCACCAGTACGGAATCCGCGTCCCCCTGGGACGACGGGCTGATCGCACGGAGGGTGAATGAAACCGCTGTTCCGGAGCAGCCCGCCATCGTGGAGCCCCGCGCTTCCGGGGCGCAGGTCGTGACGCCGCTCGCGTACGACGGCGGGCTGCGGTCCCGGCTCGACGCGCTGCGTGAACTGGTCGGGCTCTCGCGCACCCGGCTCGACAACAGGACGCTCTCCGAGGCGGGCCGGGTGCTCGACGAGGCGGCGGCACGGCGCAGGCTGTCCGGGCAGCACACCGTCGTCGCCATCGCGGGCGCCACGGGCAGCGGCAAGTCGCAGCTGTTCAACTCGCTCGCCGGAGTGACCATCTCGGAGACGGGCGTACGGCGGCCGACGACCTCCTCGCCCCTCGCGTGCAGTTGGAGCGACGGTGCGGTCGGCCTCATCGACCGGCTCGGCATCCCGCCACGGCTGCGGCGGCGCCCCGCACAGAACGCGGCCGCGGACGGGCAGTTGCGCGGACTCGTCCTGGTCGACCTGCCCGACCACGACTCGGCGGCCGTGCAGCACCGTGAGCAGGTCGACCGCGTCCTGGCGCTCGTCGACGCGGTCATCTGGGTCGTCGACCCCGAGAAGTACGCCGACGCCGTGCTGCACGAGCGCTATCTGCGGCCCATGGCGGGCCACGCCGAGATCATGTTCGTCGTCCTCAACCAGATCGACCGGCTGCCCGGGGAGGCGACCGACCAGGTTCTCGACGACCTGCGGCGGCTGCTCGACGAGGACGGCATCGCGCTGGGCGAGCACGGCGAACCGGGCGCCATCGTGCTGGCGCTGTCCGCGCTCACCGGCGACGGAGTCGGCGACCTGCGCGAGGCGCTCGGCCAGTTCGTGGCGGAGCGCGGGGCGGCCGCGCGCCGGATCTCGGCCGACGTGGACGCCGCCGGGTGGAAGCTGCGGCCGGTGTACGCGGCGCGGCGGCGCACCGGGCTCAGCGAGGAGGCGCGGGACGAGTTCTCCGCCCGGCTCGCGGACGCGATCGGCGCCACCGCCGCGGGTGAGGCCGCCGAGCGGGCCTGGCTGCGCAACGCCAACCGCGCGTGCGGGACGCCCTGGCTGCGGCTGTGGCGCTGGTACCAGGACCGGAGCGAACCCCCCACGGGACGGCTGTCCCTGCGGGCCCAGACGGACGAGGAGGCCACCGCGCGCCAGCGCGTCGAACAGGCCGTGCGGACGGTCGCTGACCATGCGTCGGCCGGGCTGCCCACACCCTGGGCGCAGGCGGTGCGTGAGGCGGCCGTACGCGGGGCCCAGGGGCTGCCCGAGGCGCTGGACGAGCTGGGCGCGCGGGCCGGTCTGCCGCCCGGGCGGCCACCGCGGCCCAGCTGGTGGCCGGCGGCCGTCCTGGTGCAGGCGTCCATGACGATCCTTCAGGTCATCGGCGGGCTCTGGCTGATGGGCCAGATCGTCGGCGTCATGGCGCCCAATCTGGGCGTGCCGGTGCTGCTGATGGTGGCGGGCATCATCGGCGGCCCGCTGGTCGAGTGGGGCTGCCGGATGGCGGCCCGGGGCCCGGCCCGGCGCTACGGCATGGACGCGGAACGCCGGTTGCGGGAGGCGGCGGCCGGGTGCGGGCGGGCCCGGGTGCTGGATCCGCTGGCGTCGGAGCTGCTGAGGTACCGGGAGGTCCGGGAGCAGTACGGGCGGGTGATGGGGGTGGGGTCCTCGGCGCGGTGACCTGCGACCGGGAGGGGTGGCCTGCGACCGGGAGGCGAACTGCGACCGGGAGGTGACCTGAGACCAGGGGCCGACACCCGAGGGACCAGGGGCCGACACCCGAAGGACCAGGGAGGTGAGCCGGTCGGGGGAGGGCGGGTCACCCGTTCGAGTGGCGGAGATATCCACAGACGAGCGGTGATCCACAGGGCTCAGCGGGCTCGGCCCGACGGAGGCAGTCTGGCTTCGCGGCGATCGCGACGGACGCGGTCGATCGCGGTGACGGCGGCGTGGCAGGACGCACCTGGCCGCGCGGCCGTCATGTCGGACGCAGCCGTACGGGACGGGCCCGTACGTGTATCCGCCCGGCGGGAGTGCCCGGGTGAGGGAGGGGTTTCGAGATGAACGAGACGATCGTCTGCGTGGTGGGCAACGTGGCGACGCAGCCGGTGTACCGGGAGCTGACGACGGGGCCGTCGGCGCGCTTCCGGATGGCGGTGACCTCGCGTTACCTGGACCGTGGGAAGAACGAGTGGACCGACGGGCACACCAACTTCTTCACGGTGTGGGCCAATCGCCAGCTGGCGACCAACACCGCCGGATCGCTGAACGTGGGCGATCCCGTCGTGGTGCAGGGCAGGCTGAAGGTGCGCTCGGACGTGCGCGAGGGGCAGAGCTGGACCTCGGCCGACATCGACGCGACGGCGATCGGCCATGACCTCGCGCGCGGCACGTCGGCCTTCCGGCGCACCCCGAGGCCGGAGACGGGGGCCACCTCCGCACCGGCGCAGCCCGAGCCCGACTGGGAGACACCACCCGCCGATGCCGACGCCCAACAGGTCCAGGAACCAGTGGCGGTGACGTGACGTCAGTCACCTCACGAGGCTGACCGAACTGCGGCTTATCGACGAATGCGTTCCGAACGGCCCCTGTGGATTTGTCGATAAGCCCTGCTCGTAAGGGATCTTGGCGATAACGATTCCGAGTCGGATCGGGCCTCCGACGGGATCACAGGGAAGCCTGGTGCGTCGCGTACCTAGGATGCCGAACGTAGCTCTCGGGGCTTCTGATTCTGCTGGTGGGACCGTTCCCCCACATCAACGGGTCCTGCTCGAAAGGGAATTCTGTGTTTGCTGCGTTCTCTGCGCTGTCGGTGCGCGGGCGAGAGGTGGCGGCCCGCGTCGCCGCCGCGACCCTGGTGTCCGGGCTCGTCGCCGCCTCGGTGATGGCCGGCGCCGGCCCGGCCTCGGCCGACGAGGCGGCGTGGAGCCAGGGCGGGGCGACGGCCACCATAGGCGGCCTGAAGACCTACGGCGCCGCGGTCGTCCACGCCGACTCCGGCGACCAGGAGATCTCGGCCGGTCTGTTCGAGATGTCCGTCGACGGCGGAGGCACGCTCCAGACGTACTGCGTCGACATCCACAACCCGACGCAGCGCGACGCCAGGTACCACGAGACGCCCTGGAGCGGCACCTCGCTGGGAGCCAACAAGGACGCGGGCAGGATCCGCTGGATCCTTCAGAACTCCTATCCGCAGGTGAACGACCTCGCCTCGCTCGCCGGCAAGGCGGGCGTCAAGGGCGGCCTCACCGAGCAGGACGCCGCGGCCGGCACCCAGGTGGCCATCTGGCGCTACTCGGACGGTGTGGACGTCGACGCCAACGACCCGCAGGCCGAGCAGCTCGCGGACTATCTGGAGCAGAACGCGCGGAGCGTGGCCGAGCCCCAGGCGTCGCTCACGCTCGACCCGCCCGCCGTCTCCGGTCACCCCGGTGAGCGGCTCGGTCCGGTGACGGTGCGCACCAACGCGGGCAGCGCGACGCTGACGCCGCCGGCGGACGCCGCCACCAGCGGGGTGCGCATCGTGGACAAGGACGGCGTGGCCGTCACGTCCGCCACGGACGGCAGCCAGGTGTTCTTCGAGGTGCCCGAGGACGCCGCGGCAAGCCAGGCGGAGCTGACCGTGCAGGCCTCGACGACCGTGCCGGTGGGGCGTGCCTTCGCCGCCGAGAGCCGCAGTCAGACGCAGATCCTGGCCGGCTCCAGCGAGTCGACCGTCTCGGCGACGGCGACCGCGACCTGGGCCAGGACCGGTGCGATACCCGCGCTGTCCGCGGCGGAGAACTGTGACAAGGGCGGCGTCGACATCACCGCGGCCAACGAGGGCACCGAGCCGTTCACCTTCGAGCTGCTCGGGATCGAGTACAGCGTCCCGGCGGGTAAGTCGCAGACGATCACGGTTCCCTTGCAGGAGGACCAGGCCTACGACTTCACGATCGAGGGGCCGGGTGGCTTCGAGAAGCGGTTCACGGGCGTGCTGGACTGCATGACCCAGGTGAACGAGGCCGACGTGGCGGGCGACGCTGTCCAGACCCTCAGCGAGCCGAGTCCCGCCACGGTCGGGACGGCGTCCGACGACACCAACCTCGCCGCCACCGGTGGCTCCGCCGTGACGCCCCTGATCGCGGGCGTCGCCATCGGCCTGGTCCTGATCGGTGGCGCGGCGCTGGTCGTCGTACGGAAGAAGCAACTGCCGACGCAGGACTGAGACTCCGAAGAGCCGGACCAGGGGCCTGATCCGCGCACGCGGATCAGGCCCCTGTCAGGTGGACCGTGTGTCACGGTCCGTTTCTCCACCGGTGAGGAGCGCGACCTACCAGGCGCTGTTGTCGCAGCCCATGGTCGAGCCGATGTGGGTGTCCTGCGCGCCCGTGTGGCCCTCGCCGTTGAGCGCGTTGCCCAGCGCGCCGTTGAGGATGCCGACCTGGCCCAGGACGTCGAGGTTCAGGTCGTGCGACTTGCAGTTGGAGCTCTGCAGGACGCTGGCCTTGTCCCCGCCATGGCCACCGTGACCGTCGGCGGTGGCCGTCCCGGCGCCCAGGAGGCCGACGGTGCCGATGGCCGCGACCACGACGGCAGCCTTGCGAAGCTTGTGCATGTCATCTCCGAAGGAGTGAGGTGGGTGCGATCCGTGAGAGATCGACTTCGTACAGTTATGGGAGGTTAATGTGAAAAATTCCTATATGTCCTGATGGCGCGCCGGGAATCGTGCTCGCGTCGTGGAAACGGCGGGTGGGTGCGCGGTCGGCGCCGGCAGGTCACTGCCTGGCCATCGACGAAGCCCGGCCTTCGGCGGCACCGCACGAGACCTTCGATGGCCTCGGCCCCTCCGCGAAGCCGGTGAACCCCCAGGTCAGCCCCCCTCGCCCAAACGGGTTTCCCCCCAGGGGTGGCGATCCGGCAAGATGGGGTGTATCTGCCCACTGCCTGATTTCAAGCTGCCGGACGGTTTCTCTTGGCTGAGTACATCTACACCATGCGCAAGACGCGCAAGGCTATCGGCGACAAGGTCATCCTTGACGACGTCTCGCTGAACTTCCTGCCCGGCGCGAAGATCGGTGTGGTCGGCCCGAACGGTGCCGGTAAGTCGACCATTCTGAAGATCATGGCAGGGCTGGAGCAGCCGTCGAACGGCGATGCCTTCCTGTCGCCGGGGTACACCGTCGGCATCCTGATGCAGGAGCCCAAGCTCAACGAGGACAAGACCGTCCTGGAGAACGTCCAGGAGGGCGTCGCCGAGGTCAAGGGCAAGCTCGACCGGTTCAACGAGATCGCCGAGCTGATGGCCACCGACTACTCCGACGCGCTCCTCGAAGAGATGGGCAAGCTCCAGGAGGACCTCGACCACTCCAACGCCTGGGACCTCGACGCCCAGCTCGAGCAGGCCATGGACGCGCTCGGGTGCCCGCCCGGCGACTGGCCCGTCGTCAACCTCTCCGGTGGTGAGAAGCGCCGCGTCGCGCTCTGCAAGCTGCTGCTGGAGGCCCCCGACCTGCTGCTCCTCGACGAGCCCACCAACCACCTCGACGCCGAGTCGGTGAACTGGCTGGAGCAGCACCTCGCCAAGTACGAGGGCACCATCGTGGCCGTGACCCACGACCGGTACTTCCTCGACAACGTCGCCGGCTGGATCTGCGAGGTCGACCGCGGCCGGCTGCACGGCTACGAGGGCAACTACTCCAAGTACCTGGAGACCAAGCAGACCCGTCTCAAGGTCGAGGGCCAGAAGGACGCCAAGCGCGCCAAGCGGCTCAAGGAAGAGCTGGAGTGGGTGCGGTCGAACGCCAAGGGGCGGCAGGCCAAGTCCAAGGCGCGTCTGGCTCGCTACGAGGAGATGGCCGCCGAGGCCGACAAGATGCGGAAGCTGGACTTCGAGGAGATCCAGATCCCGCCGGGCCCGCGGCTCGGCAGCATCGTCGTCGAGGTCTCCAACCTCACCAAGGGCTTCGGCGACAAGGTCCTCATCGACGACCTCAGCTTCACCCTGCCGCGCAACGGCATCGTGGGCGTCATCGGCCCCAACGGCGCCGGCAAGACCACCCTCTTCAAGATGATCCAGGGTCTGGAGACCCCGGACTCCGGCGCCATCAAGGTCGGCGAGACCGTCAAGATCTCGTACGTCGACCAGAGCCGCGCGAACATCGACCCGAAGAAGACCCTCTGGGCCGTGGTCAGCGACGAGCTCGACTACATCAACGTCGGCCAGGTCGAAATGCCGTCGCGGGCCTACGTCTCCGCCTTCGGCTTCAAGGGCCCCGACCAGCAGAAGCCGGCCGGTGTGCTCTCCGGCGGTGAGCGCAACCGCCTCAACCTCGCGCTCACCCTCAAGCAGGGCGGCAACCTGCTGCTCCTCGACGAGCCGACCAACGACCTCGACGTCGAGACCCTCGGCTCCCTCGAGAACGCGCTGCTCGAGTTCCCGGGTGCGGCCGTGGTCGTCTCCCACGACCGGTGGTTCCTGGACCGGGTGGCCACGCACATCCTCGCCTACGAGGGCGAGTCCAAGTGGTTCTGGTTCGAGGGCA
Source organism: Streptomyces sp. NPDC057623 (assembly GCF_042800355.1). Classification (NCBI taxonomy): domain Bacteria; kingdom Bacillati; phylum Actinomycetota; class Actinomycetes; order Kitasatosporales; family Streptomycetaceae; genus Streptomyces; species Streptomyces sp. NPDC057623. The sequence continues at coordinate 324,621 of NZ_JBHVGZ010000003.1, forward strand.
ACTTCGAGTCCTACGAGAAGAACAAGATCGAGCGGCTCGGACCGGACGCCGCCCGTCCGCACCGTGCCACCTACAAGAAGCTGACCCGGGGCTGATCGGTCTTGCGCCATATCTACCGCTGCCCCCTGCGCTGGTCCGACATGGATGCGTACGGGCATGTCAACAACGCTGTCTTCGTCCGCTACCTGGAGGAAGCGCGTATCGACTTCCTGTTCCGTCCGGAGAAGGACTTCAAGCAGGGGTCGGTGGTGGCGCGCCACGAGATCGACTACAAGCGCCAGCTCGTCCACCGGCACCACCCGGTGGACATAGAGCTGTGGATCACCGAGATCAGGGCCGCGTCCTTCACCATCACCTGCGAGGTGAAGGACGAGGACGTGGTCTATGTCCGGGCCTCGACCGTGGTCGTGCCGTTCGACTTCGAGGCGGAACGGCCGCGCCGGATCACCGCGGAGGAGAAGCAGTTCCTCCGGGAGTACATGGATGACGCGGCCGCCGAGGAGGAGGCCGTCGCCGCATGACGGTGCTCCACCTCGCCGACGAGGGGGAGGCGGCGGATCTCGCGGCCTTCCTCTCCCGGCTGCTCCACTACGACCGCGGTGCCGCGGTGCGCCTCCAGGCGGCCGGCACCGCGCTCGCCGTCTTCGGACGCCCGCCGTCCTTCGAGGTGCTGGCGATCCGCGCCGTACGGCTGGGGAAGCCGTACGAGAACGGGCTCGACGTCACGCTGGACGTGACCGTCTCCGCGGGTGAGCTCCTGGAGTCCGTCGACGAGTCGGCGGGCACGGCCGCCGTCCCGGCCGCGGTCACCGGCCCGCCGTGGGCGGGGGTGCTCCCACCGCGCGGCGGCTGGCGGCGCGAGACCGGGCTGCCTGCACCGGACGAGCTGGGGGCGATGGTCGCCGCGGCGGTCGCCGAGTTCCGCTCCCGGACCCAGGAGTTGGCGCCCGAGCGGCGTACCCGGACCGAACTCGACCGGATCGGACGCGAGATCTGGTCCCGGACGGTCGGGGACACCCGGCTCCCGGTCCGGGCCGTGCACGCGGCCCAGTCGCTGGGCTTCCTCCGCCTGCGTGGCGACAGGCACACCCCCGACGAGGCGGCCCTCGGACTCTTCTCGTCGGGCGCGTGGCTCAGGCTGCGCACGCCGTACGGCTCGATCGCCGTCCGCAGGGCGGGCCTCGGGGCGTTGGACGTCAGCGTCCGCTGACGCTCCGCGGCGGTGGGGGTCAGCCCTCCGCGTTCACCATTGACGCCGCGGCGTACGTCAGGTAGTTCCACAGCGTCCGCTCGTGCTCCTCGGAGAGGCCGAGCTCGTCGACGGCGTCCCGCATGTGCTTCAGCCAGGCGTCGTGGGCCGCGCGGTCCACGGCGAACGGGGCGTGGCGCATCCGCAGGCGGGGGTGGCCGCGGTTCTCGCTGTACGTCGTCGGGCCGCCCCAGTACTGGATCAGGAACAGGGTGAGGCGCTCCTCGGCCGGGCCCAGGTCCTCCTCGGGGTACATGGGCTTGAGGATCGGGTCCTCGGCGACACCCTCGTAGAAACGGTGGACGAGGCGGCGGAAGGTCTCCTCCCCGCCGACCTGCTCGTAGAAGGTCTGCTCCTGAAGCGTGCCGCGCCGAATCTCATTCACCCGTCCATGGTCTCAGACGCGGAGACGGAGGACTCCAGGCTTAGGACCAGCGCTCTGGATCATGCGAGCGGGAGGCGGCGTGCTCGCCTCGGGGCGCCTCCCGCAGGACAGTGGACGTATGAGTGCGCACGCTCTCGACCCTGACCTGGAGGACCTCGCCGCCTCGGCGCGGGCCGCGCTGGTGCGCGAGATCGACAGGGGCGGGGCCTGGGCCGACGACCCCGTGTGGCGGGACGCCTTCGCCGTCGTGCCACGGCATCTGTTCGTGCCGTACTACTACGTGGGCGTCGCCGGTGGCTACGAGCGGCGCTGGGGCCAGAGCCCCGACCCGGTCGCGCGCGAGCGCTGGGTGCGCGGCGCCTACGCGGACACCCCGCTGGCCACCCGGCTCCGCGACGGCGAGCTGCTTTCCTCCAGCAGCCAGCCGTCCCTGATGGCGATGATGCTGGTCGCGCTGGAGGTGGCGGAGGGCGACAGAGTGCTGGAGGTCGGCGCCGGCACGGGCTACAACGCGGCCCTGCTCGCCCACCGGCTCGGCGACGGCGACCTCGTCACCACCGTCGACCTGGAGCCGGAGATCACCGAGTCGGCCCGGCGACACCTGGCGACGGCCGGGTACCACCCCGTCGTCGTCACCGGCGACGGCGCACGCGGCGTGCCCGAGCGCGCCCCCTTCGACCGCGTCGTCGCCACCTGCGCCCTGCCGTCGATCCCGCGCGCCTGGCTCGCCCAGTGCCGCCCCGGTGCCCGCGTCCTGACGCCGCTCGCCACCGGCCTGGTCGCCCTCGCCGTACGGGACGCGGAGTACGCCGAGGGGCGCTTCCTGCACACGCCCGCCTACTTCGTGCCGCTGCGCGGCGGGGTCCGCTCCGAACCGGAGTCCGTGCCGGTGGGCGGAGTGCCGCGCCGGGCCAGGGAACACGAGCTGTTCCGCTTCCTGCTGGCCCTGACCCGCGGCACCCTCGATCCACAGGAGGCGTACGCGCTGTGGGAGCGCGAGGGCCGGCCGCAGCGGGAGCGGTACGGGATCACGGTGAGCGGCGCACACGAGTGGGCCTGGCTGGACGACCCCGAGGGGCCGTACGCCTGGCCGCTGCCCGGCTGAAACGCCGAGAGGGGCGGGGGGGGCAGGGGAGAAGGGCACAGCCCCCCCCCCCCCTCCTTCCCTCCCCCCCCCCGCCCCGTCTTTCTCTCTCCCCCCTCCCCCCCCCCCCCCCC